>JAIRMN010000147.1 GCA_031258715.1 Zoogloeaceae bacterium
CCGCTGAATTTCGAGGGTTATGCGGGTAACCGGAATGCCTTTGCTTTTCAGATGCTGGCCTGTTCCGTGTTGCTCCTCGCTTTCTTCCGCCGCCAGACCGGGCAACTGCCAGGCCAGACAGCATTGGCGGGAAGAAACCGGCGTTTTGTTTTTCTGCACGGCGTTATCCTGACCGGCTTGATCTTGAGCGCTTCCCGCGCGGGAGTTGGCACCGCAGTCATTTTGCTTGCCTTTGCCGGGATGACAAAACTTGTTGATCGGCGCGCGCTCTTTATCAGTCTCATGTGGGCGGCGCTCATATGGGCGGCTTTTATTTGGATATTCCCTTGGTTTGTCGCGCAAGCACAACCGCAAGTACAATTGCAAGGATATCTTCCTCCTCGTTTTATTCGAGAATCAAGCGATACTGAGCGTTGGGCCAGCATCATGCGCGGCCTGGAAATGTGGCGGGATGCTCCCTTGCTGGGCGCTGGATTGGGCGTATTCATCGAAAAAAGCCCGCTTTGGTTCGAGAAGCCCATTATCATTCATTGCACGCCGATTTGGATCCTGGCGGAATTCGGGCTGGCCGGCGCCTTGATTTTGTTTACGGCGTTTTTCAGGCTCTGGGCATTTACCTGGCGCGCGCGGCTGATCCGTTTTGGCAAGGAAAAGCATCTCGCCATTTTCATGTTGCTGGGCGTCTTTGCGATTTTTGGCGCCGTTCATGAAATTTTCTACCAGCGGATTTTCTGGCTAATCCTGGGCGCGTGTCTGGCGCTGCCATTTCACGCGACATTATCCACGCCTGAAAAACTGGAGCAATCTCCTTGAAAACCCTGAATAATTGAAGAAATCATCCGATGCCAAAGCTCCTGTTCGTTCTCAACGACGCGGGTTATTTTCTCTCGCATCGCCTGCAAATCGCGCAAGCGGCGCGGGCGGCGGGGTTCGATGTGCATGTGGCGACGCCGGAAAGCGATAAAACGAAAGTGATACGCGCGCATGGGTTTGCCTGGCATCCCTTGCCGATGACGCGCAGCGGGACGCGCCTTTTCCCGGAAATCGCGGCGTTCTGGCGTTTGATCCGGCTTTTCCACAAGATAAAGCCGGATTTATTGCATCTGGTAACGATAAAACCTGTCCTCTATGGCGGCATTGCCGCGCGCCTGACGCGCGTTCCCGCCGTGGTCGCGGCGGTTCCGGGTCTGGGTTTCGTCTTTTCCCGCCAGGGCTTCAAGGCAAGCCTGATCAGGTTTTTGGTGGGGCTGCTTTACCGCATGGCTTTGGGGCATCCCAATTTACGCGCGATTTTCCAGAATACGGATAACGCTCAATGTATCGCGCGTCTGGCGGTCTTGCCTGCGGAAAAGATTTGCCTGATTCGCGGCGCGGGCGTGGATTTGGCGGATTATGCCGCCAGCCCGCTGCCGGATGGGATGCCACTGGTCATACTGCCCGCCCGGATGTTGAAAGATAAAGGAATTCTGGAATTCGTCGAGGCGGCGCGCCGGTTGCGGCAAAACGGTTGCGAGGCGCGTTTCGCGCTGGTTGGGGAGCCGGATCCAGGCAATCCGGCTTCCTTGACGGAGGCGAACATCGACGAATGGCTTGCTGAAGGCGTGGTGGAATACTTTGGTTATCGTTCCGATATGCCGGAAGTGCTGAAAATGTCTTCCTTGGTCGTCTTGCCTTCCTACCATGAAGGAATGCCCAGGGCGCTGATGGAGGCGCAAGCCTGCGGACGCGCCGTGGTGACGACCGATGTGCCCGGCTGCCGCGACGCCATCACCCCAAACGTCACGGGCCTGCTCGTGCCGCCGCGCGATGCCGCCGCCCTGGCGGAGGCGATAGGCGCGCTCCTGGACGACCGGGAACGCCTGCAAGCGATGGGCAAGGCGGGGCGCGCCTTGGCGGAAGAAGCCTTCGATGTCCGCGAAGTCGTCCGTCAGCATCTGGAGATCTATCGTTCGTTGATGGAGCGCGTGTGAAAATACTGGTAACCGGAGCCAATGGCTTTATCGGCAGGGCGTTGAGCGCCGACCTGGAGGCGAAGGGGCATGAGGTCGCGCGCGCGATGCGTTCCTTGTCCGGCATCGGGGCGGGGCGCGGAGAAGTGGCGGTTGGCGACATCGACGAAAAAACCGATTGGCGGGCGGCGTTGGAAGGGTGCGAGGCCGTGGCGCACCTGGCCGGACGGGCGCATGTGATGCGGGAGCGGCTCGCCGATCCGTTGGGCGAGTTTCGCCGGATCAATGTCGGCGGGACGCTGAATCTGGCTCGTCAGGCTGCCGCTTTGGGCGCGCGGCGTTTCGTGTTCGTCAGTTCAATCAAGGTCAATGGAGAAAATACCACTGGCCGTCCGCCTTTTTCCGAAGTGGATATCGCCGCGCCGGTCGATGCCTACGCCATTTCCAAGTGGGAGGCGGAGCAGGGTTTGCTGGCGATTGGCCGTGAAACCGGCATGGCGATCGCGCGGGTTCGTCCGCCGCTCGTCTATGGGCCTGGCGTGAAGGGCAATTTCGCCGCGCTTTTGCGCTGGGCGCGCCGGAATCTTCCCCTGCCTTTGGACGCGACGCGAAACCGGCGTTCCTTCGTCGCGCTGGAAAATCTGGTGAGTTTTCTCGCGCTCTGCGTGGATCTTTCCCGCGCGGACGTGGAAAACCGGCTTTTTTTGCTTGCCGACGGGGAGGACGTGTCGACGACGGAACTCTTGAAGCGACTCGCCCAGGCGTTGGGCAAGCGTCCCTGGCTCCTTCCCGTGCCGGAAAAGGCGTTGCGCCTTACCGCGCGCGCCCTTGGCAAGGCGGCCATCGCGGAGCGCCTCCTGGATTCCCTGGCGATCGACGCCAGCGCGGCGCGGGCGCTGGGGTGGCGGCCGGTCATTTCCATGGCGGACGAGTTGCGAAAAATGGCGGAAGCGGAACCATCGCCATGACGCGCCTCTTCGATGTCCTCCTGTCGATCCTGGGTCTCTTGCTGGGCGCGCCGCTGTTGTTGTTTTTGTTCGCGCTTGGGTTTCTGGATACCGGCTCTCCCCTCTTTTTTCAGGCGCGGGTCGGGCGGGATCGGCGTTTGTTTACGCTCGTCAAGTTTCGCACCATGAAGCCGGATACGGCGCATGTGGCGACGCATCTGGCCGATGTCTCCGCCGTCACGCGCTGGGGCGCTTTCTTGCGGCGCGTGAAGTTCGACGAGTTGCCGCAGTTGTGGAACGTCCTGAAAGGCGAGATGAGCCTGGTGGGGCCGCGTCCCTGTCTGCCCACGCAAACGGAACTGATCGCCGAACGCGCGCGACGCGGCGTTTTTTCCGCGCGGCCAGGAGTCACGGGGCTGGCGCAGGTGCGGGGCATCGACATGTCCGATCCCGCCCGTCTGGCGGAAGTCGACGCGCAGATGCTCCAGGAACTGTCAGTTGGAACCTATTTTCGATACCTCTTCCTCACGGCATCGGGACGCGGGATGGGCGATCGCGTCCGGCGTGAAAAGTCCGGTTGATTTCTTCCCGGTGCGGCAAGACTGCCGCGCCCGATGTAGACCTCCCGTCTTCGCGCGCGTGAAAACCCAATAAAGTCCTGGGTACGGCGCGATGCCCGGTCGCGCGCGCTACAACACGCTTTTACGGCTATCCGTTTTTTGGAACTTCCGGCGCGGGCGGCGCCAGGCCGAGTCCCAGGCGTTCGTTCAGGGCGGATTCGGAGAGGTTGAGGAGTTTTCCGATGGCTTTCAGGTCATCGGGGAGCGCGGCGTCCTGTTCGCCGTGGGCGAGGTGGCGGGCCAGCGCGACGGCGAGCGCGACATTTTTGACCCTGGGCTGTTCGGCGTGTTCATCGTCGATCAGTGTGCGCAGGAGTTCCGGCACGTGCCAGACGCGGCACAGCGCGCCTTGGATGGCGAGAAGACGCAGGCCGAGTACGCTTTCCTGCGCGACGGCACTGCGCAGCGCGGGGTCGTCCCGTTGCCGGTCGCGCAGCGCCAGCGCCAGTTTCGGGGCGAAGGCGTAAAGCAGGATTTCCGCCAGATCGTGCAACAGCGCCGCCAGCGTGACTTCTTCCACATCCAGATCCTTGCGCCAAAGCGCCCATTCATAGGCGTAACGCGCCGCCCGCTGCGCCCGCTGGATGACCTGCACCGCGCCCAGCAGGGCTTGCGGCGCGCTTTTCAACTGATCTTCGAGCGTGGGCAGCCACTCGAAATGACGGAAAAAAGGCTCCACGCCCAGCATCATGATGGAACCGGCAATGGTCGCCACATCATGATGCAGGCGTCTTCCGGTCAGCGGCTGGATGTAGCGCAACACCCGCACCGCCAGCAGGGGATCGCGCAGGACGATGCCGGCGATTTCCCGTCCCGATACCGCGCCCATGCGCGCGGCGGCCTCGTCCAGTTGCTGCCGGGTATGGCGCAGCACGGGCAATTCATGCGCGCTGAAATGATTGACCCACGCGTCCACATCCGCCAGGGGCGTTTCTATCATCTGTCTTCTCCGTTCGAAGGATCAAGGGGTTTGAAAAGCGGGCTGTCCTTGCCATAATGCCAACCTTTGCGAAAGCGCGTTTGTCCGCGAGGTTTTTATCATGCGCCATAGAATCGTGCCCGTCACGCCCCTTGAACAGAATTGCACCCTCCTGTGGTGCGAAAAGACCCGTCAGACCGCCGTGCTGGATCCGGGCGGCGATATTGGGCGCGTCCTGGCGGCGCTGGACGAGGAACGCCTTGTCCCCGTTCTCATCCTGATTACCCACGGGCATTTCGACCACGCGGGCGGCGCGGCGGAACTGGCGCAACGCTGCGCGATTCCCATCGCGGGGCCGCATGTGGCGGATCGGTTCTGGATTGACGAAATCCCGGAACTTGGCCGCGCCTATGGCATGAGCGGACAAAGTTTCACGCCCGACCGCTGGCTTGAGGAAGGCGACACGGTTTCCTTCGGCGAGGAAACGCTGGAAGTGCTGCATTGTCCCGGCCATACGCCGGGACATGTCGTCTTCTACCATCGCGCCGACGCCCTCCTGCTGGTGGGCGACGTGCTGTTCAGGGGTTCCATTGGCCGCACCGATTTTCCCCAGGGCAACCACGCCGATCTCATCGCCTCCATCCGGCAAAAGCTTTTTCCGCTGGGCGATGAAGTCCGCTTCATCCCAGGACACGGCCCCCTGTCGACGCTAGGCGACGAACGCCGCTGGAACCCATTCGTCGGCGATTCAAGGGACAACTGACGGAGGAGATCGCGGAGCGCGCTCAGTCCCCTGTCTTCGGGCAGACCGGCTTCTCGCAGCCTGGCCCCTGGCAATGGAGCGTATTGAAATCAAGCACGCGCGAGTGTCCGGGATTGCCCTCCGGTTTCAGCGCCCCCTTGGGAATGATGAAGGTTGCCGAATTTCCCCCGTACAGTCCGGCGGGATACGCAAACGGTTTCAGGACGACATACGCGTTGTGAAGGGAAGGGAGGCGCGGCCTGGAGGCGCCCACGCCAGCCACGGGCGGGATATCGCATTGCCGCGATAAATCCTGGATCGCTTCCGCCCAGGTCTTGGCGTCCGCGGCGGTGGCCTTTCTCAACAATCCTTTGCGCACCGCGTCTTCCAATCCCGCGGGGCCGGCGATGGGCGCGTCTTTGTCATGAAATGATTCCGGCGTCGTTTCCGGGGAAGTGAGCAGACGGATCCCCGCCCGCAAGGGTTCCCCAACCACTACCCGGCCATCCCTGGCAATGAAAACCGTGTCGACAGGTTTTCCGAACACGCGCCTTGCCGTGGGATTCAGGCGGGCAAGGTCCTCGGTTGACGTCGATACGTAGAAATACCCACATGCCCCTTTGTTGTCATAGGAACTGTTCAACTGCGGGACGCGCTTTTCCAGACCGGCGACCGCCTGGCGATGGTAGCCGCTGACGAGAACCGCCAGAATCTTCGTTTTTGGCGACCATCCGATGTTCCAGATGGTCGGCTCATAGGCGCCCAGCATCAGCACGACCGGCTTTTCGGGACTATTGACCGCGACGTCGATTTGCGTCCCTTCGTGACCGCTCTGGTCGATCTGGAAAGGAATCTTGCGTCCCGAATAAGCGCCCGCGGCAAAGATCGCAAAATCGGCGGGCAGCTTGAGTTCTTCAGGGAAGGCGCAGGCGGGCGCTGGCGCGGCGCTGGCGGGTTTTTCCGGTTTGGGCAGGAACTCGAAGGGCTTGAGGTCGGCGGCAAGACAGGCGCCGGCAAAAAGGCCAGAGGCGGCAATGGCGCGGAAAAAGAAGGCAAGGGACCTTCTCGGGTTCATCGTTGTCATGAAGTTCAGCTTCTATGCGTGAATAACCTTGCCATTATACCGTTCAGTCCATTTCAAAACGGTTTATTGACCATCAGGAAAAAAATGACGATCACGGCGATGAAAGCCGGATAACCGAGGGCTTCCCAGGCGCGCGCCTTGCGCCAGTAGTGGGCGGGCAGCGCCTGGCCTTCGTCGCGGCATTGGCGGGCGGTGTCGCGCAGGTTCAGTTGCAGCCAGACGACCGGCAGCCAGCAGAGGCCCGCCAGTGCGAAGAGGGCGAGCGAGGCGAGTATCCAGCCGCTGGAAAATGTCCATCCCGCCTCGCGCATCAGCCACAGGCCGGAAAGGGGCTGGATGATGACGGCTGGCGTGGTAAACCAGGCGTCGGCGCGTACCACGAGGCGGCTGACTTCGGCGATGGCTTCCACGTTTTTCGTGCGGTTGATGAAAAAGAGATAGAAGGCAGTGCCGAATCCCGTGCCGGCCATGAGGACGGAAGAGACGATGTGCAGCCATTTGACGAGCAGATAAGTGTTCATGGCGTTTTCTCCTCGGCGATGAGTTGGAAGAGCAAGGCGGCGATGGCCAGGTTCTTGAGCACCGGGGCGAACGGATGCGACAGGAATTCCGGCAAGCGCCAGGCGATGGAAAGGGAATAGAAGAGGACGAGCGCCAACTGGAAGGCAAAAAGCCGCCGTCCCGGACGGAGCAAGGTCAGGAAACCCATCGCGGCATCCAGCCCGCTTGCCGCCATGAGGGTGAAGAGCGCCGCCTTGCCGTGCAGTCCGAAGGGGGCGAGAAGGGCGAGGCTTTGTTCGATGGGAAAAATCCCGGCGGATAAAAGAGCCGTCAAGAGCCAGATCGCCGCCAGGGTTCCCAGGAGCAAGGGGTGCCGCCAGAAGGCAAAGGCTCGCAGGCGCAGCCCTTCGGCGGCTTTGGGCGCGGCGAAGTCGGCGGGGTCGCGCAGGGGGCGGTCGAGAAAGGCGCTTGCCGCCCCCGCTTCGGCGACATTGCCCTGGGCGAGCATCGTCCAGGTGTCCCGGCAGAGGAGCGAGCGCGAAAAACATCCGGCTAGTCGCGCCGTCGCCGCCATGACAAAGGCAGGAACGGGGATATGCAGGGCGGAGGATAGCCCCATCAATTTCCGGTAGCCTTCCAGCCACTCGCCATAGGTCTGGGCGCGCGGGCCGGGGAAGTCCAGGATTCGGCTCGGCGCGGGATCGCTTTCCAGTCTCTCCGGCACCCCCAGCGTCTTCTCCACGGCGGCGGTGAGGTCGTCGATATGCACCGGCTGCACCTTGCCGATGCCTTGCGGCACGAAGAGAAAAGGCAGGCTGGCGAGCGCCAGGAAAAAGCGGCTGGACGCGCCGTCCTCGCCAAAAATCAGGGTGGGGCGCAAGACCGTGGCGCCCTCTGAGAGGTGTTGCAACAGCGCGGCGTCGGCGGCGTGTTTGCTGGCAAGATAGGACGTCAATGCGGTGGGGCCGACGGCGGAAATCTGGATGACCCGCCGGATGCCCGCCTGAGCGCACGCTTGAAAGAGGGCGGCGGGGGCGCGGTGATGAACGCGCTCGAAATCGCCCGGCGTCGCCTCCCGCAGGATGCCCACCGCGTTAATGACGGCATCCACGCCTTGCAGCCGGGGAAGCCAGGTTTCCGGCGTTAGGTCGCGCTGGTAATCCAGGGCAATGTCGCCCGCTTGCCGGATGCGATGCACGCCCCGGACGATCCAGTGTCCGGCGGTTTCGAGGCGAGAAGCGATGGCGCGTCCCAAAAAGCCGTCCGCGCCGCAAAGGAGGATGTTCATGCGATCTCCCGGCAGGATTTTGTGTTTTTCATTTTGTTTTCTCTTTCAATTCCTGGCGGATGGCTTCCAGATCGCCGCTGGAGAGGAGCGGGATCAGGCGCTGTATTTCTTCCACTGGCCGATCCCACCATCTGAACGCTTCGAGGAGGGCAATCAGTTCGTCATCGAAGCGTTTGCGAATCCGCCTTGCCGGATTGCCCGCCACGATGGCATAGGCTTCGACATCGCTGCCGACAACGGCATTCATGCCGACGATCGCGCCGTCGCCGATGTGGACGCCGGGGAGGATCGTGGCGTTCTCTCCGATCCACACGTCGTTGCCGATCACCGTGTCGCCCTTGACGGGCAGCTCGGAGAGCGGCGGCGCATCCGCTTCCCAATGTTCCAGGATGTAGAACGGAAAGGTGCTGACGCCGTTCATCCTGTGGTTCGCGCCGTTCATGATGAACACCGCGCCCGCCCCAATCTGGCAGAACTTCCCAATGATCAGCCGGTCGCCATAAAACTCGTAATGGTGCGCGACCTGGCGCTCGAAATCCAGGCCGCTGTAATAAGTGAAGTCGCCGACAATGATGTTCGGGCGCGTAATCGTCGGCTTGACGTAGGTGACATCGAATCCCGGCACGGGGCGCGGGTTGTCCGGGTTGGGCGTGTTCATCGTTTTGTGCTCCGGGAAGGTTGGGGAAGATGGCAGACGCCATTTTCGCATTTCGGCGTAAGCCGCTTGAAGACGCCGCCGAAGCGACGGGAGAGCGAGACGCGATGCCGGGCAAAGCTGGCATAGGCGCGCTCGGCAAGCCAGGCAAGGCCGGGCAAGCAGGTCGGCGCGACGAGCCAGCCGAAGCCCACGGCAGCCCAGGCGAGGCGGAAGGCTTCCGGCCCTTCGACGATGCCGCCATCGGCGCGGCGGGCGGTCATGCGGGCAAGCAGTTCCTCTCGCGTCCGTCCATAGCGGGCTGGATCGAAATCCGGGGCGGTCAAATCGAGGAAGACGAGGCGTTGATGCCGGTCGCGGCGGCGCATGTGCGCGACATCGAAACGGCAGATGGCGCAGTTGCCGTTATAGAGGAATTCCAGCGGGTAGAGATTTGGGTTCATAGCGTTGGGGTTCATGGTTTCTCCTGCAATGTCTGTTGTTTCAGTAAAAAAAATGAAACTGATGGCGTTTAAAAAAACCGGGCTGGCCGGGCGGGGATTCATGGCGGCTGGATGGCGGACGGAACGTCTGGCGTGGAAGAAGGCGGCGGGGCGCGGCAGATGTTGGGCAGGATGTTGCCGCGCGTGGCGGCGGCATGGCATGTCCATGTGGTTTTTCCCTCCGCGACCTCCGGACGCAGCAGGAAAAAAACGGCGGCGGGCGCGTAGAAGATGGCGATCGAGCCATCCGGCTGCACCGCTTTCCAGGAGACCGGCTCATGTGCCCACGTGGAAAGAGGGGATTGGTCGAGATTGGGAATCCGCGCGGTCAGTTCCGCTGCCTTTTCGGGCGTGAGCGGAGGAGAAAGATCGCCCGCCGCCTCCAGTTGCGCCGCGATGTCCGCCTGCAAGGGTTTGAGCGCCGCGATGAGGCCGCGCAGGTGATGCGCGCTGTTCATGTCCCGATAAGCCTCCTGGGCGATGCCCACCAAATAGAAAAAGAAGAGCCAGCACGCGCCTACCGCCAGGAATTTGAAGATCGCCCCGAAAAAGCCGGTAATCCACGCGATCAATATCTGTTTGGCGGACATGTTCGTATCGTCATATGTGTTCATGGCGTCACATCCAGGGAAGCCGGAGAAGCGGGGAACGGACTCTGGCAGGAATGGGGCAGGATATTGGCATTCTTGCCGGAAGCGTGGCAGCTCCATTCGATTTTGCCATCCGTCATTACCGGACGCAGCAGAAGAAAGGCGGCGGCGCGTGGGCTGAAAACGGTCATCGACCCATCCGGCAAGACCGCCCGGTAGGAAAGCTGGTCGATGACCCGCGCGCCGCTTGTCCTGTCGTCGCGATAGGTGTGGTGCTGGCTCAGGCCGGGAAAGCGGCGCGTGAATTCCAGGATCATTTCTTCCATGAGTTGGGGCGAGGCTTTCGCCGCGTTCGCTTCCAGCCGCGCCGCGATGTCCGCCTGCAAGGGTTCGAGCGCGGACAGGAGTTTGTACAGATAGTTTCTGCTCTCCCTGTCTTGATGCGTAGACATGCCAATGTGGATGAAGAGGGCAAGGAACAGCCAGCACGCGCCTGCCGCCAGGATTTTTGACAGATCGCGGATGAACCTGAAAAAAGGATTGCCGGCAATCCTTTGTTTGAGTGCGTGCGGGGTCAAGATCAGAGAACCCATGTCAGCCTCATGCCTCATTTTCGGACGAAATCGCTGATCTTCGCCCCCATCTTCAGGAGCTTCATCAGCGTTTCCGGCTCCTGGCGCAGCATTTCATCGGCCCAGGTGGTAAGGACGCGGATGAATTCGAGCGTTTCCTGGATGCGCTGGCGGGCTTCCGGCGTTTCTTCCGCCCAATCGGGGCTTTGCAGGAATTCGTTCAGCACGGCGAGCGTCGGCTCCACCTCGCGCTGCTTTCGGCCTTCAACGATCAGCTTGAACAATTCCCAGACATCCTTCGAAGTCTCGAAATGATCGCGCCGGTCGCCCATCTGGTGGGTGATCTTGACGAGCCGCCAGGACAAAAGCTCCTTCAGGCTCATGCTGACGTTGGAGCGGGCGACCGAGAGTGTTTCCGCAATCTCGTCCGCGGAGAGGGGACGTCCGGCGAGGAAAAGCAGCGCGTGAATCTGCGCAACGCTGCGATTGACGCCCCAACGCGCGCCCATCTCGCCCCAGTGCAGAATGAATCGTTCGGTGATAGATGTGAGTTTCATGCGGGAAAGTATAGGCATTCATTTATTTCTGTCAAGACTGAAGTTAATGAAAGTTTCGGAAGCGTCCCCCGCCTCGTCATTCTTCTGAGCGTAGCGACGCGACAATGTGGGGCGGAAGATGGTTTGTGCAGTGTGTAAATCTATGGTGAACCGGGACATGCCGGGACATGCCGGGACGCGGCGGGGCGTTCTGTTTCCTGCTTCCTGTCGCCCGATCGTCGCATCGCTTCGCCCCAGGAAATGGCAGGGTGGGGCGGCGCGAATCGTCTTCGGTTCACATCCGTTTGGATCACACCCCGGAACGCCTTCATGATGCTGGGGTTTTATTACAGGTAGTTACAAAAAATAGGGCAGGGTATCCGCTACATACATTCATGAATGTATCTACACTACGCCTCTTCCCCGTTTCTCATTTATTGGAGTCGCGCCATGTCTCTTCCACAGAATAAAAAATCATCGCAGGGCAGGAAGTTCTTTCGGGTCGATGTGTTGTTGTTGGCGGGTGCGCTCCTGGCGGGGTGTTCCGAGCCGGAAGCGCCGCCGCCGCAGGCGTTGCCGGTGACGGTGTTGAGCGTGGCGCCGCGAAATGTGCCCTATGCGCTGGAAATCATGGCGCAGACCGAAGGCGCGAAGGAAGCCGAAGTGCGCGCGCGGGTGGGCGGCATCCTGACGCAGCAGTTGTATGCGGAAGGCGAGGCGGTCAGGGCGGGGCAGCCCCTGTTCCAGATCGACCGCGCGCCCTATGAGATTGCCCATGCGGAGGCCAGGACGCGGGCGGATCAGACGGCGCGGGAAATGGCGAGGGCAAAGAAACTCCTGGAAGTCGACGGCGTCAGCCGCCGCGAGTATGACGACGCGACAAGCGCCAACGAGATGGCGCAGGCCGCCTTGCGCCAGGCGCAGTTGAATCTTTCCTGGACCACTGTCGCCGCGCCGGTTTCCGGCGTTTCGGGACGCGCCGTGAAATCCGTCGGGAACCTGATTACCGTTGGCGCGGACAGCCTTTTGACCGCCGTCTACCAGAATAATCCCATGTGGGTGCGCTTTTCGCTCTCGGAAAACGAAATCGCCAAATTGCCCGGCGGCAAGCTCACGTCCGCTACCATCACCGGCGTCGAACTCATTCTGCCGGATGGTTCCACCTATCCCCATCCGGGCAAACTGAATTTCCTCGCTTCTTCCATCGACACCGTGCTCGGCACCCGGCAGTTGCGGGCGGAATTTCCCAACGCGGAAGACGCCTTGTTGCCCGGACAGTTCGTGCGGGTGCGCCTTTTGGCGGGTGAACACCAGAATGTCTATCTCGTCCCGCAGACCGCCGTCATCCAGAGCGACCAGGGCGACCTGCTGATGCTTGCCGACCAGAACGACACGATTGCGTCCCGTCCCGTGCGGTTGGGCGAATGGTACGGCAAGGACTGGATCGTGCTTTCCGGCCTCGAACCCGGCGATCGGGTGATTGTCGATAACCTCCTCAAATTGCGGCCTGGCGCGCCTGTCGCGCCGCATGCGCCGCAACCTCCCGCCGCGCCGCCGCAAGCGCCCGCGTCCGGGCGGTGAGGAGCGCGTCATGGCGAAAAGATCCTATTTCTTCATCGACCGGCCTGTTTTTTCCTCGGTCATCTCCATTGTCATCGTCATCGCCGGGCTGGTGGCGGCGAATGTCCTGCCGGTCGCGCAATATCCGCAGATCGCGCCGCCGACCATCGTCGTCACCACCAACTATCCGGGCGCTTCCGCCGAGACGCTCGCCCGCACCGTCGCCGCGCCGATCGAGGAGCAGTTGAACGGCATCGACGATCTGGCCTATTTCAATTCCTCGGCCACGGCGGACGGGCAGGTGACGATCACCGTCACCTTCAGCGTCGGCTCGGACGCGAACATGGCGCTCATCAACGTGAACAACCGCGTGAGCATCGCCGAGCCGCGCCTGCCGGAAGAGGTGCGCCGCAACGGGGTGGTGGTCTACAAGCGTTCCACCGACATCCTGAAGGTCTTCGCGATCTATTCCGCCGAACACAGCCGCCTTTTCCTCTCCAATTACGTCAGCATCAATGTGGTGGATGAGCTGAAACGGTTGCCGGGCGTGGGCGACGCCATCGTCTTCGGGGCGCTGGATTACTCGATGCGCATCTGGCTGAAACCCGACCGCATGGCGCAACTGGGCGTTTCGACAACGGAAATCGCCGCCGCCATCCGCGAGCAGAACAGCCAGAACGCGGCGGGCAAGATCGGCCAGAATCCCGCGCCGGACGACCAGATGCTGGTCTATACGGTGAATGCCAAGGGACGCCTCCTGACCACGGAGGAATTCGGCGACATCATCATCCGCGCCAGCGGCCCCGGCGGCATCCTGCGCCTCAGGGACGTCGCCCGCATCGAACTGGGCGCGAACAACTACAACCAGCGCAGCCTCATCGACGGCATGGATTCGATTGGTCTTGGCATCTTCCTGCAAACCGGCGCCAACGCCCTGGAAGTCTCGGAGCGGGTCGACGCGAAGATGGCGGAATTGAAACAGCATTTCCCCAAAGGCGTGGAATATACCTCACCCTTCGACACCACCCGCTTCATTTCCGCTTCCATCGGCGAAGTGCAGGCCACGCTCATCGAAGCGGCGCTTCTCGTCATCCTGGTGGTCTATATCTTCCTGCAAAGCTGGCGGGCGACGCTGATTCCGATGATCGCCGTGCCGATTTCGCTCATCGGCACCTTCGCCGGGCTATGGCTCTTCGGCTTTTCCATCAATACGCTCACCCTCTTTGCGATGGTGCTTGCCATCGGCATCGTGGTCGATGACGCCATCGTGGTATTGGAGAACGTCGAGCGGCTGATGTGGGAAGAGAAAATGTCGCCTTATGCCGCCGCTGTCCGGGCGATGCACGAGGTCTCTTCCGCGCTCGTCGCCATCGTGCTCGTGCTCTGCGCGGTGTTCATTCCGGTCGCCTTCCTGGGCGGCATCGCCGGGCAGCTCTACAAGCAATTCGCGGTGACGGTGGCGGTCTCCGTGGTGCTCTCCGGCATCGTGGCGCTGACCCTCTCGCCCGCGCTCTGCGCCCTGCTTTTGAAATCGAAGCACGAGGAACACAGGATTTTCATTCCCTTCAACCGGCTCTTTGAAAAATTCACCCGTTCCTATACGACGACGGTGGGCACAATCCTTCGGCATGGCTCCATCGGGGTGTTGGCGCTGGCGTTGGTGGTCGCTCTTTGCGCCTATCTCTTCGCGGAACGTCCGGGCGGTTTCGTGCCCCAGGAAGACCAGGGGGCGCTCTTTTCCGGCCTGGTCATGCCGGATGGCGCGACGCTCTCGCGCACCCTCGAACTGGGCGAGAAGATGAGCGCGATGGTGAAGACGGACCCCGCCGTGGAGCGCACCTTCGTCATCTCTGGATTCGACATGATCGGCGGCACCAAGGGCACGATGTTCATCGACCTGAAGGACTGGGACGAGCGGAAAACGAAAGAGGCTTCCGTCTCCACGCTGGTGGGCAAATTCTCCGGCATGGGGCAGACGCTTCCCGAAGGCATGGCATTGGTCTTCAATCCGCCCGCCATCATGGGACTGGGTTCCGTCGGCGGCTTTGAAGCCTATATCCAGAACCGCGTGGATGGCGATTCCAGAAACCTGGACGCCGTCGTGCAGGAACTCATCGCCGCCCTCAAAAGGCATCCCGAATTCGACTGCGGCAACGCCTGCCGGGTTTCCACCTCCCTGCGCGCCAATGTGCCGCAGCTCTTCGTGGAAGTGGACGAGCCGAAGGCGATTTCCCTGGGCCTTTCGCTCTCCGACGTCTATGCCACCCTGCAAAGCATGATGGGCACCCTCTATGTAAATGACTTCAACCGGGGCAGCAAGGTCTATCGCGTCCAGTTGCAGGCGGAGAGCGAATACCGGATGAAGCCGGAGGATTTCGGCAAGATCTACGTGAAAAGCGCGAAGGGCGCGATGATTCCCGTTTCCGCCTTCAGCGCGATCCAGCGCCTGAACGCCCCGGAAGTCGTCGAACGCTACAACGGTTTTCTCGCCACCAAGGTATCAGGCGAGGCGCGCGTTGGGACGAGTTCCGGCAGGGTGATCGAACTCGTGGAGCAAACCGCCCAGGAAGTGTTGCCCGAAGGCTATTCCCTCGTCTGGACGGGTTCGGCCTACCAGGAAAAGAAAGACTCCGGCTCCTCGCTGCACGCCTTCGCCTTCGCGGTCATCATGGTCTTCCTGATTCTCGCCGCGCAGTACGAAAAATGGTCGCTGCCGCTCGCGGTCATCATGACCGTGCCGTTCGCGCTGATGGGCGCCTTGATCGCCATTCTCGTCCGGCATATGCCCAACGACATTTACTTTCAAATCGGCCTCGTAGTGCTGATCGGGCTGGCGGCGAAGAACGCCATCCTGATCGTGGAATTCGCGGCGCAAAAGTACGCCGAGGGGATGAACACCATCGACGCGGCCATCGAAGCGGCGCGCCTGCGCTTTCGCCCCATCATCATGACCTCGCTCGCCTTCGTGCTGGGGGTCTTCCCGCTCGTCAAATCCACCGGCGCGGGCGCGGCGGCGCGACGCTCGATGGGCACCGGCGTTTTTGGCGGCATGATCGCCGCCACCTTCATCGCCATTTTGTTCGTGCCGCTCTTCTTCAAATGGCTGGAACGCGGCAAGCAGATCATCCCGGCGGGGCTGGAGGATCATCATGGCAGGAAGCATAAGAAACGTCCGGCGGAATCCGCCGGACGCGGGGATGACAACCCGGAGGAGAAGGATCATGTGTAATTTCTGTTTTTGCCGGGGCATCCTGGCGCTGGGCGTCGCCCTCGCCTTTTCCGGCTGTGCCATAGGGCCGGATTACCAGCCCCCGGAAACCCGCCTGCCCGAACGCTATGTCGCGGAGGAAGCCGGGAACCTGACCGATGAAGCCGCCGCCATCAACCCGGAATGGTGGAAGCTCTTCGGCGACGAGGCGCTGGATCGGCTGGTCGATCAGACGCTCTTCCAGAACCAGGATCTGCAAGCCGCCGTCGCCCGCATGGAAGCCGCCGAAGCCGCCGCGCGGGAAGCGGGCGCGGATTACTTTCCCACCGTGGATTTAGAGGGGGCGTCCATCCGTACCCGCACCAGCGGCGAGACCGCCAGCGGTAAGCAAATGGGGGTGATGACTTCCACCAACCGCCGCCTCGCGTTGAATATCAACTATGAATTCGACATCTGGGGGCGGCTGCGACGCAGCAACGAGGCCGCCCGCGCCGACGCGCTTTCCGGGCGTTTCGCGCGCGATTCGCTGCGGCTTTCCCTGGTTGCGCAGGTGGTTGGCGTGTATCTGGATTTGCGCGTCCGGGATGTGGAAGCGCTGACCACGCGCCGCAACCTGGATGCCCAGGCGAGAACGCGCGACATCGTGCAGGACAGGAGAAAGGCGGGCGCGGCCTCCGATCTGGAAGTCGCGCAGGCGGTTGCCGCCCATGCCGCGACTTCGGCGCAGCTTACGGAAATCCTGCGCCAACGCACACTGGCGGAAAACCTGCTCGGCCTTCTGGCCGGAGAACCCGGCCTGCGTCTCGAACCGCTCGCGGAATCCGCCGTGCCGCTCTCTCCCCTGCCGCCCGTGGGTCTGCCCTCGGCGCTGATCGAGGCGCGTCCCGACGTGCGCCAGGCGGAAGAGGCGCTCATCGCCGCCAATGCTCGCATTGGCGTGGCCAAGGCCGCCTATTTCCCGGTCATCAGCCTTACCGGATTCTTTGGCAGTGAAAGCGCGCAATTGTCGGATTTGTTTACCCGGCGCGCGGAAATCTGGTCGTATGGCGCGGCCGTTACCGCGCCCATTTTCAATTGGGGACGTACCAGCGCCAGGGTCGATCAGGCCAGCGCCCGGCAGCGGGAAGCCCTGGCGAACTATCAGAAGACGGTGCAGGGCGCTTTCCGCGAAGTGCGCGACGCGCTGGTCTCGCTCAGTCTTCTTGACCGCATGGAAGGCGAATTGCGGACGCAGTTTTCCTCGGCAGGCGACGCCCTGAGGCTCGCCAACGCGCGTTATGAAGTCGGCTACTCCGGTTTCCTTGAAGTCCTGGATAGCCAGCGCACCCTGAACAACGCCCAGTTGCAATACCTCGCCGCGCGCCGCAACAGACTCTTCTCCGCCATCGACCTCTTCAAGGCGCTGGGCGGCGGCTGGCGGGAAGCGGAGGAGGGCGAGACGCCCCCCCCCCCTCCACAGACAACCCCCGTGCAGACCGGGGCGGAAACCCCGGCAAACGATACCGCGGATTCCTGAGATGGCGCGCAGAATCAGGGAAGACGCCAGCATCACCCGCAACCACATCCTGGACGCGGCGGTGGAATGTTTCAGCGAACAGGGCGTTTCCCAGACCACGCTGGACGCCATCGCCCAAAAAGCGGGCGTAACGAGGGGCGCGATTTACTGGCATTTCGAGGACAAGGTCGATCTCTTTTCCGCCATGATCGAGCGCTTGGTATGCCCCTTGCGCATCGATAAAACGGAACGCCTCCGGCTCATGCGGGAAAATCCCCTGGGATTCATCCACGCCGCCACGAATAAATTCCTGGAGAAATTTACGCACGACCCGAACTTCTGCCGGGTTTTCGAGATTTTTTTGCACAAATGCGAGTACGTGGGGGAACTGGCGGCGATTCGCCACAAATACCTGGAAGAAAGAGAAAGCGAAAACCATATCGACATCATCTTGCAGGCTTTCACGCTGGCGCAGAAAAAAGGACAGATCGGCATGGCGCTTACGCCGCACCAGGCTACCATCGCGCTGATCTCCCTGACCGATGGCATGATATTCAACTGGACCAAAAGCAAACGCCAGATGTTTCCCATGGAAAGCTACAGCACGATCATTCTCGACGCCTTCTTCGACATGCTGCAAGCCGGAGCGAAACATCCGTAATCAAACGGAAAACGCGGCGCGGCGGGCGATTGTTCCGTACAACTGTCCCGTCCAACCGTACAATAAGCGATCTGAATAATCCTGCAGTGTATTTTTCCTGATTCCTTCCCGGATTTTGCATGTTGTTGCGTCATGATTCTGTAAATTTTTCCCTGGTCTTGCCTATTTTCCGGTCACTCCTTCCTTTCTGCCTGAAGAAGACGCACATTTCCGCCATGTTCGCGCGCACCCATGATTTATTTTTGTGAGATGATTTTCCATCATCGTCGCCAGCAAACCCCGCTCATTTTCGATGGATGCGGCAGTCATCACTATTTTTCATTTTCCCACAGTTTTCGGTCAAGCGCCTTTTCCTAACGTTCGATATAGAGTTTTTCAGCGACGCGGAGATTTTGCCGTCTTGCCGAAACAATGGCTTTCTCCTTTTCATCCGACTTTGTTTTGTCGTAGTTCTCCAAATGGGCATTATGCGAACGAAACGACAATCTGGCGCCGTCTTTCGGCAGGTTACGCGCATCCCGCGTTTTGGGTTGCGAATTGGAGAGGTCAACCGCCTTGTACCGCTCCGGGTCTTTCAATAGGGTCATATTGGCTTCAATCGCCTTGAGGTCTTCTTTCGCGCCGGTCAGACTGGAGACCGTGCTCTTGCTGTTGGCGTAATTTTAAGGTCTGTGTCGACAATCATGCTTTCGGCGGCAATGATGTTTTCCAGACAGGCAAGTTGTCCGATTCTCTTGAGGTCTGACACGATGCCATACCGAATATCGTTTCTTGTTTTTGCAAGCGTCGTCGCTTCAATTTCCGATAGTGTAATTCTGTCGTGGGCAATTCGCCGCGCCGGAAACGCAACCGTTTTGTCTGTCACAGGTGAATCCCCTTGGTTTCGAGAAATTCCCTGCCGCATCCGGTAAGCAGGGCCTGTTTTGCGGATTCCGGCATTTCGCACAGGGCAAGCCATGCCCAGGAGGCATCATCATCCCCCGCCTTGTCCGCCGCGACGGATTCGCAAACATAAACGGCGTTCTGGCTTGGCATCCCGGCTTTTTCCTCATCGGTCATGTAGCTGCGCGGCAGCGTGACGTTTCTGGCATCCACATTCATCTGGCAATCCTCCGATTGTGTCGTCCGCGGGTATTCTATACCCGTCTCGACACTCCACTCAAACCGATCAGCATTGGTCGATGTCCGTTTGCGCGAAATCGTCGCCGACAAATAACAGGGGTTCGCCAAGTATACGCGTCAGCGCATAGGCAGCGCAGTCGCCAAAGTTGAGTTTGGCGGGATGCTCTTGTCCCTTGCCGTAGCGCGAGAAGGCCAAATCGGCAAGACGCGCCTGATGTTCGTCGAACGGCATGATGACAGCACCGATTTCATCCAGAAAGCGATGCAGTTTTCCAAGCATGGCCGGATGCTCCCGACCTCGCACCACAATATGCGCTTCGAGCAGGCTGACTGCCGAAAGATGGCAAACAGGATGGGATTCCAGCGCGGCGACGATGCGTTCACGTTCCGGCTCATGCTTGAGCCAGGCCAGAATGGCCGAGGTGTCGATCGTTTGAATTAACCGGCGCGCTTTAGCGCGTCTGGTTGAATGAATTGTTAGGGCCAGTTTAGTAGAACCCAACTTTGAATGGCTTGCTACCACATGCACCGCTAGTAGAAACGGAGAATACACGGCCATCCGTGACGTCCCATATGAGTATAAAAATGCCCGATCCAACGTCACGCGCAGCGGGTCCCAACCGCTTGATGATGACCTCAATTGGTGTGTTGCGCGTAATGCCATGGAATTGGCTAGGCGAGAGGGGCTTGGCAGTAGGTGAAACCCAAGGATAGCCCACAGGGCAACCACCGGCTTGGACTCCACCAGCACAAAGGAGAAATGCTATGAGCAGGGCGATGTGCATATGTAGCCCCTAGCACCATGCGCCGTGCCGTGCTCGTCGTAGCCAAGAACCTCGTCATCGCTACGAGTGTCAGGCGGCGCACACGGCGGAATCGCGTCAACTTCTCGCGCCAATTGGGCAAGCCGCGCGCGCAATGGCGCTTCGCGCGGGGCTTGCCCTTGCGTTCCGGCAAGCGATAGCAATCCCTCACGCAAAATTTCAGCGACAGAAACGCCGTTGGCAACCGCAATTCGCTCCGCCAAACGTTCCATTTGCGCGTCCTCAATCGTGATGGTCATGCTTTTCTCCTGTTGACCGGCTGCATCTTGGCTGTTTCAGGGGAAAAAATCAAGAAATTGTTTGGGCGGCAAAATACTGTCGACGTGGCTGGTTGTGGAATTTTCACATGACACTTGCCAAATTTCCCACACAACCGATAATCAGCGCATGTCCTCATCCCCATCCTTTTTTACGCGGATAGCGCTGTTTCTTTTTACGCTGGTCTGCGCCAGCGTGAGCGCGGCACATTCCTGGCAGAGATCGATCGCGGCACAGGGTCATAGTCTGAACCTGGAATGGGACGGCATTGTCCCGGACGCGGCGGGCCGGCTGGAAAAGCGGCAGAGCGGGACGGTCACGCCGGATGGCAAATGGAGAGCGGAAGGGGAAGAAGCATACCAGTGGGACAAGAACGGGCGTCTGGCGCTGGCGAAGAACAAAGAGACGAAACTGCAATGGTTCTACGACAAGGCGGGGAACCTGACGACGGAACACCAGCACTACCTTTCGGCGAATCTGACGGCGGTGTGGCGTCACGCCTACGATCCGCTGGGCAACCGCGTTGCCACGCTGAGGCCGGACGGGCACAAGATCGAACGGATGACCTACGGCGCGGGACACGTGCATGGCATCACCCTGGACGGAGAAGAAATCATCAGCTTCGAGCGGGA
>JAIRMN010000155.1 GCA_031258715.1 Zoogloeaceae bacterium
GGAGAACGAATATGCGCAGGCGCTTCCTGCTGGCCGCGCATGTGGGACGATTCCGGCTTGCCGCACACGCCTGGGACGAGCCTTTTCAAGAGAACCGTCGAAGCGAGCCGGGGCAAAACGTATCAGCTGATTACCCCCATGATCGGCGAGGCGGTTGTCCCTGGCGGGAAGAAACAAGGTTTCCCGCGCTGATGGGAGACGGGCGACAGGTGAATAGAGCGTAAGAATCTCTTCCACGCGCAAGACCATGCCGTTCAAGCGTTTTATCTCGATTGCGCCATGCAAGGATCAATGTTTTCCACGATACCCGGTTTATCCCGCAGGAGAAACAGAAAATAATGGCGCTTTCCTTCAACCCACCTTTTTCAACCACCCCTTTGAGGATTTCATCATGACCACCGTATTCGATCCCATCCGCCTTGGCCGCTACACCCTGAAAAACCGTCTGGCGATGGCGCCGCTGACGCGCTCGCGCGCCAAGCAGGACGGCACGCCAGGCGATCTCGCCGCCACCTACTATGCCCAGCGCGCGGGCGTGGGACTGATCGTTGCCGAAGCCAGCCAGCCTTCGGACGACGGACAGGGCTACATGACCACGCCGGGCATCTACACCGACGCGCACGTCGCCGGTTGGAAGATGATTACCGACGCCGTGCATGTGCGGGGCAGCCATCTCTTCATCCAGCTCATGCACGCCGGGCGCATGTCTCATCCGGATAACACGCCGCATCACCGTCAGGCGCTCGCGCCGTCGGCCATCGCGCCCAACGCGCCGATCTTCACACCCAAAGGGATGCAGGACATTCCTGTGCCGCGCGCGATGACGGCCGATGAAGTCCGCCAGACCGTCGCCGATTTCGCCTTCGCGGCGCGGCGCGCCATCGAAGCAGGCGCGGATGGGGTCGAAATCCACGCCGCCAACGCCTACTTGATTCACCAGTTTTTCGCGCCCAGCGCCAACACCCGCGCCGACGAGTATGGCGGAGACATTACGAACCGCGCCCGCTTTGCCATCGAGGTCGCCCAGGCCATCGTCAAGGAAATCGGCGCCGACAGGACAGGCATCCGCCTCTCGCCCGGCATGAATCTGTGGGGCATCGACGAGAGCAACGAGGGGCCGGACTTGTATCGTTACCTCACCGCCGAGCTGGATAAGCTGGAGCTGGCCTACCTGCACATCGCGCACCAGGGCAACGAGCCGCTCTTGGCCGCCATTCGCAAGCTATGGCGCGGCAGGTTGATCGTAAACCGCCCAGGCCGCCCGCGCGAACAGATCGGGGACGATGTAAAATCCGGCTTGGCTGACCTGGAAGCCTACGGCCAGATGGCGCTGGCAAACCCGGATTTCGTCGAACGCCTGAAGGCCAACGCGCCGATGAACGAAGCGGATCGCAACACTTTCTTCGGCGGCGACGCGCACGGCTATACCGACTATCCCACGCTTAATGAAACGCGGGGCGCTTGAGGAAAATTTTCAACCGTGTTTTTCAGAACAGGAGCCAATCCATGAGGCAACATCGTTATCGCGTCACCCTTGAATATCTCGCCGATGCCGATGGAAACCCGCAGCAGCGCGCGCCCTTGGTGTTCGATGCCTAAAACCACGATGAAATTTTCGGCATCGTCGAACGGGTTCGCAACAGCGAACTCTTCGATCCGCAAACCACGGCCGCGTTCGTGGTGGGACAAAAACTGTTCGGGGAAGTGATGCTGGAAGACCGTGACAACCCGCTGTTTGCCGAATTCTGGCCGCACTTTCTCAACTTCATGAAAAAGCTGAAAAGCGCGGTGAAGCGGTAATCTGTATCAGGGGACAGGAGACAGAACAGTTACCGGCGGCTCCGCCGCCGCATATTCGACTGCTTTCTGAGTAGCGAAGCGACAAAGAAACCCAAAGCGAGTTCAGAGGGTTTCCATGTCTGCCCGCAAGTTGTTGAATATATTGGATTTCCAGTTTTTCATGCGCTCCCGGAAACGACAGAAATCCACCATTAGCCAGAACTTTTGAGTGTTACAAGTTTTTGAATCTATCCACTTGAATGATTTTCAGATTGTTCGCTTTTTCACGCCGCATGCCAACGTTTTTAGGCATAGCCCGTAGGCATTGGCATATGGCGGCAGACGTCTGGGGCTACGCGGTCTTCCTGGTCGCGCCTACCTTCATTTGCCGCGCTCGCCTGCTTTCCTTCCGCCGAGTACTCGCAGCGCTTCCCGGAGCAATGAAAAACCGCCATGCGCCCGTCCAGGCAACGACGCACTTTCAATCCAGACGGGCTATCCTGGCTTCAACGTTCCAGAAAAGGCTCCCCATCGTCATTGCAAGGCCGCAGACCGCGGCAGTCCAGACGGCTTTATTCGGTAGCTTCGGCGTTCTCAATGGTGCATCCGTCGGCCATTACGGGATGGGTCAAGGCGCGTCCGTCGTCTTGTCGCGTTCGATCAGCGCGTAGGCAGAGTGGTTGTGGATGGATTCGAAGTTCTCCGATTCCACCACGTAGGCGTCGATGCGCGGTTCGGTGTTCAGGCGGGCAGCGACGTCACGCACCAGGTCTTCGACGAATTTTGGATTGTCATAAGCGCGTTCCGTGACGAACTTTTCGTCCGGGCGTTTCAGAAGTCCGTAGAGTTCGCTGGACGCCTCGGATTCGGCAATGGCGATGATGTCCTCTATCCACATGAAGGCGTTGGCGCGCACGGTCAGAGTGACGTGCGAACGCTGGTTGTGCGCGCCGCGCTCGGAGATTTCCTTGGAACAGGGACACAGGCTGGTGACGGGCACGACCACTTTCAGCCGGGTGGAAATATACCCTTGGCAAATGTCGCCGATGAAGGTGATGTCATAATCCATCAAGCTCTTGACGCCGGAAACAGGCGCGGTCTTGTTGATGAAATAGGGAAAGCTCATCTCGATATGCCCACTTTTCGCTTCCAGCCGTTCCACCATTTCCTTCAGCATTACCGGAAAATTCTTCACGGAAATTTCCGTCTCGTGCCGATTCAGGATTTCCACGAAGCGCGACATGTGCGTGCCCTTGAAGTTGTGCGGCAAACCCACGTACATATTGAAGGTGGCGATGGTGTATTGGCTTCCCCGATCCTTGTCGCTCACGCGGATCGGATGGCGTATGGATTTTATGCCTACCTTGTTGATCGCCAGTTGGCGCGTATCGGTGGAATTCTGCACATCGGGAATGTTGGGGGAATTCATGGATGTCCTGTATTCAAATGCCTTTCCGGATCTTGCAGGGAAGCGAGGTATTCGCGCGCGGCGCGCGCGATGCCCGCCGCGTCCAGTCCCAGTCCGGCCAGGAGTTCTTCCTGTTCGCCGTGATCGATGAAGCGATCCGGCAATCCCAGCGCGCGCAGGGGAACGGCAAGGCCGCGTTCCGCAAGGAGACGCGCGATTTCCGAGCCTGCGCCGCCTATCAGGGCGTTTTCTTCCAAGCTCACCAAAAGCCGGTGTGAACCGGCCAGCCGCTCAATCAACCCGGCGTCCAGTGGTTTCACGAAGCGCATATTGACGACCGTGGCGTCCAGCGGCTCGCCCGCCGCCAGCGCGGGCCTGACCATGCTGCCGAAGGCGAGCAGGGCGACTTCCCTGCCTTCGCGCAGCACCACGCCCCTGCCGACCGGCAAGGTCTGCAAGTCGTCTCCCGGCAGGACGCCCATGCCGCCGCCGCGCGGATAACGGACGGCTGCGGGGCCATCGAGCGAAAAGGCGGTGGAAAGCATCTTCCGGCATTCGGCCTCGTCCATTGGCGTCATCAAGGTCAGGTTGGGAACGCAGGAAAGAAAGGAAAGATCGAGGCTGCCGTGATGCGTCGCGCCGTCCGCGCCCACCAGCCCGCCCCGGTCGATGGCGAATACCACAGGCAGGTTTTGCAAGGCGACATCGTGAATCAATTGATCGTAGGCGCGCTGCAAAAAAGTGGAATAGATGGCGACGACCGGCTTCAGGCCGCCGCAGGCTAGGCCCGCGGCAAAGGTGACGGCGTGTTGCTCGGCAATGCCAACATCGTAATAACGCGCCGGGAAGGTTTCCGCGAAACGGGTCAGGCCGGAACCCTCGCGCATGGCTGGCGTGATGCCGACGAGCCGCGCGTCTGCCGCCGCCATGTCGCAGATCCAGTCGCCAAAGACCTGGGTGTAGGTGATTTTTTTCGGCGCAGCATGTTCATCGACGCCCGATTCCTCGGAAAATTTGCCGACGCCGTGGTAAAGAATGGGATTCGCCTCGGCCTGCGCGTATCCCTTTCCCTTTCTCGTGAGGATGTGCAGGAACTGCGGCCCCTTCAACGCGCGCAGGTTGGCGAGCGTCGGCAAGAGAGCATTGAAATCGTGACCGTCGATGGGGCCGTAATAATGGAAGCCGAATTCCTCGAACAGCGCCCCCGGCGCGATCATGCCTTTTACATGCTCCTCGGCGCGCCGGGCAAGCTCCAGGAGCGGCGGCACCACGCCCAGCATGTGCCGTCCCGCCTTGCGCGCCGCGTTCACCGTCCGCCCCGACATCATGCGCGTCAGGATGGTGTTCAGCGCCCCCACGGGCGGCGAGATGGACATTTCGTTGTCGTTCAATATGACCAGCATGTCGGCGTCCGCGACGCCCGCGTTGTTCAGCGCCTCAAAGGCCATGCCGGCGGACATCGCGCCGTCGCCGATGATCGCCACCGCCTTTTTCGCCTCGCCCTTTTCCTTCGCCGCCAGCACCATGCCCAGCGCGGCGGAAATGGAAGTGGAGGAATGACCAACGCCGAAGACGTCATAGGGCGATTCGTCGCGGCGAGGAAACCCGGAAAGCCCGTCCTTCATGCGCAGCCGCGCCATGCCTTCACGCCGTCCGGTCAGGATTTTGTGCGCGTAGCTCTGGTGTCCTACATCCCAGATCAGGCAATCCTCCGGCGTATTGAAGACATAGTGCAGGGCGATGGCAAGTTCCACCGTGCCCAGGTTGGAAGAAAAATGCCCGCCAGTGCGCGCGATGGAGGCGATCAGAAAGGCGCGCAGTTCCGCCGCCAGTTTCGGCAGTTGCCCGCGTTCCAGTCGGCGCAGGTCGGCGGGCGATTGAATCGCTTCCAGGAGCGGAAAAGAACTATCGGATGTCATCAGAATTGCCGGGCGCAAATGAAATCGGTGAGCGCCATCAACCGTCCTGCCCTCGCGCCGAATCCGGAAAGCGCGAACGACGCCTCCCGATGCAGGTATCCTGCGTAATCGCGCGCGGCGGAAAGCCCCATGAGGCTGACGTAGGTAGGCTTGTCGGCAGCCTTGTCCTTGCCCGCCGTCTTGCCCAGCGTGGCGGTGCTTGCGGTGCAATCCAAAAGATCGTCGACCACCTGGAAGAGGAGGCCGATACGCTTGGCGAAACGATCCAGCCGCGCCCGCCTGTCTTCGGAAAGCGCCCTCCCGCCGCAGCCCGCGCCCAGGAAGACGGCGGCGCGAATCAGCGCGCCGGTTTTCATGGCGTGCATCAATTCCAGTTCCGGCTGGCTCAGGGTCTTGCCGACGGAAGCCAAATCCAGCGCCTGTCCGCCCGCCATGCCAAGGGAGCCGCTGGCGCGCGCGAGCGTCGCCAACAATTCCAGTTGCCGCGCGGGCGCCATCAACCCCGGCGCGGCGAGCAGTTCAAAAGCGCGCGTCTGCAAGGCGTCGCCGACCAGAAGCGCCGTGGCCTCATCGAATTCCACATGACAGGCGGGGCGTCCACGCCGCAGCACGTCGTCATCCATCGCGGGCAGGTCATCGTGCGCCAGCGAATAGGCATGGATCAGTTCCACGGCCAAGGCGCAGACGAGCAGGGTTTCTTCCTTCGCCGCCACCAGTTCTCCCGCCGCGAACACCAAGAGCGGACGCACCCGCTTCCCGCCACCCAGCGCGGCGTAGCGCATGGCTTCGTGCAGCCGCGCGGCAACGCCCGCCCGCGGCAGGCATTCCGATAGCGCCGCTTCCATGCGTGACTGCACGGCGGACATCCATTCCTGGAAATCCCCGCTCACGCCGTTTGTCCTTCGTCCGCGCCGTCCATGACGCGGATTTTTTCTTCCGCCGCCGCCAATTGCCCTTGGCAGTGCCGCAACAAGGCCATGCCGCGTCCATAGGCGGCAATCGAGGCTTCCAGCGTCATATCGCCGCCCTCCATGCGCGCCACCAGCGTCTCCAGTTCGATGAGGGCGGCTTCAAACGCCAAGTCGGAAGGAAGTTCGGGCGCGTTCGTCACGACGCGGGTTCTGGATTTGGACATGGGCAATTCATCAAACGGAAAGAATACGGAGCTGATCGGCGCTTTTCGCGTGTCTAGGATCGGTAGTCGGCATTGATCCGGACGTAATCGTAGGAAAGATCGCAAGTGTAGACCGTGGCCTGGGCGTTTCCCCGTCCCAGATGCACACGCACGCCGATTTCGGCGTTTTGCATGATGGCCGCGCCCGTCTCTTCGCGGTAGCTTTCGGCGCGTCCGCCATTTTCGGAAATCAGGGCGCACTCGCCCGCCGCTTCCAGCCAGACCTTGACGCCTTCCACGCTCAAATCGCCGATTCCGGCGTAGCCGATGGCGGCAAGGATGCGCCCCAGATTCGGGTCGGAAGCAAAAAAAGCCGTCTTCACCAGCGGCGAATGGGCAATGGCATAGGCGGCCTTGCGGCATTCTTCCTTGTCCCTGCCGCCTTCCACAAGAAGTGTGATGAATTTGCTCGCGCCCTCGCCATCGCGCACGATGGCCTGCGCCAGTTCGCGGGCAACGTCAAAGAGCGTGGCCCTGACTTCCGCCCAGCCGGGTTCCTCGCCCGTGACAAAGGCAAAATCGCCGGAAAACGCGCCCCTGCCGCTGGCAATCAGGATGAAGGCATCGTTGGTCGAGGTATCGCCATCGATGCTGATACAATTAAACGACTGATCGGCGGCTTCCCTGACCAGCGTCTTCAGGAGCGGGCGGGCGATGGCAGCGTCGGTGGCGGCAAAGCCGAGCATGGTCGCCATATTGGGGCGGATCATGCCCGCGCCCTTGGCAATGCCTGTGACGGTCAGCATTCTGCCCTCAATGACCGTCTGCCGCGAAGCAGCCTTGGCGACGGTATCGGTGGTCATAATGGCCTGCGCCGCCTTGTGCCAGTGATCAGGCGCGAGATCGGCGCAAGCGGCAGGCAATCCCGCAATCAGACGCTCGATCGGCAGGCTTTCGAGAATTACGCCAGTGGAAAAGGGCAACACAGCAGCAGACGGGATGGCAAGCAATTCCGCCAGCGCCGCGCAGCTTGAGAACGCCGCCCGCAAGCCGGATTCGCCCGTTCCAGCATTGGCGTTGCCAGTATTGATGACCAGCGCGCGAATCTCCTCGCCTTGCGAAAGATGTTGATGACATACCCGAACCGGCGCGGCGCAGAAACGGTTCTGGGTAAAGACGCCCGCCACGTTCGCGCCCTCCGCCAGCGCAATGATGGTCAAATCCTGACGATCCGCCTTGCGAATGGAGGCGGCAGTCGTACCCAAGCGGATCCCGGCGACGGGGCGCAGGGCTTCCGGGGCAGGCGTAGTGTAGTTAACGGGCATTGCGCTTACTGCGGGGTAACGCTGCCGCCACTGCTCGCTTCGCGTCTGGCCTCGCGGCGTTCGATCTGTCTCTGCCGCCGCGCTTCCTGCGCCTGCTGTTCGCGTTTGCGGCGCGCGGCGAAGCGGCCGGAACTGAGACCGTCATCTCCCGCAGCTTCATTGCCGTCGGCGGCTTCCTCTTCATTTTTCGCCGCGTCCCCTGCCGCTGTCGAACTGGCGGCAGCTTCGCGTTCTAGACGTTCGCGTTCCAGCGTGTCGGCTTGCTGCTTCATGCGCGCCAATTCCTGCTCCGGGGATTCGCTGGCGGGCGGCAACTTCTCCACCGGCACCACCGTCACCGTCGCGCCGGTCGGACAGGGCGTGGTGGAAATCGTCACCTTGCCATCCTGTTCGCACTTATAGACTTCCTCGGCAAACGCGCCGCCGCAAAGACAACACGAAGTCAGAAAAAAAAGCATCTTTTTCATGACATGACCTCCTGTGGGGATCAACGAAAGCCGTCAGTATAACAGAGAGACAAGGGGCGGCGGCATTACGCGTCTTGTCGCGGGCGATTCGAGCGGATGGGGTTGAAAACGATTCACGCTTTCCCGCTCCGTCATGCCTTTGGAACGAAACGCCGTGGCAATTCAAACGGCGGTTCCGTTTTCCGAAACATCAAAGCCAACGAAACGTCCGGCTGGTTGTTTGCAGGCGTTCAGGGCCTGGCACAGGCTTGCGGTTTTAGGAGGGCGGCCTTCGTAGCGGGCGGCGTAGACGAGCCGCGCGAGATCGAGGAGGGCGGGATGTGTGGCGTGTACGCGCTTCGCCAGCGCTAACGGGGTTTCCCATTGCGGTGTGGCGACGCCGTTTCGCTCAAGCCAAGCCAGCGCCTTTTGCCAGACGCGCAGGGCGGGGTCGGCGGGCCTCGCGCGATGCGGGTAAAGCAGCCAGACGACGAAAACCAGGGTCAGGACGCCCATGACGATGACCAGCGTTACCAGGATGCGGTGCAGGCTGGGGTCGGAGAGCCCCAGCGCGGTAAGGATTTCGCGTTGGCGTTCCGGTGTATAGCCCAATACCCATTGATTCCAGCGATTGTTAAGCGCCTCCCAGCGGTAACGCGCCTGTGTGAGCCAATCCACGGCCTGGCCTGCGAATTCGGGCGTGGCGCCCAGACGCGCTGCCCGGACATCGGCGGCAACGCGATCTTCAGGCAGGACGGCGGTCGGATCGACGCGCATCCAACCCTCGTCCGCTACCCAGATTTCCGCCCAGGCGTGGGCATCGGACTGGCGCACGACAAGAAAACCATCGACCGGATTGAGTTCGCCGCCCAGATACCCGGTCACCACACGCGCTGGAACGCCCGCGGCGCGCATCAGGGTAACGAAGGCGGCTGCATAGTGCTCGCAAAAGCCCAAGCGGGTATTGAACAGGAAATCATCGATGGCGTTCGCGCCGGAAAGCGGTGGATCCAGAGTATAGAAAAAATTTTCCCGCTGGAAATAATCGAGGGCGCGCGCCGACAGTTGACGAGGATCGGCGCTTTGGGCGCGCCAGCTTCCGGCCAGCGCCAATGCGCGCGGATTGTAGTCTTCCGGCAATTGCAGGTTTTCAAAGGTTCGCGTCAGGGAAAGATGGGGTTCCAGACGGTAATCCGGATAGGAAAGCATCTCCACGCGAGTGCGGGCAAGAATGGGGCGCACACTCCACAAAACGCCGCTGGCGCTCATCCGGCTTTCCAGCCCAGCGCCCTCCCCATCGGACATCTCCAGCGGTAGGAGCCAATTGCGCTGATGCGCTTCTAGGGTCATCACATAACGCAATGGGTGGCCGCGCTTTTCCAGCGCGGGCGCAATCGCGGAAAAATCGTTGTTGCGCCAGAGCCTTCCGTCATAATGATTGAAGACCGGTCCGCGCCAGTAAAGCTGGCGGCGCGGCGGCGCGGCATCGGTAAACTGAACGCGAAAAGCAATAGCGTCATCATTGTAGAGCCGGGAAATGCTGCCGGGACTCATGGTGTTGCCCAGTCCCGTGCGCGCGCCTTGGGCGTCCCGCGGCATTCCCCATAAGGGGCCGCTGACGCGCGGAAAAAGCAGGTAGAGGACGAGCATGAAGGGCAGCGCCTGCCCAATCAGCCGCGCGGAAAAAGCGAAGCGGGCGCGGATGGAAAGGCGCGCGTCCGTATTCATGTGCAGGAGCGTCACCGTGACCATCAGGGTGCTGAACACCAGCCAGAGGCCAGTCAGGAGGTTCTGACTGTAAAAATAGTGGGTCAGCAGCAAAAAATAGCAAAGCATGATCAGCACCACGCTGTCGCGGCGACTCTTGAGTTCCATGAGCTTCATGCAGGAAAGAATTGCCAACATGGCAACTCCGGAATCGCGTCCCGGATTGAAGCCGTATTCAAAGGCAATGCCCACGCAGGCGACGAGCACCAAAAATACCCGTATCCAGGCGGGCGTGACGCGATAACCGCGCCGCCATTGCAGGGTGCTGTAGAGGAGGAAAACGACGATGGAAACCGACAGCCAACCCGGCAGATGGTAGATATGCGGCAGGGTCGTGGTCAGCACCGCCGCGCCCAGCCAAGGCAGATGGACATGCGCGAGATAAGGGGAGACGACGGCCCGCCGCCAAAAGCAAAGTTTCATTTCGCCGCTCCCGGCTCGCCCGCGCAAAGCGCCAGCGCCTTCAGGCAGCGATGTCTGTGCGCCGCGCCGCGCGCCGGATCGAGCCGGACGCCCGGCAAACTGAGGCCGTAGGCGTATCCGGCTTCCTCGGCGTGGATGACCCAGCCGGTAAGGAGGGAAACGCGTGTTTCCACATCGGCGTCCGACTGCGTCCACTCCAGCCAGAGTTCAGCCTTTGCGCCGCCGGAAAAGAGCTTGATCAGCAAGGGCTTTTCGCCGCCGTCACGGGCGGCGGCCTTCCAAGCGATATGGCGAGGCGAATCGGCAGGTTGGCGTTCGCGCAGGCCGGCGAAATCATCGTCGCCTTCCTGGCTCGTACCCGCGCCGCTTCTGCCCACAGGCTGGCCTAGCGGCAAGGACGTGAAGATGGGGCGCGGATACACCAGCGTGCGCGCTTCCGGCCAGGGATAGCTCCAGGCGCGGAACAATCCCAACGGATAACAGCTCTGCACGACGAGACGCGGCAGGACGAGCCAGCCGCGTTGCCGCGCCGCCATGCCCAGACAGAACCGCGTTTCCGCGTTTCCCGGCAGATGCAGGATTTGCGGCAGACGCGATTGCGCTTCGCCGGAAGACTCCTCCACCCGCCACTCCAGCGCCGGACGCGCGTCCGGCGCGGTCGCCTGAAAGTGAAACTGCGCGATTTCCCCTACATGAACCGGCGGATTTTCCATCGCGCGCAGACTCAGTCCCAACAGGTTCCGGTGACAATGCGCCATGCTGACCAGCGCAAGGCTGGCGAGCAGGAAGACCAGCGCGTGTCCAAGCCCAAGGTCATAATTGATGGCGCCGACGAGCATGGCGGTCAGGGTGAAGGCGTAGAGGACTCCCGCGCCGGTCGGCAGGATGTAGATGCGCCGCCGTTGCAGATGAATCGTCCCGCGCTCAGGCGCGCGTTTTGAGGTGAAGCGGCGCAGAAAATCCGGCGGAAACATCGCGGGTTCAGGGAACGGGCGTGTTGCGCAGCAGATCCGCGATGTCTTCGAGGCTGGCAGTCGTGTCGCCCTGGCGCGAACGAGCCGATGGCAGGCAATGCCGGGCAGGAGAATCTGGATGTCGTCCGGCAATACCGCCTTGCGTCCGTCCAGATACGCCCAAGCGCGCGCTGCCGCCAGCAGGAAAAGTCCCGCGCGCGGCGAAAGACCATGAAAGAAACGCGCGTTCGTCCGCGAGGCAGCAAGCAGGGCCTGCACATAATCCAGAAGGGCGGGCGCGACGAAAACCTGTTCAGTCGCCGCTTGGTGCGCGAGCAGTTCATCAGGCGAAAGGAGCGGCGTCAGTTGCGCGACGCGGCGGCGCATGTCGCCTTCCGCAAGCAGGGCGCGTTCCGAGCGCGTATCGGGATAACCGAGCGACAGCCGCAGCAGGAAACGGTCAAGCTGCGATTCCGGCAAGGGAAAGGTGCCAATCTGATGCGCCGGATTCTGGGTGGCGACAACAAAAAAAGGTTGCGGCAGAAGACGGGTTTCGCCATCGCTCGTCACTTGGCGTTCTTCCATTGCCTCCAGGAGCGCGCTCTGCGTCTTGGGTGTGGCGCGGTTGATTTCGTCCGCAAGCAGCATCTGGGTAAACACCGGGCCGGGCATGAAACGAAAATTGCCGCTCTCCCGTGCATAGATGGAAAGCCCAAGAATATCGGCAGGCAACAGATCGCTCGTAAACTGCACCCGCGCAAACGCCAACCCCAAAAGCCGCGCCAGCGCCTGCGCCAACGTGGTCTTGCCCAACCCCGGCAAGTCTTCAATCAACAAATGCCCACGCGCCAACAGACAGGTCAATGCCAATTGAGTTTCCTGGCGCTTGCCAAGAATAATCTGCGCCATCTGCTCAACGACGCCTTGCAGGGCAAAAAGAGAAGGAACAGAAGCAAGGCTCATGACGAATCCGCAAAAGGTGTTATATTGACACAGATTCTGGAAGCAGGGGAGAGGAATCAGGTGTCAGGAGTCAAGAGGAGTGAACCTGTTCTTCCCCAAAACGGACGCCAGGAAGCGATAGTTTCACCGCCATTGCAACCTGGAGGTCCCTGTGCGCACCATTTCCCGTCATCGCTGCACAGACTGACTCAAGACTCAGGCCATCGCCCTAGCGGAGTCCGGTTGGTCAGGCCAGGGTTGCCCGGCAGTTGGACATGTCTTCCAAGA
>JAIRMN010000207.1 GCA_031258715.1 Zoogloeaceae bacterium
CGGTTCGTCATCCAGAAACGCCTCAAACTTCCCGGCGCCTGGTGGCGCCCCGACAATGCCCAGGCCATGCTCAACCTGCGTTGCCTGCGTGCCAATCACCGATGGAATGACTACTGGGATAAAACCGCTGCTTGAGGAAGGCGCGCCCACCACTTTTGATTGCACCCAGGAACAGGCCCGTTCTCCTTGCGAGGCACCACCAATTTTTGCGATAATCCGCTCCGTCTTTGTGAAGATTTTTCGCGGAGTGACATCTTTGTCATTTCATGGAATATTGAAACTGCATGAAAATTGGCTTTCAACATAGCGCTTTAGTCCTCACCTCCGTCATATTCTGAATCAATAATCTGCCAGAGAACGGGGGTGGCCGTGGTTGAAACCTCGGTTTCTTGTCGTTCTTCCCCAAAAGTTTTTCCCCTGCAAAACACCCTCGCACGCGGAGGATTTTTCCTCTCGTACCGGGGTTTTTTGCGTCTTTTTTCCTATCAACCAACACAGTTCAACATTGAGGAGTCAACCATGCTTGCCCGCTATTCAACCAGGTTTGTCCGCTATTCAACTGCCATCGCGCTGACGGGTTTGCTTGCGGGGTGCGCGAATTATCCTTGCTGCGCGGCGAAGGTTAGGAGCGTCCCGGCGGTTCCAGTGGCAGTGATCGAGCGGGAAATCGTGGCGCCGCAGCCCTACCAGGCCGCAGTGGAGACGCCGACCACGCTCCTTGCCGTGGGTTATGGCAGCCGGAGTAATTATTTTCAACATAATCATGGCCAGCAGAAGCTGATGGCGATACGCGCCGCGCAGATCGACGCGTACCGGAACCTGGCCGAGCAAGTGCATGGTTTCCGGGTCTGGGGTGATACCTCGGTCTCCGCTTACGTAGCCAAGAACGACACGGTGCGCACTTATGTCGATGCCTTCATCCGGGGCGCGCGCGTGGTCAATGTGGCCGATGCCGACGACGGCACTTTCGAAGTGACGGTCGAAACGACGCTGCCGGTGAATTTCGTGCAATGCGTCCGCTACTCATCGGGCTGCTCGGACGCTCCGAGTGTCGTGCGGGTCGTAGCGCCGCCGGTATTGGCGCCAAGCGTGGTCTATACCTCACCCTGAGCGCCGCCATGTGCGCGTCGATCCGGCGGCGCGGACGCGTGTTCCGCGTGGTTTTGGTCATGCTCTTCGGCCTGCCTGGCCTGGCGGCGGAAACGGCCTCCGCAATGGAGACGCTCGTGGAAGGATGCGCCCTCGTCGGTCGTGACGGGCTTGCCGCCGCGCGCGAAGTGGCAACCCGGCGCGCCTTGGCGCGCGCTGCGGAATTGGGTTCAACGCGGGTGAGCGCCCAATCCCTAGTGAGGGAAGGACAGATGTTCGAAACGACGCAAGTGGGCGCTTCGGCCTGCACACAGGATGCGCATGTGCTGGACGAGCGCGTCGATAGCGACGAACTGGTGATCAGGCTCCGGGCACAGGTCAGCACATGCGAGGCTCAACGAGAGCCGGAAACGGATGCTGCCAGTTGCGAAAGAGCATATCTCAACCGCCTGTTGGTGACCGGTTTCGCGTTTGAATTTCCTGAACAGTTGCTGGAAGAATGGGGAGGGCGGCTGTTGCCGCTCGTCAACCGCCAAGGCATCGAAGCGCTCACTGCCATGGAACTGGCGCATGCTCTGGAGCGCAGCGGGCGTGTACTGGCTGGATTCGATGGCAGCGCCTTTCCTTACGCGTCCCCCTCTCGCGCGCCGACGCCGCATCTGCCCATCGGCAGCCTCGATACGCCATTTGCCGCATTGGCGCGGGGACGGCAGGCGCAATATGTGCTCGCTGGCGTTTATCGTGAATTCGGCCTGAACAGGAACTGGGGACGCCACGAACGCCAGATCGAGATCGAAGCCTTCGTCCACGATGGCGTCAATGGCGCGGTGCTGGCGCGCCGCCGTTTCCAGACGAAAGTCGCCGGTTCAGCCTGGTCGGGCGCGGCCATTTTTCCCAACCGGCCTACCATCTGCACGCGGGCGTTTCAGGCAACGCCTTTCGGTCGCGCCTGGACGGAATTGATCGAGGACATCGCGCGCTGGGCGGCAGGACAGGTGAGCTGTTTTCTTTTCGTCGCCCGTGTCGTGAAGGTTGATGGACACATGCTCCAGATCGACGCGAGCGCCGAATCCCGGATGAATCCGGGCGACACGATGACGCTGCATCTTGTGCGTCCGCCGCCGCCCGTAGTCGATCTCTCCGAGCGTTTCCTGGGGCGGGAAAAGTTCGTTCGCGCGACCGTTTTGCTGCGCGCGGTGTATCCCACTTTTTCAATCGCCGAACTGATCGAGGCTCCAGACGGGCTGCAAATCAATCCCGGCGACCTGATCTATGCGCAATAGCCACGGGCGCAAGAAAATGAGCATGCCGATGGACAATCCACCTCGTGACACGAAACGGAGGATGTCCGTCATTGCGGCGCGGCGCGCGTGTTGCCATGATGGCCTGCTGTGTTTTCCCCATGCTTTGCGCCTGCGCCACGGTTGAGCGCGTGCGCGAGAGTATGCATGACGCCAGGGCAGCCGGAGAACTCACCCAGGACGTTGTTGTCGCTGGATTGTGGTACAGTCTTTTCCTGACGGGTAATCCCAAACTGGGTATCGTTTACCTGATGCTGGATCCGCTCGCGCCGAATTGGGAGATCGAGACCACTCGCACAAGCGAGGATGTGTTCAGGATGCAATTGACCATGAAACGTTACAACAGTGGCGGCGAAGGCGAAGCCCAGTATATTTTCCGGCATAATGCGCGCCGCCTTGTCCAAGCCGCTGATTATGACGATTAGGTGGTGCTGCATTATGTGGAAGGGATTGAATCAGCCGCCGCCCGACGCTTTGGTGAAGGCGAAACTCGACTGGTCAGGACGCGCTGAGTTGGCCCTGTCCAGCGGATTTCCATGCACACTGCTTGCTTATCGTTCCGGCAGCCCCGGCATGGGCTTGAAGCGGGACAGGTTTACGCGGTCGAGCTAGGCGCGGAGATCCGGACAGGTCGCAAGCGTTGGCATACGGCATGAAAAAACGGACAGGTTCAGAAACTCGTAACACGGGTCGAATGTTCGCCTTGACGTGATCAGGGACGGTCTATAGAATGTCCGCCTCTTCGGGGCGTAGCGCAGTCTGGTAGCGCATCTGCTTTGGGAGCAGAGGGTCGTGAGTTCGAATCCCACCGCCCCGACCAAAGCGCGCAAGGCGATCTCCAGGCGAGGCCGGAAAATCGGCGCCCGTAGCTCAACTGGATAGAGCAACGGCCTTCTAAGCCGTAGGTTGTGAGTTCGATTCTCGCCGGGCGCGCCAAGAAATAAGACCATGCACAATGGCGGCATTAGCTCAGTTGGTAGAGCACTGGATTGTGGCTCCAGGTGTCACCGGTTCGATTCCGGTATGTCGCCCCAGCAACCATGCTGGTTTCCGGGGTTTTTTGACGGGTGCCTTCATTCTACAAAGCCGGTTTTGTTCTACAAAATTCATTTCACCGGCCTCACCTTGTCGCCGCGCCGATTCCGGACGTAGTGCTCTGTCATAGACTGGCTGGCGTGTCCGAGAAGTTTCTGGGCGCGGTGCAAGTTTTCCACATCGCTGGCGGCCTTGGCTCTCAAGTCCCGAAACTGGATGGCCTTGAGGCGCTTGGAAACCTCTTTCGGCACGGCTTGTGCCGCCTTGTTTCGCGCTTTGTCGAAGCGGTAGCGCAGCGCGTATTTTCCGAGCGCCTTGCCTTTCTCGTCGCAAATCAACGACAGCGACCGGATGCCTGAAATGCCCGCCTTCCTCGTCCGGATGCGCTCAAGAAGCGTCTTCAGGCTGCCGGAGACTTCTACCCGCAGCTTTGCCAATGTCTTGCCCTGCTGGATGTGGATGAGCCCGTCCCGGATGTCCGCCTCGCTGATGTCGCGCAGGTCGCACGGGCGCTGGCCGATCAGGTAGGCAAGCTCCATCGCGTCCCGTAGCGGTTCGTCGGCATGCGCGAGGATAGCGGCAAGTTCGCTATCTTCCACGTAGATGTCGCGCCCCTTCTCCTTGTTTCTTCGCACACCTTCTGTCGGGTTTTGGCAATTCGTCGTTCCATTGCCACGCGCCCAGTTCCAGGCGGTGGAGAGCCAGGCGATTTCCCGGTTGGCGCGGATTTTCGCCGTTCGCCAGTCGAGATACTGGCGGATATGTTGCGGTTCTACGGCAGAGAGCGGCGCGGGCGGCTCGCCAAAAAACTTCAACAGCCAGGGGATGCAGTTCAGGATGTCGGCCTGGGTGCCGCGTGGTCTTCCTGGAAGCGTTGCCGTTTGCCACGCGGCGAGCATTTCAGGCACGGTGACGGCGGGGGCGGTGAAGGTCTGGATGCGGTCGGCGTAGCGGCGCAAGGCTTCCGGGAAGTCATCGCCCAGGGGTTCCCAGCGGCGCGCGCCGTCTTCTCCCTTCCCACGGTCAAGGTAATACCACGCCTTCCCCTTCGCCCCGCGTTTTACACGCAGGCCGGGCGGCAGGTTGAGATTGACCGTGGGTTTGCGTCCCATGACCGTTCCATGTCACGCCGGGATGTCCAGGGCGTAGGCTTCGCGCCAGACATCGGCGTGATAGGCTTTCACCGTGCCGTAGTTCTGGTCGAATATCTCCGTCGGCGGGATGCCCATTTCGATGCCCGTGCTCTTCAACAGCCGCCAGTTGAATTTCTGCCCGTGATAGAGCATCTCCATGCGTTTTACGGTGGCGTATTGCTTTGACTGGTCAAGCTCGATTTTCAGCTTTTCCGCTTCCCGCGCCTTGACGCTCGCTGTGGCCATCGCGGTGGCCTCCCGCTTCGAGCCGATCAGGGACTTGGCGCGCTCGGCTTCCAAAGCGCGGGCTTCGGCTTCCTCACGCGCCTTGTACTGCTCCGCCCAGGCAATGGCGGCTTCCGCCGGGTTGATGAAGTTGGGCAGGGCTATCTTGCCCTGTGCTTCCTCCAGTTGTAACCAGTGGTCAATGATGCGTTTCCGCAGCTTGACGTTGTACCCGGACACCAAAGTCAGGGTCAGGTCTTTGGGAAGATTGAACACCGGTTGCTTGCGCCCGTAGGCGTCCGGGAGATCGGCTGAAAACTGAGCCGATGTTTCTCTTGTCATTTCCAGTTGTTCAAACATGGCGCGGATGTCGGCCATAACGTTCTTGTGCTCTTTCTCACACAGTTCCGCAATCTCACGGCTGGACATGGTGAGCGTGACCGCCTTCGGTTCAAGCAGCACAGGCGCTTTGGGCGCTTGCTCGCCCAAGTCAAGGGAAATGCCAGCGAGAACGGATTGCGCTGGCGCGATGTGGTTCAGTTGCATGGAAAACTCCTTTGGATGGTGTTCGATGAGTTCGACGAAATGGGGATACGGCTCGATGAACGCGCCGTTCCGGTGACTGATGTGTATGTTTTTGAAGTCGCCGCTGTAGTCGACGACAAGTCGATCACCGACGGCAAAGGACGTCCCGGCCCTGGTCTTGAGGACAAGGCGAGCGTCGGGAATATCGAGGGTGATAATCCATCCGTCCTGCCGCGGACGCACGGCAATGACCGCGCCTTTGCGAACAAGGATGGATGAGGGAATGACAGGCGCGGACGCGCCGTTGATGACAAGCTGAGACATGGCAATACTCCCAAGTTGGGTATTTAAACCCGCCAACCCTCTTGCAAAAGGGTGGGCGAGACCGTGCGGGTTGCAAGACCGGAACTTGGAACCGGCGAGCCTTGCGGCTCCCCGCACGGCTCGCCCATTGGGATTGCCATGCTGCGGACGTAAAAACACCGCCGTGTCTCGGTGGTGGCGGTACGTCCGCCAAGTTTCCGGGCTTGCAAACCCGCCTGCCGTGGTTGCGGCATTGAGCGGGAGTATAGCCCGGAGCGCGGGGATGTCAAATATTTTCCGAAACCTCTTGCTTTTTTTATTATCGAAGCTACAATAAATAGCATGGAAATCGAATTCGATCCTGGCAAGAACGCTTTGAACATCAAAAAACATGGCGTTTCGCTCGAAGCCGCCGCCCGTCTTGTCTGGGAAGAAGCCTACACATGGACGGACGAACGCTTCGCTTATGAGGAATGGCGCATGTTGGCGCTGGCCCCGCTGGGCGACAGGCTTTTTTGCGTCGCTTACGTGGATCGAAACGAAGTCAGGCGGGTCATCAGTCTGCGCCCCGCCACCAACCGGGAGAAAATGATCTATGTTGCCGAATACCGTTAAGACCCGCAGCGGGCGGACGCTTCGCCTCAACACGCCGGAAGAGGATGCCGCCATCACGAAAGCCGCCGAATCCGACCCCGATGTCCGCCCGCTCACCGACGCGGAATGGGCGGATGTCCTGCAAAAGAAGCGCGGGCGTCCCTTCTCCGCCGAGAAAAAGGAACTGGTCTCCCTGCGCTTCGACGCCGATGTGCTCGAAGGCTTGAAAGCCACCGGCCACGGCTGGCGCACGCGGGTGAACGACGCCATGCGCGAGTGGCTGAAAACGCATCCCGCGTGAATCACGAAAATCCCCGGCGCGGCGCGCGC
>JAIRMN010000022.1 GCA_031258715.1 Zoogloeaceae bacterium
CCTTCGTCGCGCGAGAACGGACTCGCCATCTGGCCCGGCAGGTGTTCCTGAATGCCTGTTCAGCCTCTCCGGTGGGCGGCCTCTTGTTCCACTCCGATCGCGGCAGCCAGCGCGCCAGCGGCGCCCTCGGCAAGACCCTGACCGCGCGCGGCTTCGCGCCGCGCATGAGCCGCAGGGGCAACTTCCGGGACAACGCGATGGCCGGGACATTCCTTGCCAGGATCAGGAGCGAGGAAGCCGCGGGCATCCATGAGAGCAAGACAGCAAGGCCGCTGCCCGCCTCGCTTCGCCCGCCAGATACATGGGAATCCGAAACGCCCGCGCTCCGCGCCCGGATACCTGTCGCCCAGGGACTACGCAAGGAGGCTCGAACAGGCCATTTGACTTCGTGCTTCCTGGCGTCCGTCCTTACAGGAGAAGTTCACTTCCTCTGTCCTCCGTCTTCTGTCTTCTGCCCCGCGTAGGCCAGTCGTTGGGGCTGGAGGGGCGCGAGGTCATGGGCATGGGCGTCCAGCAGTACGACCAGCGCGGCGTGGCGTCCGGGATCGTGAGGGACGGGGGCGGCGGCAATGACCTTACCGATGGGCTGGCGCGGGTCCGCGTTGGCGTACAAGTCTTCGTCAATTCGCAGGGGAGAGGGCGCGGCAAGGCGGTAGAGATGACGTTTGACTTCTCCCTGGTAGTGGGCGCGGGCAATGATTTCCTGTCCTGGATAGCACCCCTTCCTGAAACTGACGCCGGTTTTTTCAAAGTCCAGCATCTGCGGCACGAAGGCTTCCGCCGTCGCGTTCTCTATCCAGGGCAGCGCGGCGCAAATGTCCCGCCATTGCCAGTATTGGACATCGGCGGCAGGGCATCGTTCGGCGAGGCGTCTGGCGTATTCGTCCAACAAGACGCGCGGCGCGGTGATGAGGCAGCGGTCATCCGGCAGGCGGATGATCGTCGTCTCATCACACGCGCTCACGCCCAGGGCGGCGTCTTCCGGCGGCGGCGCGAATCCGAAAGCCGTCGAAAGAAACGACGCGCCGCACACGCCCAGAACACCCAGATCGACACGCGCCGCAAGGCTGACCTTTGCGCGCAGCACATATTTTTGCAGGCGGCGCAAAATTTCCGGCAGGCGATCCGCGCGCATGAAGAGGCGCAGCGTTTCGTCCCCGGCGGCATCGCGGTGGGCGTGGAGGATGACGTTGACCAACATGCGTCCCTGCGCGTTGCACCAGGCGGAAAATTGCGCATTCGTCGCGTCCAGCGCCTTGACGTCGCTGGTGAGCTGCGCGTGCAGAAACGCGCGCGCGTCATCGCCCCCGACTTCGAGCAGGGCAAACGGCGAGAGCATGACATGGCAATCTTCCGCCATCCAGGGCGGAGAAGAAAAGGCGGCGGCGTTGGGCGGCATGATGGTTTGACGGGGCTTTAGCGCGCCGCCTCTTGTTTCCGGGTCGTCACGCCGTTGCCGCGCATTTCCGCGACGAAATTACCCAGATCGTCATGGATTTCGACACGAAACACCGAGATGGTCTTTCCACGCGAAAGACAGGCGGAACGGGCGATCAGGCGTTTTCCACGAGGACGCGCCAGATAGGAAATGCTGCACGATTGCCCCACGGTAATTCCCGTGTTCGCGCCCAGAAAGAGCGGCAAGTTGGAATGCACGGCAAAGGTGAGATCGGCAAGCGTGAAAATCGCCCCGCCCTGCACGCCGCCGCCCGCGTTCAGGTGTTGCGCCGTGAGCGCCATGCCGCATTGCACGGTATCTTCCGTCACCGCGTCGATGACCACGCCCGCCTGTTGACAGGCGAAGCGGTCTGCCGCGAAAAAGCGCCGGATTTCTTCCAGGTCGATGTCCATTTTTCAGTCCGTCGTCCTTGCCGCCGCCTGCCCCCGGTCGAAGGCCTGCGCGTTCAATTCTGCCAGCGCGGGCTTTTTGGCGCGAAAGCGGGCGACGATGTTGTCTTTCAGGGTTTCGGCGGGAAAAGGCAAATTGTCGGCAATCGCGCCAAGCATGATGGTATTCACCAGCCGCAGGTCGCCCAGTTCGTGGGCGATGGCGCCCGCGTCGAAATCGTGGAGAGCGATGCCCTGGGCGCGGATGGCGGCGGCCGGATCATCGGGATAGTCGAAGATACCCAGCGAAACGATGGGCGGAACCAGCCGCAGGCGATTGACCATCGCCACGCCGTCCGGACGCAGGTAATGGCTCCAGCGCATAGCTTCGGCAGCCTCGAAGCCGATCAGGATGTCCGCCTCGCCCGGCGCGATTTCCGGCGATAGGACGCGCGCGCCAAAACGCACATGCGAGGAAACCACACCCCCGCGCTGGCTCATTCCGGCCACTTCGGTCTTCTTGACATCGTATCCCTTTTGCATGGCCGTTTCGGAAAGTATCTCCGAAGCCGTCATGACGCCTTGCCCGCCAATGCCGACAACAAGAATGTTAGTAGTCTGGTTCATGGTTCTTCGCCGCAAAAATTATGGGACAACGATTCATTCCACGCCGCCCAGCCGAAAACGAACGGGGATATTACACGCGGAATAGAGAGGAGAGGGATCAGGAATCGGGATTAGGAGACAGAGCGCCCCGCCTCGTCAAAAGTGAGGATTCTGTCTCTCAGGCCGCTTCCAGCCTGAAGGCGCGGTGCAGGGCGCGGACGGCGAGTTCCAGGTATTTTTCGTCCAGCACCACGGAAATCTTGATTTCCGAAGTGGAGATCATGCGGATGTTGATGCCTTCTTCCGCCAGGGCGCGGAACATTTGGCTGGCGACGCCGGGATGCGAGCGCATGCCCACGCCCACAGCAGAAACCTTGCAGACCTTGTTGTCGCCCTGGATCTCGCGCGCGCCGATGTGTTCGCACACACTTTCCAGCACCGCCTTCGTCTTGTCGAATTCCGAACGATTCACCGTGAAGGAAAAGTCGGTCGCGCCGTCGTGTCCCACGTTCTGGATGATCATGTCCACGTCGATGTTGGCGTCGGCCACCGCGCCTAGTATCTGGTAGGCGATGCCGGGACAGTCGGGGACGCCCAGCACGGTCAGCTTGGCCTCGTCACGATTGAATGCGATGCCAGAAATAATCGGTTCTTCCATGTTCCTGCCTTCCTCAACAGTAATCAGCGTACCCTCCCCCGCTTCCTCGAAGCTGGAGAGCACCCGCAGTTTGACCTTGTATTTGCCCGCAAATTCGACGGAACGGATTTGCAGCACCTTGGAGCCAAGGCTCGCCATTTCCAGCATCTCCTCGAAGGTGATGCAGTCGAGCTTTCTCGCTTCGCCGACAATGCGCGGGTCGGTGGTATAGACGCCATCCACGTCGGTATAAATCTGGCACTCGTCGGCCTGCAGTGCCGCCGCCAGCGCCACGCCCGTGGTATCCGAGCCGCCGCGTCCCAACGTGGTGATGTTGCCCGCCGCGTCCACGCCCTGGAAACCCGCCACCACCACCACGCGCCCCGCTTCCAGATCGCGGCGGATGGCCACGCCGTCGATGCTGGAAATGCGCGCCTTGTTGAAGGCGTCATCGGTGAGGATGCGCGCCTGCCCGCCGGTGTAGCTCCTGGCATCAACGCCCGCCGCCTGCAAGGCCATGCACAGGAGACCCATCGTCACCTGCTCGCCCGTGGAAAGCACCACGTCCAGCTCGCGCGGATCGGGCTGGGACTGGATTTCCCTTGCCAGCGCCAGCAGACGATTGGTCTCGCCGCTCATGGCGGAAACGACCACGACCACCCGATCCCCGCGCGCCACGAAACGCGCCACGCGCGCGGCCACGTTCCGGATGCGCTCCGGAGTGCCTACGGAAGTTCCGCCATATTTCTGAACAATCAGGGCCATACCGTTCCTTCTGGAGAAAAAACCAGACGATTTTAGCGCAGCATGGAAAATGCACGCAATTTGTATCAAATGTAAAAAATCCTAAGACACTTGCAATTATGCTTTGCAGTTACCTATAATGCGATACTATAACTTTAGTTATAGCGCAAGCGATAACTCGAGTTGTATGACAAAATGGGAAATCCTGGATTTTCTGTTTGAAATTAAATCGTTGAAAGGAAAACGACAATGAACGTAAAAGCAACTGAAATCATCAACCCGCGCGAAATCCGATACAAGCTGGGCATGAACCAGCAACAGTTCTGGTCGCGCATCAATGTCACCCAGAGCGGCGGCTCCCGCTACGAGAGTGGGCGCACCATGCCCAAGCCTGTGCGCGAGCTGTTGCGCCTGGTCCATGTGGAACAGATCGATATCCATCGCATCAAGCGGGAGGGCTTCGAAGTCGTGGAGTACCTGAAAAAATATGAGCCTGAGCAGTTCAAGGCGCTAAAAAAATCCGCCCAACAAGCAAAGAAAGCGGAAAAAGCGGCCTGAGGCAAGACCGTTTTTCCATCGACGGGCGTCAGGGCGAGACTTTTATCGCCCTGACGCCCGTTTTTTGCCGGATGCGCCGTCCCCACGTCCGCAAGACCGGCGCGGACAGGCGCGAGAGCTTTTCCGCCCCCGGCTGTTTCGGCGCGCGCGCCAGGCCATAGAGATGCACACCGCAAATCACGTCCGCCACCTGTGCCAACATCTCCAGATAGGCCGCCTCCGCCGCGCTGTCCGGCGCTTTGCCTTCCGTGGCGAACCAGCAGGTCTGCACCCAAGTGGGCAGAATCGCGGCGCAGGTTCTCAGGTTTTTCAACACGCGCGCCGGATCGCCCGCGATGTGGTTGACCGCCCGCATTCCCGCCGCGTCGCCGCGATCCAGCTTGAACCACGCTTCGCCGCTCGCCCGCGCCAGTGTCGCCAATCCCGCGCGCGCCTTGTGGATCAGACTGCCATTGGTGATCAGGCGTAGCGGCAACCGGTCCAGCAATCCGTGCGCTTCCAATACGGCGACCACCCGCGCCGCCGACGACGCGAATTCCCTGGCCGCCGTCGGCTCGCCTTCGCCGGAAAAGGCGATGTCCGCCAGACGCCGGTAACGCGCCTCCGCGACATGCCGCGTCAGGTAATCGCCCCGCACGGCTTCCCATAAAAAGCCGTCCAGCTCCTTTTCGAGCAAATCCAGATCGATGGCGTCCGGCGCGCCGCGCCGCAGGTTTTCCACCTGGCAATAGACGCAAGCCCAGTTGCAGGCGCGATTCCGATTGAGGTTGATGCCGATGGAAACGCCGCGCGCGCGGCGGGAAAGCACAGGATAGACATAGACCATCCCCGCCTGATCGCGTCGATGGTCGGCAATGGAGAGCGTCGCCGCCCGGTCTTGCCGCCCGATGTTACAATCCGCCGCTTCCTTCATCCGCTTTTCCCCGTTCGTATGCACATTACCCGCCGTCTGGAATTCGATGCCGGACACCGCATCCCTGATCACGAAAGCCAGTGCCGCAACCTGCACGGCCATCGCTACGTTATCGAAATTACCCTGGAAGGGGAAGTCCAAAACACGGCGGGCGCTTCCGGAAACGGCATGGTGCTGGACTTTTCCAGCATCAAGGCCATCGCCAGAAAGCACCTGATCGACGCCTGGGATCACGCCTTTCTGGTCTGGCGGGAAGACAAGGCGGTGGTGGATTTTCTCGCCACCCTGCCCCATCACAAAACCGTGCTCCTGGATGCCGTCCCTACCGCCGAAAACCTCGCCCGCGCCGCCTTCGATCAGCTTTCTCCAGTCTACCGGGAAAACTACGGTCATCGCCTGAAACTGAGCAAAATCCGCCTCTATGAAACGCCCAACTGCTGGGCGGACGTCGGGCGCGATTCAGACTGACGCAGCCCAAAGACGATTCGCGCCCCTCCACAGGGATCAGGTGTCAGGAATCAGGAGACAGAGCAGCCCCCACCTTGTCAAAATCGCGGCGCGGCTTGGCACGCTCCCACCCCGTTACACGCGCCCATCCCGTCATCGCGAGGAGCGAAGCGACGAAGCAATCCGGATGCGTAACCCACGGCGCAAAGCGCCGGTAAATTCCTCTGACTCCTGTCTCCTGATACCGGCATTCCGCGCCTCTGCCTTGCATTCATAGGCTTCCAGAGAGCGCCTTGCGGATGGCTTCCGCTTCTTTTGCCGCGTCCTGCTTTTCCAGCAGGGGAATAGAGGCCGCCATATATCCGGCGACGCCTTTGATGCTGGCCGAGTAGCGAAGAAAAACCTCCAGACCCTCTTCATCATCCCGCCATCCAAAGGCAGCGGAGATTTCCATGAATTCGGCAAGCCGCGTTTCATGGGAACTGAAGAACCGCCAGAGCGGCAGGATGACGCGCTCCGGCGGCCTTTCAAAGGTTGCGATCTGTCCGCCCAGGCCGCCCATATCGGATAACGCGCGTAACACCAGCCGCGCGTCACGGGTTTCCAAGGCACCTTCCAGGGCGAGGAGGTACTTGTCCTCCGCGGACAATGTGAATATCTGGACAAGCGCATAGGATTTGCTCAGGTCATCCCAGGACAGGACATGGGTTGTCGTCGTGGTTTCTCCAGCACTCCACTCATATCTTGTTTCAAAAAGCGTCAGTGTCTTTCCGTCCGGGCTGAAATACCCGGACAAGGTTGAATCCCAAGCGAATCTCCAATAAAACAGATCCGGCGCAAAGGGTAATGGTTCGTGGCTCTCGCATGTTTCGGGAAGCGCGCAGGACCAGGCGGGGAAATGGCTGGCATCACCAAGCAAGACGCCATCATCGCCGCTGAAGATGATTCTCTTGGGATACTGAGGCGTGTCTTCCAAGGTAAAAACCCACAAATATCTGGTATGGCCAAACCCCATGAATTCGCTGTAATCGACGCGCGTCACCAGACGCCCGTCCGGTGCGCGCCATATTACATCGGTATACCCCAGCGTTAATTCGGGCAAATCCGCCCGCGCTTTTCCCGCCAGGAAAAAGAGGCTTATGAAGAAGAGAGAAAAAATCCGTCGCATGGCTTGTCTCCTTGCCGTCACCTTGTGGCGCGTGCGGCGCGCGTTTCGGCTTTTCCGGCAAAGCGGTTTCCAGATACCCCGGCAGGATACACGGATTTATTCGTAAGTGACATGCCGGGCCATGAGATGACCTGACGCGCCACCTTCGTCGTCCTGAAGCGCGAAACGTCGCGGCGCGCGCGCCCTCGTAATTTCTAGGCGCACGGCGACTCGGCAATTGAGTTGATAACAATTCTCATTCATTGACATTTTATCGGGCATCGTTCAGACTTTTTCAATGACCGCAACCCATCCTCCGCGCCATCGTTATCCGGCTCTCCTGCCTTTTTCCTGTCCGCCGCAAGCCGATTGGCTTTTGTCGCTCACCCTCTGTCTTCTGGCGCTTGCCACCCATTTTCCGGCGCTCCCCCTGTTCGCCTGGCCGGTTTTTTTCCTTGCCCTGGGTAGCCGTTTCCTGCCGCGCCGTTTTTGGGCGGCGGCGCTGCGCCTCGTTTTTTTGTCCGTTGTCGTCATTACGCTCGGTCTGCTCCATGGCTGGCTGGACGACCGCACCTTGCGGCTTTCCCTCATGCTGGCGTTGCTCTTGAAATGGGCGGAAGCGAAAACCGCGCGGGAGTTTGTCCTCCTAGCGGGCGCGGCGCTCCTGGCGGGCGCCATCGGCGTATTGCAATGGAACGAATGGATCGGCCTCATCCTGATCCTGCTTTTGTCGATCGTCGCCCTGGGCGTCCTGGAAGCCGCCAGCGACGGCAGGCGTTCCGTGCGAGCGGCGCTCCTGCGCAATTCGGGACGCATCCTCATGGCCTTGCCGCTCGCCGCTGTGCTCTTCCTCTTTTTTCCGCGCATTCCCGGCCCCTTGTGGGACATTGGCCTTTCCTTCGGATTGCCGCTCACGCTCAGCCTCGAAAAGTCCAACCAGGGACTGGGCGTCTCCACCCGCCTGAAACCCGGCCAAGAACAGACGCAAGCTGGCGTGGCCGAAAGCCAGCCGGTGTTGGTGGCGGAATTCGAGAACTGGGTACCGCCCACCGCGCTGCTTTACTGGCGCGGGCCGGTGTATTACGACTTCGACGGACAGGAGTGGCGGCTGGACACGGAATACGAGGCGGGTCAAGGGCGCAAGCTCATGCGTCGCGGCTGGACGAAGGCCAGCGTCTTTGGCGAAACCCTGAAGCGCAAGGGGCAGGAAATTCGTTACCAGGTGCGCATCACGCCGCATGAACGCCTCTGGCTCTATGGACTCGATCTGCCTTCCGGCCTAACCAGCGAAGCGTTCATCAGCCAGGATTGGCAGGTGCTTTCGCATCGTCCGATACGCGAGGAAACAAGTTACCACTTGAGTTCCTGGCTGGATTGGGAAGCGGGCGGCGCGTTATCCGAGGCATTGCGCCAACGCGCGCTCGCCCTGCCGCCAAACGGCAATCCGCGCCTCAAGGCGCTGGGCGCGGAACTCGCCGCCCTGCCAGATGTCGAGGATCGCTACAAGGCCGTCCTCGCGTCGCTTGCGCGGGAGGGGTATACGCTGCGCGACCAGTTCGCCTTCCAGGAGGGGGCGGACGCCTTCGATAATTTCTGGTTCGAGACGCGCACGGGCAACGCCGACCTCTATGCCGGCGCCTTCGTTTTTCTGATGCGCGCCGCAGACGTCCCGGCGCGGCTCGTCACCGGCTATCGCGGCGGAAAGCTGGTTGCCCTGACCGATTATGTAATCGTCAAGAAAAGCCATGCTCACGCCTGGGCGGAAATCTGGGAAGAGGCGCGGGGTTGGCGACGCATCGACCCCATCGATCTGATCGCGCCGGAACGCTTTGAGAGCACCGCCGCGACGCGCCCAAAATCCACGCCCAACCCGACGGCGCCCAAGCCCAAAACCGAACCCTCCCGCCCGGTAAATCCGCCGAAAACGCCCGCGCCCACTCCGCAACAAAAGCGCGAGGAATCGCCTGCCGGCGCGTTCAACGTCGCGGTGTCCACGCCCGCGTCGTCTGGCTGGCATCTTCCCGATCTGGGCGATTTCCTGGGGCGCTGGATTTTTCGTCTCGACGCCGGGACGCAACAATCCCTGATCGGTGGGCTTGGCGGTGGATTCGCATGGGTATGGCTCCTGGGCGGCGCGACTTTGGGCAGCGCGCTGGTGATGGTCATGGGACAACTCCTTGCCCAACTGCGCGCCCACCGCCGCCTGCCGCCGCCCGAACGCGAATGGCGGCGCATCTGCCGCCTGTTGCGGCAACACGGATTTTCGTATGCTGACTGGGAATGCCCCAGCGATTTCGCCCGCCGTGTCGCCGCCGCCCGTCCGCGCTGGAAAAAGGAAATGACCGCCTTCACGCTGGCCTATACCGACTGGCGCTACGCCGCTGGACGCGCCGACGCGCCTATGCGTGCTGCAGCCTGCGCCCGCCGCCTGTACAACCTGATTCTTGCCGATGTCCAGCCTATTTCATGAGGAAAGCTCCATGTCATCACTTTGCCGCCTCGTCTTCGCGCTCGTCTTTTCCATTTTTCCCCTCACGCTTCACGCCGAAGGCATCGACGGCGAAACGGTGATCGCCGACATCCTGGCGCGTGGCGAAGCGGGCGTCGCTGCCTATGATCCAGCGAATCCGCTCGCCACCGCCGGTGAATTCTCGGCGCTCTATTTCGATCGCTTTGAGCATCTGGAGCTTGATCTGGGTCTCAAGGACGCCAACCTGAAGAACGAACTGGAAATCCTGTTCGGCGCGTTGAACGGCGGTGCCATGCGCGGCGTGCCGAAAGCGCAACTGGAAACCGCTTGGCAGGAACTGGAAGGCAAGCTCGCGCTGGCGCGGGCGCTTTACGCCGAAAGCGAACAGGCCAGCGGCGGCGGCACTTTCTTGAAGGCGCTGACCATCCTGCTCAGGGAAGGTGTGGAGGCCATGCTGGTCGTCGGCGCGCTGGCGGCCTATCTGCGGCGCGCAGGCGCGGCGGATCGGGTATGGGTCATCTACGCGGGCGCGGCGGCGGCCATTCCCCTCTCCCTTCTGACCGGATGGGCGGTCAATGATTTCCTTCAATCCACGGGCGCGCCGTTGGCGGTGGTGGAAGGCGTCACCATGCTGGCGGCCTCTATCGTGTTGTTCTACGTGAGTTGCTGGATGTTCGCCAAACGCGAAGCCAAACGTTGGGAAGAATGGATCGCCCGGCAAATGGACGCCGCCCTGGGCAAGGGTTCCCTCTTGACACTCTCCGGTGCGGCCTGCCTGGCGGTCTACCGGGAAGGCGCGGAGACCGTGCTGTTTTATCAGGCGCTGGCGCTGCAATCGCCGGGGCAGACATTTTTTCTCTACGCGGGACTGGGCGTTGCCGCCCTCCTCCTCATCGCCTTCTTTTTCCTGATGCGTCACGCGGCGCTGCGCCTGCCCTTCAAGCTCTTCTTCGGCGTAACCTCGACCCTGCTCTATGGCCTCGCCGTCATCTTTCTCGGCCAGGCCATCGTCGAACTCCAGGCCGCAGGCTGGATCGCCAGCATCTACATCCCCGGCTTCCCGCACATCAACTGGCTGGGCATCGCCCCCACCGCCCAAAGCCTGGGCGCGCAGGCAACCCTGCTCTTCCTGCCACTGGCGTGGTGGCTGGTGAAAGGACGGTTCCCAGGAAAGCAACCAGCCGTCAGGAATCCATAGCCATGCCGATACCCGCGTTGAGCGCGACAAACGCTCTTTCCTGTTCGCCGCTATTTTTCCCAAGGGGATTTATGTTTCGCCAACATGCCCTCGAAGTCCTTTGATCGGGGAAGGAAGGGCAATCGAGGCAATCAAAATTGCCGTCCGGAAGGGTAGTAGGCTATAGTGTGGCGCGTGTCGCTCGATTTTCCCGGCCTTTTATCCTCATCATGAAATTTTCCTCCTTGCCGTTTCGCGCTTTCCTGTTGACGCTGTGCCTCCTCCTGGGCACGGCGGGACGGGCATGGGGGCAGTCTGGCGATAACGACCTGCCGGAACTGGGCGATTCCGCCAGCACGGAACTGAGTATGCAGGCCGAAAAAAGGATCGGCCAGGAGATCATGATCGAAATCCGGCGCAACGCGATGTATCTCGACGACCCGGAAGTCGAAGCCTATCTGAACCGCCTGGGCAACCGGCTGTCCGCCGCCAGTCCCGATCCCGGCATCGGGTTTTATTTCTTTCCGGTGGATGACCCGATGATCAACGCCTTTGCCATGTTCGGCGGCTATATTGGCGTAAACAGCGGGCTGGTGCTGGCGGTGCAGAACGAATCGGAACTGGCGGGCGTGTTGGCGCACGAAATCTCGCACGTCACACAGCGCCATCTGGCGCGCGGCATTGCCCGGCAAAAACAGATCGGCGGCGCGACCCTCCTGGCGCTTGCCGCCGCCATCCTGCGGCGCATTCCAACCCGGACGCAATGGGTGCGGCAGTAACGGGCGTGTCCGCCGGAGGGATACAGGCGCAGTTGGGCTTTTCCCGCGACTTTGAGCGCGAAGCCGACCGCGTGGGTTTCCAGACATTGCAGAAGGCCGGGTTCGATGTGCGCGGCATGTCCGCGTTTTTTTCCCGTTTGCAACGGGCCACGCGGGTCTATGAAAACAACGCGCCGGTCTATCTGCGCACCCACCCGTTGAATACCGAGCGCATTTCCGACATGCAGAACCGGGAACTGAACCAACCTTACCGGCAGGTGTCGGACGGCCTGGAATTCCAGCTTACGCGCGCGCGCTTGCAGGCCATGCGCAGCACGGCCAACGAAGCGGTCACGCATTTCCAGACACTCCTCGCCGAACAGAAAACCCTGAATGCCGCCGCGACGCAATATGGCTTGGCGGTTGCCCTGGCGCGCAAAAAGGACTGGGCGGCGGCGGAAAACATCCTGAACATCCTGCGCCAGGAAGAGGAAAACGCTTCGCCCATGATCGACCGCCTTTACGCCGAAGCCCGCGTCCGGCGCGGCGATCTGGCGGGAGGACTGGCGGCCTTCCAGGAAGCCTTGCAGCGCTATCCCGATGCCGCGGCAGTGGTTTATTCCTATGGCGAAGCGCTGCTGGAAAATCGGCGCTTCGCCGAAGCGCGGGCTTTTTTTGAACAGCGCCTGCGCAAGGATACGGCGGATGCCCGGCTCTACAAATTGCAGGCGCGCGCCTGCGCGGCACTGGGCAAGACAGGGCAACAGCATCAGGCGCTGGCGGAAGCCTACGCGCTGGAGGGCGCGCTGCCCGCCGCCATCGAACAACTCGAACTCGCGCAACGCGCCAAAGACAACGACTTTTATACCAGTTCCGCTATCGACGCCCGTCTGCGCCAATTGAAACAAAGACAGGCGGAAACGAAATAGACGCGTAGGAAGAAAAACCTGTGGCGCCAGGAACCTCAAGGACTTTTATCAGACATGGACGTGGATTTTGAACTCGATGTACGCGGGCTGAATTGCCCCTTGCCCATCCTGCGCACCAAAAAGGCGCTGGCGGGTATGACGAGCGGACAGACGCTCAGTGTGCTGGCGACCGACCCCGGCGCGCGCCAGGATTTCCCCGCCTTCGCCGAACAAAGCGGCAATGTCTTGCTGGCGCGAGTGGAAAACGACGGCGTGTTCACATTCGTCTTGCGGCGCAGGTGAGGGCGGAGGATGAAGGGCAGAGGACAGAAAAGTTACCGGCGTATCGAGCCGCGGGTTGCGTCTCTAGATTGGCTTGCGGCCAGCAAGGCTACAGCGCCTTGTTTCGGAGAACGAGGAGGGCGGCGCGAATCGTCCCATCCGTTTGAATCGTGCCCTTTTGCCCGTGAAATTGGCGCAGGAAACGCATTGTCAACCTTATCGAATGTTGTACCATATGTAGCCTGTTTTCCGGTTTTGCCCGCGCAATCGCAAGGGGCAACCGATGCACAATGACCGATGCACAGTAAACGAAGGGAGGCGGCATCATGACCCCTATATCATTTTCGCGTTATGGCGGCGCACTTGGGTTGTTCGGGCTTTTGGGACTCATGGCGGCGATGTCAGTCCAGGCGGCAGATGCGGGCAAGGTTCTGCATCTGGTTCCTGGCGCGACGCTCTCGCGTGACGGAAAGACCCAGTCCCTGCAACAGGATGCCGTGGTTCGGGATACCGATGTGATTGTCACCGATGCCACGGGACGGGTGCGGATTCTGTTCAACGACGGTACTGCCCTGAGTTTTGGCGGCGATACCCGCATCAGGCTGCGCGACTTTGCCGGCGCGCAAAAAACCGCGTTCAGCGCCCGCCTGCTGCAAAGCGCCGCGCGTTCGGCTTCCAACACGATTCGCGCGCAAAATCCGGGCGGTTTCGGCGGCGTCAGGCCGACCGGCACGGCGGGCAAGGAAGGCATGGATGATGGAAAAGGCGCGCCCGTGCTGGTCAATGTGAAGGGAAAGATAGGCGCGGGTCTGGATTACGCCTTTGAATTTCGCATGAACCTGACGACGGGCGTTATCTTTCAGGGCCAGTTGTCGGATGGCGGCAAGACTGGAGACAAGGCGTATTCCCCCGATTTTTCCGGGGGAGAAGGCAAAATCGACGAATTCGGCTGGCGCGTGGATTTTGTTAGCGGCAGCGTTTCAGCGAAGGACGCCAGGGGCGCGGCGGTGACGCACAGGAACTGGAAAGTGACGCTATTTGGCGCGGATACCCTGAAAGACTTGAAAGCCCTGTCCGCAAAAGGCGGCAACGTGCGGGGAAACGGGTTCGAGATGCGGGACGAAAAGGACGCGATCGTGCTGGAATACCGTCTGGCGGGTAGTCGTGCGCAGGCGGCTTCCGGCGGCGTGAGCGGGCCGCCGAAGTTCTATTGATTCTATCGAGGGCCGCTCTCCATCTCCGGCGCGCGAAAGCGAATCGCCAGCATTTCGGCCTGGGCGCGGATTTCTCCAGCGGCGGCGAGTTCCATCGCCAGCCTGATCTTGCGGCCGGAATGTTCGATCAGCCGGGCGCAAAGCGTGAGTTCCGTGTCTTGCGGCGTAGGGTGCAGAAAGTCGACTTTCAGGGAAGCCGTGACGTAGCGGACGATCGCGGCTAATGGGCGGTCTTCGAGACGACAGGCGAAGGCGGCGGCGGAAGCCGTGCCGTGACAGTCGAATAACGCCGCAATCAGCCCGCCATACACATGCCCCGGCACGCCGCCGCTGTAGATCGGCGCGGGCGTGAAGCGGGTGAGGGTACGCTCCGGATCGTCCGCGTCCCAAAATGTCCTGAGCCGCAATCCCTGCGGATGGCGCTTGCCGCAACCAAAACAATGACTGAATTCATCCGGATAATCATCCTGAAAAGCCCGCATGACAACCTTCTCCTATAACGCGAGCGGCGGATTCTAACAGTTCGGCAGAAGGTAGGAGACAGGAATCAGGAGACAGGGCGCTTCCCGCCTCGTCAAAAGCGCGGCGCGGCTTGGTGCGCGCCCACCTCATCATTCTTTGGAGCGAAGCGACGAAGCAATCCTGATTTCTAACCCGCGGCGCAAACGCCGGTAGCTTTTCTGTCCTCTGTCTTCCGTCCTTCTGTCCCCTCTTGCGGATGACAGGCGGCAACCATCGGAGTATCATGGGCGCTTTGGATTTTGCCGGGGAGAGACTATGGCGCGTACATCGCTTGCCTTTGGCTTCATGGGTTCGGTCGTGCTGGTGGGACTGATCGTGACGTTCTTTGCCTCTCCCAGCGTTACGCCACCGCCGGTTGCCGCCATTGACGGCAGCGCGGAAAAACGGCTGAGGGCGTTTCGCTCAGAGGCGGAACTGCGCGCCTGGTTCCAGGAGAAAACCCGCGACGCCGGGCAGCGCAATAAGGATAAGTCTACGTGGGCGGAAGACCGTGCCTCCTCGGAATCGATCACCCCTACGCAAAGCGCGGGCGTCGATGAAGGCGGCATCGTCAAGCTGTACGGGAAACATCTGGTCATCCTGCGCCGGGGACGGCTTTTTACCGTAAAAATTGGCGGCGACGCCCTTTCTCCCGTCGACATGCAAGACGCCTTTGCGCCCGGCTCCGATGGCAGCGGCACCTGGTATGACGAACTCTTGATTTCTGGCGACACCGTCGTGGTCATTGGCTACAACTATGGAAAAGGCGGCACGGAACTGACGCTCTTCAGGATTGCGGAGGATGGCAAGCTCACCTACCAATCCACCTATGTCCTGCGTTCCAATGACTATTATTCCTCGCGCAATTACGCCAGCCGACTGATTGGCGACACACTGGTTTTTTACACGCCGAGCTACCTCGGTTCCGATCCTGAAACGTGTCTGCCCGCGTTGCGCCGCTGGCAAAACTGGCAGGAACCCGGCGAATTCAGGCCGATTGCGCCTGCCACCCGTATTTACCGCGCGGCGGACGATCTCGATCCCAGCGCTCGCGCCATCGCGCTGCATACCGTCACCACCTGCAAAATTGCCAATGGCACACTGGATTGCTCGGCTTCGGCGGTACTGGGAGATGCCGGACGCGAATTTTATGTTACGAGAAACGCGGTCTATGTCTGGACCGCGCCCTGGTTTCATCATGACAACGCAGAAGGAGAACCTGTCAGATCCTCGCTTTTCCGCCTGCCGTTTTCGCATGAAGCCGCGCCGACCGCCCTGAAGGTCTTCGGCAGTCCCATCGACCAGTTCTCCTTTCTGGAAAGCGAAGACGGACATCTCAATGTGCTGTTGCGCGCCGAGGGGCCGATCGCTTCAATGTGGGCGGCGGAGCATGGCAGCCAAAACCTGGCCTTCCTGCGTGTGCCGCTCGCCGCCTTTGGTGATGGCGCGGATTTTGTCGCAAAGGAAAATTACAGGCTGCTTGCGGCGCCCCAAGGCGGATGGCGCATCCAGAATCGCTATATTGGCGATGTCCTGGTGTATGGCGCGGAGGAACAGACTTGGGGGGGCGCGGAAAAAACGCCCGCCGCCGCCTATGTGTTTCACTGGAAATCGGAAGCGATAAAAGGATTGTCCTACAATCCGCTGCAAAAGATTTCATTGCCGCACGGCGTCGATCGCGTCGAGGCGATGGGCGAGACGCCGTTGCTCATCGGCGCGAAGGGTAACGACCTTTATTTCACGCCGCTTTTCATCGCCTCGCCTTACACTTCCGGCCTCATATCGAGGGCGGGCGACAGTTTCAAGCTGGAAAAGGCCGCGCAGGGCGAAACCCGCAGTCACGGCTTTTTCTACAAACCCGGCGCGGATGGCGGACTTTTGGGACTACCCTTTATCGGCAGCGGCGCACGGAGTTGGCGGCAGCAACTCTGGCAAACTTCCAGCGGCGTGGTGTTTTTGCGCTACAGGACGTCACATCCCAAAAGCGGCGATATTTCCGGCGGCAGGATCTCTGCGGCGGGCGTTCTCGCGGCGACGGACAAAGGTGAAAGCAACGACCGCTGCATCGCCTCCTGCGCGGACTGGTACGGCAATTCCCGGCCACTCTTCATCGCCAACCGGCTATTCGCGCTGATGGGCTATGAAATCGTGGAAGGGCGGATCGAAAACGGAAGCGTCCAGGAAATCCGCCGCGTCGATTTTTACCGGCAGATCGCCCAAACAGAACAGCCTCTTCAGAAACAATGAAAATGGACGCCTGGAATTTCCGGGCGTCCATCTTTGCGAACGGCAGAATTGCCGCGCGAAATTACGGCTGCTGCGGTTCCTGTTGTTGCGCCGCTTCTTCCGCCAGCATCGCCTTCATCGAAAGTTTCACGCGACCGCGGTCGTCGACTTCCATGACCTTGACGCGCACGATCTGGCCTTCCTTCAGGTAATCCTCGACCCGATTCACGCGCTCGTTGGCGATCTGGGAAATGTGCAACAGGCCGTCCTTGCCGGGCAGGAGATTGACGAACGCGCCGAAATCGAGAATCTTCTGTACCGCGCCTTCGTAGATTTTGCCGATTTCCACTTCCGCCGTGATGAGGTCGATGCGCGCGCGCGCGTCGGCGGCGGCTTCGCTGCTCGTGGCGGCGATGGTGATGGTGCCGTCGTCGGCGATGTCGATGGTGGCGCCGGTTTCTTCCGTCAGGGCGCGGATGACCGAGCCGCCCTTGCCGATTACGTCGCGGATTTTTTCCGGGTTGATCTTGAAGGTGTAAAGACGCGGCGCGTAGGTGGACATCTCTTCCCGATGCCCGGAAACAGCGGCTTCCATCAGGCCGAGGATGTGCATCCTCGCTTCATTGGCCTGCGCGAGCGCGATTTTCATGATTTCCCGCGTGATGCCCTGGATCTTGATGTCCATTTGCAGCGCCGTGACGCCCTGCCTTGTTCCGGCCACCTTGAAGTCCATGTCGCCCAGATGATCCTCGTCGCCCAGAATATCGGTGAGGACGGCAAAGCGGTTGCCATCCTTGATGAGACCCATCGCGATTCCAGCAACATGGGATTTCAGCGGTACGCCCGCGTCCATCAGGGCGAGCGATCCCCCGCAGACGGAAGCCATCGAGGAGGAGCCGTTGGATTCGGTGATTTCCGAAACCACGCGCATGGAATAGGAGAAATCCTCCGGCCTGGGCAACACCGCCAGCAGGGCGCGCTTGGCCAGCCGCCCATGCCCGATTTCTCGCCGTTTGGGAGAACCGACGCGCCCGCATTCGCCAGTGGCGAACGGCGGCATGTTGTAATGGAGCATGAAGCGGTCGCGGTATTCGCCCGCCAGCGCGTCGATAATCTGCTCGTCGCGGTTGGTGCCCAGCGTGGCAATCACCAGTCCCTGCGTTTCGCCGCGGGTAAAGAGGGCGGAACCGTGGGTGCGCGGCAACACGCCGGTACGGATGCGGATCGGGCGCACGGTGCGGGTATCGCGACCATCGATGCGCGGCGCGCCGGAAAGGATGCGTCCGCGCACGATGGCGGCTTCCAGGTTGAAAAAGAGATCGGCGACCGCGCCTTCGTCGGCGGCCTCATCGCCTTTGCACAAAGCGGCGATGGTCTCTGCCCGGATTTCCTTCACTTTCTGGGTGCGTTCCTGCTTGCCGATGATGTGGTAGGCGGCTTCGAGCCTGGCGCGCGCCAGCGTGTCGACGCGGGCGATCAGGGGTTCGTCCTTCGCCGGCGGCTGCCAGTCCCATTCCGGTTTGCCGCCCTCTTCCACCAGTTCATTGATGGCGTTGATCGCGGCCTGCATCTGTTCGTGGCCGAACATCATCGCATCCAGCATGATTTCTTCGGAAAGCTCACTGGCTTCCGATTCCACCATCAGCACGGCGGCCTCCGTGCCCGCCACCACCAGATCGAGCTGGCTTTCCTTCAACTGCGTCGCCGTGGGACAGAGCACATAATGGCCATCGACATAAGCGACGCGCGCTGCGCCGATGGGGCCGCCAAAAGGGACGCCGGAAATCGCAAGCGCGGCGGAAGCGCCCAACAGCGCGGGAATGTCCGCGTCGATTTCCGGATCGAGGGAAAGGACGGTCGCCACCACTTGCACCTCGTTATAGAAACCTTCTGGAAACAAGGGACGAATGGGACGGTCGATCAGGCGGGAAGTCAGGGTTTCCTTTTCCGAAGGCCGCCCTTCGCGCTTGAAAAAACCGCCGGGAATGCGTCCCGCGGCATAGAATTTTTCCTGATAATCCACGGTCAGGGGGAAGAAGTCCTGTCCCGGCTTGGCGTCTTTCGCCGCCACCACCGCAACCAGCACCACGGTTTCTCCCATGCGCGCCAACACCGCGCCGGAAGCCTGACGAGCAATCTCGCCCGTCTCCAGTGTGACCTGATGATCGCCATAGGCGAAAGTTTTTTTCACGATTTCAAACATGTTTTCCTCTCACTCAATTCAACAACAACTCGATACGCTTTCCTGGCGGGAAGTCCGCGCGGATAAACGAAAAGAGCGCCCTGCCAACGAGACAGGCCGCCCTTGCAACGGATTGCGCGAAGCATGGGCGCGCACCGCGCCCCGTGCGGGACACGCGCCCCTTTATTTGCGCAGCCCAAGACGTTCGATCAGGCCACGATAACTGTTTAGATCCCTGTCCTTCAGATAATCCAGCAATTTGCGGCGCTGGCTCACCATGCTGAGCAGTCCGCGCCGGGAGTGGTGATCCTTCTTGTGCTCCTTGAAGTGCCCGGTAAGGTCGTTGATGCGGGCGGTCAGAAGCGCGATCTGCACTTCGGAAGACCCGGTATCTCCGGGCGCACGCTGGAATTCGGCAACAATTTTTGCCTTTTGTTCGGTCGTAACAGCCATTTCAAACACGCTTTCCAAAAACGGCGCCGCCCCGGTTTGAGAGAGCCAACGCCAGACAAATGAACCCGAAAGACGCGCGACACGCTAGAATACGCGCTTTCGGCGGGAATCCCGTGCGTCCGCGCACAAGAGGGTCGGGATTCTATCAGTATCGGCGCGCAAAGGGTAGTCTTCCTTTGACCCCTCCCGCGTGGCAATTCATGAGGCATCATGGGGAAAACAGGAACCGGGGAAATGGACATGGCATTCCAGGGAGGCTGGCTTTCTTCGGCGCGACGGATCATCAGCCCGAATTTCGACGCGCGGCCCGCAAACGAGACGGTTTCGCTCATCGTCCTGCACAGCATCAGCCTTCCGCCGGAAGAATTTGGCGGGCATCATGTGGCGGCGTTATTTACAAATACGCTGGATGGCGCGGCGCATCCTTATTTTGCCCCGCTGGTCGATACGCGCGTCTCCGCCCATTTCTTCATCCGGCGCGACGGCGGGTCGATCCAGTTCGTGAGCGCGGAGGATCGCGCCTGGCACGCCGGAAAATCGCGCTGGCAAGGCCGGGAAAACTGCAACGATTTTTCCATTGGCATCGAACTCGAAGGCAGCGAACGGCAGGCATTCACGCCCGCCCAATACGCCGCCCTCTGGCCGCTGCTGACCCTCCTCTGCGCCCGCTATCCGATACGCGCCATCGTTGGCCACGAACACATCGCGCCCGGACGAAAAACCGACCCCGGCCCCCACTTCGACTGGCCAACCCTCGCCAGACGCTTTCCGGAACAAGGGGTGATTGAAAGCGCCGGATGACCGGTTCGCGCCCCTGTATCGCCAAGGAGCAGAGGGCAGAAGACAGAAAAGTTACCGGCACCCTGCGCCGCGGATTACGCGTCTGGATTGCTTCGTCACTCCGCGCCTCGCTTTTGACGGGTCTGGGCGCGCGCCATGTCGCGCCGTGCAATGACGGGTAGGTTGTCGCGATTTTTTCTGATCCCTGATCCCCGGATCCGTCCTCTCTCCTCTATCTTCTGCCTACCAGGTGGGAGTTTCGATAACGGCGGGAGGCGGGGGTTCGGGTATCCATGTGCCGCAGGCTGCCCAGAGCGCGAGGGTGGCGATCGCCAGCGCCAGCAGGAGCGCCGGAATGCCGCCGCCCCTGGCGGGCTGGGACGGTTCGTTTTCCGGGACATTGGCGCGGCCGGTCAGCATGGGCAGCAGGAGATTGTGTTTTTTCACGAAGCGATAAAAGACGATGGAAGCCACATGCAGGCCGATGAAACCAAGCAGGATGTAGGCAAGCGTCTGGTGCCAGCCGGTGAAACGGATGGCGAGATCGTCGCCGATCAGCGCGGCGAGCGGCCCGTGAAAGCTGATTTCATCGAAGGAAAACAGCCCCAGGCTGGTTTGCAGGGCGGTCAGAAAAAGCAGGGCGAAGACGGAAAGCGCGCCTAGCGGGTTGTGTCCCAGGCCGCGCCACTCGCCTTTCAGGTAGGCGAGGACGCGGGCGGGCGTGGGGAAGAACTGCAGGAAGCGGGCATAGGTGGAGCCGATGAATCCCCAGATCACGCGAAACGTCAGAATGGGCACGACAAAAACGCCGATCTTGCCATGCAAGTCAATCGCGTCATCCATCTTGCCAGTGACGAAAAGCGCGGCGATGGAAGCGACCAGAAGCCAATGAAAAAAGCGGGTGGGCAGATCCCAGACTTTGACGGTTTGCATGATGAAAACTCCTTTTTCAGAAAACACGGGCGCCTTCAGACGCAGGCGCCATCCGCCGTCATGGTCGGGTCCTTGGCCTTGGCGGGCTTGATGAACTGTTCGCGCGAAACGCCCAGCCACATGACAATGGGCGAAGCGACCAGAACCGACGAATAAATGCCGAAGCAGATGCCGATGGTCAGCGCCAGCGCGAAATTGTGCAGGGTTTCGCCGCCGAAGATCAGCATGGAAAGTACCACCGCCTGCGTGGAACCGTGGGTAATGACGGTGCGCGATATGGTGCTGGTGATGGCGCGATCCAGGACTTGTGCCGTCGTCATGCCGCGCACTTTCCGGAAGGTCTCGCGCACGCGGTCGAAGACCACCACGGATTCATTGACGGAATACCCCAGCACCGCCAGCACCGCAGCCAGCACCGAAAGCGAGAATTCCCACTGGAAGAAGGCAAAAAACCCAAGGATGATGGTGACATCGTGCAGGTTGGCAATGATGGTGGAGACGGAAAAGCGCCATTCGAAGCGGAAAGCCAGGTAGATCATGATGCCGACCACCACGAACAACAGCGCCAGCGCGCCGTTTTCCGCCAGATCCCTGCCGACCTGCGGGCCGACGAAATCGCTCCGGCGCAGTTCCGGCGGCGTGGCTGTGGTAGCGCTCAGGATTTTCAGTACCATTTCGCCCTGTCGCGCGGCGTCCGGCGCGGCGCTGTCGGCGGCGGCGTCCTGCAGATTCAGCGGTAGGCGAATCAGCACGTCCTGTGAAGAGCCGAAATGCTGCACCGGCACGTCGCTATAGCCCGCATTTTCCAGCGCGGCGCGAATTTCGGCCAGCGGCGCGCTCTCCGCGTAATGCACTTCCACCAGCGTGCCGCCCGTGAATTCCACGGAAAAATTAAGCCCGCGCGCCGCCAGGAAAAAGACGGCCAGCGCGAAGGTAATCAGGGAAATGATATTGAAGACCAGCGCGTGGCGCATGATCGGAATATCTTTCTTGATGCGGAAAAATTCCATGATGTGCTCCCTTATTGCGCCCTGGCGGGTTCAGATTTCCAGACTTGGCCGATGGAGACGCGGACAAGTTTGCGCCGGTAGCCATAGACCAGGTTGACCAGCGCGCGCGAGACCGTGACCGCCGAAAAGATGGAGGTAAAGATGCCCAGGCAATGAACCACGGCAAAGCCGCGCACCGGGCCGGAACCGAAGATCAACAGCGCCAGACCCGCGATCAGGGTTGTGAGGTTGGAATCGAGAATGGTGTCGAAGGCGCGTTCATAACCGGCGTGGATGGCGGCCTGGGGCGTCATTCCGGCGCGCAGTTCCTCGCGGATGCGCTCGTTGATGAGCACGTTGGCGTCGATGGCCATGCCCAGGGTAAGGGCGATGGCGGCAATGCCGGGCAGGGTCAGCGTCGCCTGCAACATGGAAAGCAGGGCTAGCAGGAAAAGCAGGTTGGCGGTGAGCGCGATGCTGGAAATCAGCCCGACCACGCGGTAGTAAAAACACATGAAGGCCACGACGGCGACAAAGCCCCAGAGCGTGGAATCAAAGCCCATTTCGATGTTTTCCTTGCCCAGCGAGGGACCGACGGTGCGTTCCTCAATGATCTCCATCGGCGCGGCAAGCGAACCGGCGCGCAGCAGAAGGGCGATGTCGTTGGCTTCGGACATCCGCATATTGCCGGAAATCATCATGCGTCCGCCGCCGATTTCGCTGCGGATGACCGGTGCGGTCACGACTTCGGCGCGGCCTTTTTCGATCAGCAGGATCGCCATGCGCTTGCCGGCGTTCTCGCTGGTGATGGCGCGAATGACGCGCGCGCCGGAAGCGTCGAAATCCAGGTGCACGGCGGGCTGGCCGTTTTCATCTACGCCGGGCTGGGCGTTGGTTAGGCGTTCGCCGGTCAGCACCACCTGTTTCTTCAGCAGGATGGGACGCTTGCGTCCGTCGCGCTCATGTTCGGTCAGAAGTTCGTCGCCAAACGGCAAACTCCCGCCCAGCGCCGCTTCCAGCGCGCCCGGCGTTTCATCGACCATGCGCAGTTCCAGTGTCGCGGTACGGCCTATCATATCCTTGGCCTTGCCGGTATCCAGGACACCCGGCAACTGCACCACGATGCGATCCGCGCCCTGCTGGGTAATCACCGGCTCAGCCACGCCCAGCTCGTTGATGCGGTTGTGCAGTGTGCTGATATTCTGTTTCAGCGCGTATTCGCCAAGCTGTTGCAAGGCTTCCGGGCGCAAGGCGGCGGCCAGGGCGAATGTCTTGTCTTCCGCGCTGGCGGCTTCCGTCTCGATCATCGCCAGTTCGGGAAAACGATCGCCGATCAGTTCCTGCGCCTTCGTCCGCGTTTCGGCATCGTGAAAACGCAGGAGGATGCTTTCTCCCTCGCGGTTGATGCCCGTGTAGCGCATGTCCCGGTCGCGCATCAGTGTGCGCAGGTCGGCGGAAATGGAATCCAGTCGGCGCGACTTCGCGCCCGGCATGTCGACCTGCAAGAGAAAATGCACGCCGCCGCGCAAATCCAGTCCCTGATACATGGGCAGCGCGCCGATGGCGGTCAGCCATCGCGGCGAGGCTGAAAGGAAATTCAGCGCCACCACGTAATCATGGTCGGCGGGATTCGGCGCGGGATTCAGCGCCTTTTCCAGCGCGACGCGCGCCCTGGACTGCGCATTCTCGTCGGCAAAACGCACCTTGATGCCGGTAGCATCGACAAAAATGCCCGTGTTTTCAATGTCCGCCGCCGCCAGGATTTCCTCGACGCGCGGCCTGAAGTTTTCGTCAATCTTCAGTGTGGCGCGGTTGGAGGAAACCTGCACGGCGGGTGCCGATCCGAGCAGGTTAGGCAGGGTGTAGACGAACCCAAACAAAAGGGCCGCCAGCACCATGATGTATTTCCAAAGCGGATAGCGATTCATGGGAAAAAAGCCTGAAAATGTGAAAGCATGGGCAAGACCGGTCAGGGAGGCGTCAACGCGCCAGATGGGGACTCAGAGCGCCGATTTCAACGTTCCCTTGGGCAGGGCCAGCACGATGGCGGATCGTTGCACCAGCACTTCCGAACCAGAGAGTATTTCCAGCGCGACATAGCTTTCGCCCAGCTTGCTGACGCGCCCGGCCAGGCCGCCCTGCGTCACCACTTCGTCGCCTTTTTGCAGGCTTTCCAGCAACTGCTTGTGTTCCTTGGCGCGCTTCATCTGCGGACGAATCATCATGAACCAGATGAAAACGAATATCAGAATGAAGGGCAGATAGGCCGCGAATGGGGCGGCATTTGCGCCGGTCGTGGCGACTTCCTGAGCATACGCGATGCTGATCATCGAACAACTCCTTTAATTCAGGGCAAAATATGTCAAGCCGCGCATTCTAGCATTCCTTTGCGCCGCCGCCCTGCCGATCCGCGTAAAAGCGGGAGGCGAACGCTCCAAAGCGTCCCGACCCGATGGCGGCGCGCATTTCGGCCATCAGGGTTTGATAGTAGTGGAGGTTGTGCACGGTGTTCAACATCGCGCCCAGCATTTCCCCGGCGCGAAAAAGATGATGCAGGTAGGCGCGGCTGAAATGCCGGCAAGCATAACAGGCGCAGCCTTCCTCCAGCGGACGCTCGTCCTGTCGATGCGCGGCGTTCTTGATGCGCACGTCGCCGTAGCGGGTGAAGAGATGACCGTTGCGGGCGTTACGCGTCGGCATGACGCAATCGAACATGTCGATGCCCTGCCCCACCGCGGTTACCAGGTCTTCCGGCGTGCCGACGCCCATCAGATAGCGCGGCTTTCCCACGGGCAGGCGCGATGCGACGTGCGCAAGGACGCGCGCCATCTCCGCCTTGGGTTCGCCGACCGAGAGTCCGCCAATGGCCATCCCGTCAAACCCGATATCGTTCAGCCCCGCCAGGGATTCGTCGCGCAAGGTTTCGTACATGCCGCCCTGCACGATGCCGAACAGGGCGTTGGGATTTTCCAGTTGGTCATGCCGCGCGCGCGAGCGCCGCGCCCAGTCGAGCGACAGGCGCATGGACTGGGCTGCCGCCTCGAAACTGGCCGGATAGGGTGTGCATTCGTCGAAGATCATCACGATGTCCGAATTCAGCGTCCGCTGGATCTCCATCGAAATTTCCGGCGTGAGCAAAAGCCGGGCGCCATCAATGGGCGAGGCAAATTTCACGCCTTCGGCGCTGATCTTGCGCATCGCCCCCAGCGAAAAGACCTGAAAACCGCCGGAATCCGTGAGAATCGGCCACTCCCACCCCATGAAGCCATGCAGCCCGCCGAAGCGCCGCAACACATCGATGCCCGGCCGCAACCAAAGATGAAAGGTATTGCCCAGACAAATCCGCGCGCCCACTGCCCGCAACATATCGGGCGTCATCGCCCTGACCGCGCCATAGGTGCCCACCGGCATGAATACCGGCGTTTCCACCATGCCATGCGCCAACGTCAAAACCCCACGCCGCGCCAGCCCGTCCGTATCCTGAATGGAAAACCGCATTTTGGCCGCTCAAAAGGTGAGAAAGGATACTACAAGGCAAGAAATGGCGCGATTCAAAGTGTCGCTTTCGGGCGTCTTCGGCGTGTCAGGGGATAGGAGTCAAGAGTCAGAGGACAAAAGACGCCACCGGCAAAGCCTGTGGCTTGGATGGTGAGCGACTCAAAGGCGTCCATGAAACCGTGAGCCGCTTTGAGCGGCTTACCTTCCAAGCCCATAGCGATCGTCATCCCATCCCTGGTTTCGGATGTGCGCTCGAACAATCTTCTCGTCCAATCCGACCGTCGAGACAAAGCAGCCTCGCTCTTGGTAGAGATCGGAAAATGAGTCAGCGGCTGACCGGCGCGCGCGGCGCCCAGCCAGTGGCTCAATGTTGGAAGTCCAACTGCCGGGCCGCCCTGGCCCGACCAACCGGACTCCGTCAGGGCGATGGCCTGAGTCTTGAAGTCGTCTGTCGCATGGGAACCTCCAGGTTGCAATGGTAATGAAGGTATCGCTTCCTGGCGTCCATTTTAGGGGGGACAGATTTAAAGTGCCGGCTGGATTGCTTCCTTCCTCACAATGACGGGCTTAGGAGTGTTATGCGAAGCGCGGCGCGACCTGAAACGCGCCCAACATCGTCATTGCGAGGAGCGTAGCGACGAAGCAATCCAGAAGCCAACCCGCAGCTTGATACGCCGGTAATTTTTCTATTCTCTGCCTTCTGCCCCCTGTCATCCGATTCCGATATAATCCTTGCTTTCCGTTCATCCTGCGCATACGGCATTGTCGTGATCCGGGGTGTTTCCGGGAATTTGCTTTTTCGTCGATGCGGCGTTGGCCGGAGGTTTCCGCGGGTCTGGCGCGCGCGTGGCGATACTCCTTTCGGGAGACGCGAGAATGAAAGCAAGCGAACGTATGAACGACCGTCCCTTTTTGCGGCGGCGCGGTTTTGCGGCGCGGTTCTGGGCGTCTTGCTTTCTGCTGCTCTTCCTCCTTCTGGCCTTCTCGCTTTCCGCCCTGGCCGACGCGCCGGAGGCGGGCGGGTTTCCCCAGGGTTTCCGCGACATTCCCGGCATCACGGCGGAGGAAATCCAGGCTATCGAAAAGGTGCTTGCCGGGCGGAAATCGTTTTCCTATGGGGCGCTGGAGAGCGCCGAGTGTTTTTATCGGGACGACGGTTCGCTGGATGGCTATACGGTGTCGCTGGCGCAGATGTTGAGCAGGCTTTTTGGCGTGCCCTTCGAGGTGGAAATCCACACCTGGAACGACTTGCGGCGCGGCATTCGCAATGGGGACATCGACTTTTCCAGCGATTTCGATCCCGGCAGCGGCAACGCCCAGGGCCTGCTGATGAACCGTTCCTTCCGGGAACGCGCCATCAAGTTCGTCAGCCGCGCCGCCGGGTCCCCTCTTGCCGAGATCGCCCGCCAGGACAAGGCGCGCGTCGCCGTCATGCGCGATTCGGCCGTCGTGGCATTGGTCATGCCGCATCTGGAAAAACAGTATGGCGACAAACTGGTCATCATCCCCATCGACGACCGGAAAAAGGTCGCCGACATGTTGCGCAAGCGGGAACTGGACCTCTTCGTCGCCGATGACGCCTGGGCGGAAATCTTCATCGGGCGGCCAGACATCGCTGTCGATACCTTCCGCCCCCTCCTCTACAAGCGCGTGGCCGTGACCACCGGCAAACCGGAACTCGAGCCGATCATCCGGGTCATCAGCAAGCTCTTCCCCTACCGGAAACCGCACTTCCAAAGCCTGCGACACATCTACGAACTGCACCGCCAGGGCAGGAGGCGCTTCCTCCACAAAATCTTCACCGGCAGCCTGAACGAGGCCGAGCGCGCGTACTATGACCGGCGGATCAAGGCGGGCATTTCCGTGCCCATCGTCGCCAGCCCCACCAACTATCCCGTTGAGTTCTACGACAAGGACAAAAAACGCTGGGAAGGCATCGCCTTCGACATTCTCGGCGAGATCGGCGAAATCACCGACCTGAAATTCCGTCCGGTCGAGTTCGCCGAGGATAACTGGCCGCTCCTCCTCAAGATGCTGCGCAGCGGCGATCCCGAAGCGCCGATGTTGCTGGACGTGGGCTACAACGAAACCCGCGCGAGGGATTTCATTTTCGCCGACAAACCCTATCTTCTGGACCACTACGCGCTCATCTCGTCGAAAGATCTGCCGAATCTCCACCATGACGAGGTGCTCTACCACCGCGTTGGCCTCTTGCAGGAATCCATGTTCGCCGAGGTCTTCCAGCGCTGGTTTCCCAGCCACGCCGACACGGTTTATTTCAGCGCCCAGTACGAAGAATTCAAGGCCCTCGAGGAAGGAAAAATCGACCTTCTGATGTTGAGCCAGTTGCACTTTTCCTACATCAGCAATTTCCTGAAACGGACGAATTTCAAGATCAACATGGTCTTTGAAGACCCGCTGCGCACCGGCTTTGGCTTTGGCAAGGCGCAGACGGAACTGCGCGGCATCATCAGCAAGGCGCAGGATTTGGTCGATACCCAGAGCATCGTCCGGCGCTGGGAATATTCGGTTCTCGACTACCGGAGAGAAGACGCGCAGACCCGCGCCGTCCTCATGGCGATCAGCAGCGTCTTCATGCTGCTGGTCATCGCGCTCCTCGCCCTTTTGCTCTTCCAGCGCCGCCGTGAAGGGAAGCGCCTGCGCGCCCAAGTCGCCGAGCGCACCCGCGAACTGGACGAGCAGGTGGAGGCGACCCAGGCCGCTTCCGCCGCCAAGAGCCGCTTCCTCGCCAACATGAGCCATGACATGCGCACGCCGCTCAACGCCATCATTGGCCTCTCCCGGCTGGCGCTGACCGACCGCGCCGTCGTGCTCGACCCCAAGAATACCCGCAGTGTCCTCAACGCCGGCCTCACCTTGCTCTCCTTGGTCAATGACCTTCTGGACATTTCCAAGATCGAGGCCGGGCGCTATGAACTTACGCCGGTGGACTACGAAACCCCCGCCCTGATCAGCGATACGATCAGCATAAATATCGTCCGCCTGGCCGGGAAGCCCATCACCTTCCGGCTGAAACTGGACGAAACCCTGCCCGTCCGTCTTTGCGGCGACGACCTGCGCGTGCGGCAAATCTTCAACAACCTCCTCTCCAACGCCCTCAAATACACCGAACGCGGCGAAGTAGAATGGTCGCTTTCCTGGACGAAGGAAGGCGATTCGGTCTGGCTCGTCTCCTCTGTGCGCGATACCGGCATCGGCATCCGCCCGGAAAGCTTGGAAAAAATCTTCTCCGACTATAACCAGATCGATGTCGACGCCATACGCAAGACCGAAAGCACCGGGCTGGGACTGCCGATTGCCTGGAACCTGGCAAAACTGATGGACGGCGAACTGACGGTGACGAGCGAATACGGCAAGGGGTCGGTCTTTTCCGTGCGCCTCAGGCAGGGCTTCATCGACGCCGAACCCATTGGCCCGGAACGGACGCAAACCCTCCGGCAATTCCAGTATTTCGCCACGGAGGAAGAGCATGGCGGCGCGCGCATCGTCTATCGTGACCTCTCCCACGCCGCCGTGTTGGTAGTCGATGACGTGGAAAGCAACCTCGAAGTCGCCGCCGGCATGATGGAACGCTACCGGCTGCGCATCGACTACGCGACCAGCGGCCAGCAGGCGATCGACATGGCGCGGGCGGAACGCCTCCGTTACGACATCATTTTCATGGATCACATGATGCCCGGCATGGATGGCGTCGCGGCGCTCAAGGCCATCCGGGAGATCGGCACGGAATACGCCAAAAACGTCCCCATCGTCGTCCTCACCGCCAATGCCATCGTCGGCAACGAACAACGGTTTCTGGAAAGCGGCTTCCAGGCGTTTCTTGCCAAACCCATCGACATGTGGCAACTGGACGCTGTGCTCTCGCGCTTCATCCAGGACAAGGCGCGAGAACCGGAGGACACGCTCCCGCAAGCGGCCATTCCCGGACTGGACATCGAAGCCGCCCTGAAACGCTTTTCCGGCGACATGAAAATTTACCGGCGTGTGCTGACATCTTGGGCGCGGCATACCCCCGCCCTTTTGGAGAAGGCGAAGGCAGTCTCCAGGGAGACGCTCGCCGACTACACCGTCGTCATGCACGGACTCAAGGGCGGGGCTTTGAGCGTCGGCGCGACAGAAGTCAGCCAGAAGGCGGCAAGGCTGGAAGCGGCGGCAAAGGAGGGCGATCTCGCCTTCATCGGCGCGAATAACGCCGATTTCGTCGAGATGACGGCGCGGCTCCTCGCCAGTCTCTCGGCCTTCCCGGCGGAAAGCGGCGAAGCGGAAAAACCCCTGAAGAACGCGCCCGACCCCGAAACGCTCGCCCGGCTCGAAGCGGCCGCTATCGCCTACGACATGGACAGCGTGGACGCGGCGCTCGCGGAACTGGAAAGCTACCGCTACCGGAACCGGCAGGCATTCGTCGCCTGGCTGCGCGAGCAGGCGGAAGCGATGGAACTTTCGCGCATGGCCGAAGCCCTGGCGAAGCTGAACAAGGAAAAGGAGAGGCATTGAATGAAACAGGCAAAATCTCCAAGGGGCGCGGCGCTTGCCGCGATATTGATCGCGGGAACCTGGCTGGCATGGTCATGCCTGACGACGTCCCCGGCGAATGCCGGAGAATTGGAGAAATGCGACATGGATCCGGTAAAACAGTCGATCTGTATCTATCAAGCCATTCTCGCCGACGTGGAAAAAACCTACCCGATGCGCGGCGGCGGCGGGATCGGTTCGATCGCGCAAACCGCGACCACGACTTTCAGGGTGCAACTCTTGCAGGAGGGGCGAATAGATCGTCTGGACTACACGGTCAGGATCGGCGCGGGTGGAGCGGTCGAGATTGTCGGCAAGAAGGAGAGCGCCCAGACAATGGGGCGCCCCGAATAATCTTCGGATAAGAAAAGGAGGACTGAAACGTGGAAAAGCGGGCAAAAATCATGCTCGTGGACGACGACATGCCCACCCTGCTCATGGGCAAGGACATGCTCAGGAGCCATTACGAAGTCTATCCCCTGCCTTCGGCGGCCAAACTCTTCGAGACGCTGGAACACGTCTCCCCGGACATGATCCTGCTCGACATCGAGATGCCGGAAATGAACGGCTACGAAGCCATGCGCCGCCTGCGCGCCGACGGTCGTCTCGCTGAAATCCCGGTCATCTTCGTCACCGCCCGGACGGACGAAGACAGCGAACTGGAAGGCTTGAGCCTAGGCGCGGTCGATTATGTGCTGAAACCCTTTTCCGCCCCGCTCCTTTTGAAACGCATCGAAAACCACCTGGAAGCCGCCTTGCGAAAAAAGGAACTGGCGCGCTACAACGCCGACCTGCAAGGCATGGTGCATCAGCAAGGCGGACGCATCGTCGATCTGCAAAATTCGGTCTTATGCACGGTCGCCAACCTGGTCGAATTCCGCGACGACGTGACCGGCAGCCACATCAGCCGCACGCGGGAATACCTGCGCCTGTTGATAGAAGCCCTCGCGCGGGAGGATCTCTATCAGGAGAAGGTTTCCGGCTGGGACATGGCGCTTCTCCTTTCTTCCTCGCAACTGCACGACGTGGGAAAGATCGCCATCAGCGACGCCATCCTGAACAAGCCCGGCAAACTCACGCCGGAAGAATTCGAGATCATGAAGACGCACGTCGCCATCGGCATCCGCATCATCGAAAAAATCGAGGAAAACACGGCGGAACACGCCTTCCTGCGCCACGCCAAGGTCTTCGCCGCCACACACCACGAAAAATGGGACGGCAGCGGCTACCCGCAAGGACTTTCCGGCGAGGACATCCCGCTGGAAGGCCGCCTGATGGCCATCGCCGACGTCTACGACGCGCTCATCTCCCAGCGCCCCTACAAGCCGCCGCTCGACATCGCGGAAGCAAACGCCTCCATCATCGAAGGCAGCGGCAAACACTTCGACCCCTCGCTGGTGGAAGTCTTCCGGAAGGTGTCCGACGGGTTTGCGGGGATTGTCGAACAGGGACGGAATGCGTCGCCCGTATGAACGCGGCAAAGGAGAGGACGGCAAGAAATTAGCGACAGCCCTTCAGGGCTGTCGGTCTAACGCAATTGGGAAGGGGTCTCAACCTTCGCACCGCCCTGAAGGGCGGGGTTTCAAACCGGGGTTAGTTTTTGGATGAACGACTCCCCAAACGCTCTCTCCGGTCTCCCTGGGCGACACCATGCATGACCACGGGCTATTGCGGTCTGGAACTGCGCGGACACAATCGTATGTTGGGGCATGCCCCCTTGATTGACCATACCCGCGCAGCGGCGAGAAGATCGTGTTCGAGCCGCCCGATGCAATACGTTACCGCGAGCGCACAGTGGCCGAGCGGATGGACGCGCGTCTGAAAGACAAATTCGGCGGACGGAATGTGTGGGTCATGGACTATCTGAAGGTCAACAGCCATCTGATGTTAGGCCATAGCCAACCGCCCATGTTCGCTACTTTCCGCCACCTCGCCAGTATCGACTTTCGCGCTTCGCATCAAGCGCCGCTGTCTGGCTCCGGTTTGCCGTCTGTGGCAAACTCCGATTTCTGGTCTTTTGGGTTTTGCAAGTCAGAGCGACGTTTATAATAGATGTTACTGCTTTGGACAAAGTAAATTATGATCATCAATCACCCCCTCTTTTAAATTGATTGATATCATATACTCATAATCATGCTTTTCAGTATCGTATTGCCTGTATTTTGTACAAACGAAACCACGGAACCCTCTCATCTGTGCACCTGTATGCTCAGCATTATCTTTGATGGATAAGGGCATTTGGTAATATATGGCCTCGGCAGCATCTCCGGTGAGGCAAGAATCCATCCATCCATATACAGCGATAGCCCGTCCAAAGATTTTCCCCCGAATGTAATCAAACCCTTCCAGTTCTCCGCTTTCTTCAATAATTTCTTCAGAAATAATCCACTCTTG
>JAIRMN010000035.1 GCA_031258715.1 Zoogloeaceae bacterium
CTGTTGCGCGACATAGGTGTAATAGCCGTCGTCCGTTACCGGAAACCATCCCAGCAACATCAGGCGCGGGAAAACCGTTCCGGCCAGGATTACGCTTGTCAATAGCGCCGTGTCGCCAAATCGTGAAAATCTTGGCGTTTGTAATTTCCTGTCGAAAAGTGTTGCCATATCCGGTCAAATTGTGTCGTCAAAAATCATGCGCGCGGGTTGTGTGGCCGCGGGCAGACGCATGATAGCGGATTTTCGATGGAAATCCCATGTCGATTCACATTGCCGGTTGTGGCATTGCTGGGCGCAACGGCAGGGTTTGTCCATGATTTGCGTAACCGATCCTAGGGATCCGCCTGATCGGGAGTCTTTTCGCCATTTCCACGCCACCACGCGGCGGGCGCATGTCATGTCCGCGGCTATCCACGGGCGCGATTCAAACGGATGCGGCGTTTTGTTTCGTGAACCGACGCAAGACAGAGGAGGGAGGACAGGAGTCAGGAAACATCGGAGTTACCGGCGCATCGAGCCGCGGGTTACGAATCTGAATTGCTTCGTCGCTTCGCTCCCGAGAATAACGGGGTTGGGCGCGTTTCAGGTCGCGCAGCCCCCCAGGACAACGCTCCCCTCCCGTCATTCTCCGGAACGAAGCAATTCAGTCGGCCTTTCCGTCGGCTTCGGCGTTTCAGGAGACAGAGTGATCCTGTCCCCCCAAAAAAATGGACGCCAGGAAGCGATAATTACATCGACATTGCGACCTGGAGGTTCACATGCAAATTTCTCGTCGTCGCTACACAGACGACTTCAAGGCACAGGCTATCGCCCTGGCGGAGTCCAGTTGATCAGGCCAGAGTGGCCCGGCCGTTGGACATGCCGGTCAAGACACTGCGCCACTGGCTGGAGGCCGCGCGCGCTGGTCAGCCGCTGATTTCTTCCGGTCGCAAGCCGGTCAGTGAGATGGAGAGCGAATCAACCCGGCTGCTGACTCAGAACGCCATGATCGGGATGGCGCGCGAAATCCTGAAAAAAGCGAGGGCGTTCTTCGTCGGGGCGTCCAAATGAGATAGTCCTTCGTCGCGCGAGAACGGATTCGCCATCCTGCCTGGATATCATGCCGCCTGCTGGCGACACCGGTTTCCGGCTTCCAGGCTTGCCCGCGCCACCGACAGTCGGCACCATCGTCCGGTGGCCGGGAATCGGCTGGATCGACAGTTCGCCGTCGATAGCCCGACGCCGGCCTGTGTCGGGGACATCACCGCCGACCCGCGAGGGCTGGCCGTGTCTAGCTAGGGTCATCGACCCGCGAACCCGGCAAGTTCCTGGCTATGGCCTCTACGAACGGATGCCCGATGATCTGGCGCGGCAGGCGCTTCTGAATGCCTATTCAGCCTCTCCGGTAGGCGACGGCTGTTCCACTCCGATGTCGTTGCGGGCGCGGCGCGACTTGGTATGCGCCCAATCCCGTCATTGCGAGGAGCGAAGCGACGGAGCAATCCAGATTCGTAACCCGCGGCTTGATACGCCGGTAACTTTTTCTGTCTTCTGTCCTTTGATCCCCGTCGAAAACAAAATGTTTGCTTGTTGGTGGGCGGGCTGTTTAGAATCCGAGGCTGGGGTTGCCGCGGGGTCCGCGCCTGCGTCTATGGCGGCCTTTTTACTCTCAATCCAATAACAGGAAAGCGCAATGTCTGAAAATCGTATTCTCAATCCCCAATTGGAAAGCAAAATCATGTCGGCTGAAGAAGCCGCTGCGCTCGTTCCCGCGGGCGCTAATGTCGGTGTCAGCGGCTTTACTGGCGCGGGTTATCCCAAGGTCGTTCCGGTGGCGCTCGCCAAGCGCATCCTGGATGCCCGTGTTTCCGGCAGGAAATTCCGGGTGAGTCTGTGGACCGGCGCTTCCACCGCGCCCGATCTCGATAGCTCGCTCGCCATCGTGGATGGCGTCGAAAAACGCCTTCCCTATCAATCCGACCCAGTGCTCAGGAACAAGATCAACGAAGGTAGCGTCGAATACACCGACATCCACCTTTCCCACGTCGCGCAACTGGCCGCCTTTGGCTTTCTTGGAAAGCTCGATGTCGCCATCATCGAAGTGGTCAGCATTACCGAAGACGGTAAGCTCATTCCCTCGTCCTCGGTCGGCAACAACCCAACCTGGCTTGCCCAGGCCGACAAAGTGATCCTCGAAGTAAACAGTTGGCAGAGCGCCGCGCTTGAAGGCATGCACGACATCTACAACGTGGCGCTGCCCCCCCACCGCACGCCGATCCCGCTCGTGAAGGCCACCGACCGCATCGGCTCGCCCTATCTGGAGGTCGATCCCGCCAAAGTCGCCGCCGTGGTGGAAACGCATCGCCCCGACCGTAATTCGCCCTTCTCCCCGCCCGACGAGAGTTCCAAAAAGATCGCCGGACACATCCTGGAATTCCTCGCCCACGAGGTGAAAAAAGGGCGCTTGCCGAAAAACCTGCTCCCCTTGCAATCCGGGGTCGGCAACATCGCCAACGCCGTGCTCTCCGGCCTGAACGAGGGGCCGTTCGAGAATCTCACTTCCTACACCGAAGTCCTGCAGGACGGCATGCTGGACATGATAAAGTCGGGCAAGCTTGTCTGCGCCTCGGCCACCGCCTTCTCGCTCTCGCCCGACGCGCTCTCGGAACTGAACGCCGATCTCGCCCGCTACAGCAGGAACATCATCCTGCGCCCACAGGAAATCTCCAACAATCCGGAAGTCATCCGGCGTCTGGGCATCATCGCCATGAACGGCATGATCGAGGCCGACATCTATGGCAACGTCAATTCCACCCACATCATGGGCACGAAGATGATGAACGGCTTGGGCGGCTCCGGCGACTTCGCCCGAAACGCCTACCTTTCCATCTTCATGACGCCTTCGGTGGCCAGGGGCGGCGACATTTCCTGCATCGTGCCGATGGTCTCGCACATCGATCACACCGAACACGACGTGCAGGCGCTGGTCACGGAACAGGGGCTTGCCGACCTGCGCGGACTCTCCCCCAAACAACGCGCCCAGGCAGTAATCGAACACTGCGCCCATCCGAACTTCAAGCCCGCGCTGAAGGATTACTACAAACGCGCCTACGACAAATCCGCCGGAAAACACACCCCGCACCTCTTGGAGGAATGCCTCTCCTGGCACCTGCGCTACCTGGAGAAGGGGAAGATGTAGGGCAGGCAGCAGATGAGTAGCGCGGCGATCATCCCATTTGATCCGTCCATTCATCGCGACCATATGCCGGAGGTTAGCGGTCCCAATCCCGCGCGCCAGGTTCTGATTGTCACGTCTGGAAAGTTCCAGCTTGAATTTCTTTCCCTGGCACAGATCGATGCCGCCATCCGCTACTTCCGTTCGCCTTCTGGCTCAACCCGCCAACCTGCCGACAGCGGCGACCATTGGGAATTCCAATCATGGCAAGGCAGGTTGCCCGCTGGCATCAATAACTCGCGCAATCGTGCCCGCATGTTGTCCGCATTGGTTGCGGCAAGGAGGCTTGCTCGTGAGCAGTTGTCATAGATGTGAAAAAGTGTTTAGTCCCGGCATTTGATGGTCTGTGTTCATGATGAACTGTGCTGGCTCCTTTGTAATGCCGTAGCGGCAGGCCAAGGCTCTTATGCTCTCCTGACTATGCTGCATCGCTCGACGCGCCGCCTGAAGTCGTTGTGGCGCTGCCGTATAGAACTTGTCCCATAGGACATCCCTCCATTTTGTCATAGACATTGTACCGTCAAACACTGGGATTAAACATCCTAATTTTTCTTGCTCGAACGCAACACAGAACATCTCGTCATATATTGCTCACTGCTCGCCGTAATTCCGGATGGAGCATTCGCCCAAGAATGAGCCGATGAAGTTGATGGCCACCTGGTGCTCATCGCTTCTCTGGCACGTTCGCTTGATATACCCATCCAGCCAACACACGCTTTCCTCGTCATAGTCCAGCTCGACCTGCAAATCTTCCCGGAAGATGTCGCGCGGTTGCTCGGCAGCCTGGCGTATCTGGGCAACCTGCTCCATCGGCAACGGTTGAGGTTTCATCGGTGTATCGGGCAAGGCGCACTCCTTGTTTGTCGAACTCCGTGATCATACTTCGGTATGAATCGAACGGCAGCCGGACCAAGAGACAGGAATCACCAACCCTCGTCATTCTCAGCGCGTAGGCTGGATAAGCGAAGCGCAATACGCAGCATCGCTGGACAAGGAAACAGCGACGGCAAGCGTCGGGATAATAATGAGAGTGGATTTGTCGGATTGCGCTTCGTTTGTCCAACCTTCAACCTACGCCCCGTTTTTGACGAAGTTGGATCTTCTGGCGGTGGAAAGGCGGAAAAATTCAATGTAGAATTCGTTTCTTTGGCGGGAGGACATCATGGAACGAGGCGTTTCACGCGCGCTAGTTGTTTTGGGCGCATTGCTGGCACTGGGGCTGGGGGTTTCGGCGTTCATCCTGGGAGGAAAATTCCGGACCATCGGGGACAATACCCAGAAAATCGTCGTCAAAGGACTGGCGGAAAAGCCGATCGAGGCGGATCTGGCGGAATGGTCGGTCGGCATCCGGGTCATCGACAGCGATTTCGGCGCGACCCTGAATGCCTTGCGCCAATCCCGTCCCGAGCTGGAAGTTTTTCTGGAACGACACGGGTTTCCGGCCTCGGCGCGTGAGGAAGGCAGCGAACAGGTCAAGCCGAACATGGTGGATGAGTATTCGGAGGGTCATTATCGCCAGGTGCAGCAGGGCTATGTCGGCACACAGAACATCCGGGTGCGCAGCGGTGATTTGCAGAAAATCGTTACGGCGCACAAGGAGATCATCCAGTTGGCAGCGGAAGGCAAACCCGTAGTGTATGCCTCGCCCGATTATCTGGTGCGCGACCTGGAAGCCATCAAGATGTCGCTGATCGGCGCGGCGACCGAAAACGCCCGCCAGCGCGCTGAGGAATTCGCCAAGGTCGGCAAGGTCCGGGTTGGCGCCATGCGCTCCGCTTCCCAGGGCGCGTTCTACATCCTGCCCGCCCATTCCGATGCCGGTTCCGACAATTACGGCGGCTCTTATGACAAGAGCACCATCGCCAAGAAAGCGCGTGTGGTGGTCACGATCGAATACGGGATCAACTGAACGTATGGGCAAAAGAATCGACACGAAAAGAGACACAGAAAGTGAGTGAAGGTCTGGTCTATGTGCGGGAAAAACGTCGAGATCAAGGAGGCGGACAACCCGTACTGGGATACCGTAAGAATCTGTCTCAAGAAATGGTGAGTGTGGCCGATAGATGAGGCCCATCAAGCGCCGAGAGGAGGAAGCGATGTACCCCAGCGATCTGAGCGAAACGCAATGGGCCGTGCTGAAGCCGCACGCAGTCAAGCCATTACCTGTTGTACGAGGCAAGGGGCGGCCGCCCAGGCAGGATTTTCGTGCCGAGATCAACGGCATGCTGTACAAGGACACATTCCTTGATCTGGCATAACACGCCTGATCATTCATTCAAGCCGACGCCGCTTTGCGGCGCGGGTTGAATCAACCGTTAGGTCTTACCTGGAGATTTCAAAATGGCTGAAGAAGAATTCTGGCAACTGATTTCCCTCATCAACAAGAGCGCGCTTGAGAACCAGGACGGCAAATCCGCTGTTGCGCCGGTTGAGCAGGCATTGGCCGGGAAAAGTGTCGCTGAAATACAAAGTTTCCATGCGCTTCTATCGCGTGCCCTGTACGACATAGACGGAGAGATTTACGCCGATAACGCCGGAGAATCGGGTGAGTCAGATGACGCATTTCTCTATGCCCGCTGCTATGTAATCGCCCAAGGGAAGGAACACTATAACTCGGTCAAGGCTGACCCTAACCAAATGCCTACTAAAAGCATTGACCAATGGTGTGAGTCACTGCTGTACGTCGCGCCCAACGCCTGGGGAAAAATCACCGATTCCAATCCAGACGAATGGGATTATTTCCCTGACATTAGCTTTGAGACCGGCAGTAACACAAACTTGTGGACATAATGGCAAAACGTCTTGTCCTCAAGACAGGCTGCCAATGGCGCATGTTGCCTAAGAAGCCGTCTCAAGAAATGTCATGCGAGGCGTTTGAGCAGTAGATGAATCATAGCGAGCTTAATCATGCTTTCGGATTGACGCGGGTTTATTTCATAGTCGCGGTTGAGACGGC
>JAIRMN010000041.1 GCA_031258715.1 Zoogloeaceae bacterium
CGACTAGACATGATCCGTAATATCGTGACGGTGCTGCACACGGTACATGGGTCATCCTCAATCTTTAAAGTCATGTCGGAATAATGACATGTCTTTTGACGACACCGTCTAAGATGAAATCCTGAAATATCGAAGTGCCCGCCTCGCTCTTTGCCGATCCGGATGGCGACGAACTCGCCTACGCGCTTACCTTGGAAAACGGTGCGCCGCTCCCGGACTGGATTGCCTTTCATCCGCCCACACGCACGCTCACCGCCATACCGGGGAACGAGGAAGTCGGCGTCTTGGACTTGCGCCTGACGGCGACTGACCCGGAAGGCTTGTCAGCGAGCTAGGTCTTTGCGCTCGCCATCGAGGGGGTTCCCGCGAATGGCATTGTGGGGACGGAGGCCAACGACAGTCTCTACGGCACGGCGGACGATGACCGCATCGAGGGGCTTTCCGGCGATGACGGTCTTTTTGAGCAGGACGGGAACGATCATCTCCTGGAAGGGGAAGGCGACGACCGGCTTTTCAGCGGGGCGGGAAGGGGAAAGAAGAAAGAAGAATCAGGGCGGATGGGCATCTGACGTTGGCGACGGCGTCAGGCGGCCTCAGGATGCGGATAGGGGCGTATTGGGCATTCTCGTATAAGCGGCGTTGTTTCCCGAAACCCTGTCTGGAAGAAGTGAGGCGGGCGTTGACCGGGGCGGATGGAAAGCGGGCGACGGCGGGGCCCGGACGATGGGGAATTATCACGTCGCAAAGACCGGATCAGGAAATGACGGGAGATGGAGTAGGTCCGGTATTTCCCCCTGTTTTCCATTCCCGCGCCACGACGAGCAGCAGCCTCCCCAGCAGCAGGGCGGCAGCGATGTTGGCGATGACGATCGCCTGCCAGAAGCCGTTTGCGCCCTGCGGGATGGGCGCGTGAAAAGCCAGCCAGTAGCCCAATCCCAGCCCAAGACCCAGGAAGCAGCACAGGTGTATGCACAGGGGGAGGAAGCTGATTTTGCAGGCGCGCAGCGCGAAGGCGGCGATGGTCTGGATGGTGTCGAAGAACTGGTAGGCGGCGATATAGATCATCATGTTCGCTGCCATCGTGGCGATCTGGGCATCGGGATTCGAGAGCCAGGCGATGTGAAAGCGCAGACCGTAGAGCAGGGCGGCGATGATGAACGCGGCAAGAATGCCAACCATTTGTCCGGCGCGTATGGCCTGTTTCGCCAGCGCCTTGTCGCGTGCGCCGATGGCTTGGGCGGTGAGGGCGGCGGTCGCCGTCGCCAGCGATAGTGGCAGCATGTAGGTGACGGCGGAAATGTTGGCGGCAACCCGGTAGGCGCTGACCGTTTCCGCGCCAAGGCGGGCGATGAAAAACGCCATCAGGGTAAAGGCGCTGACTTCGACGAGGTAGGAACAGCCCATCGGTATGCCCAGGCGCAGGAGGGCGCGCTGCGCCGCCCAGCGTGGCAGGGCAAGGCGGGAAAAGACGGCGAACGGACGAAAGCGCCGATGACGCGCCAGCAGATAAAGCGCGGCGCACAGGCTCAACCCATTGACCAGGATTTGCGACAGCACCGCCCCGCGCGCGCCTAGCGCCGGCAAGCCGCCATGTCCGCCCACCAGCGCCCACGCGATGACGGCGTGCGCCAGCGTCTCCAGGATGCCGATATACATCAGCGGCGCGGGAAAACCCAGGGCGTTGGCGCTGGCCTGGAATACGCGAAAACCCAGGAGGAAAGGCAGGGAGAAGGCTAGGAGTTGCAGGTAATCGACCGCGATGGCCTCGATTTCCGGAGAAAGCCGCGCGGGCGAAAGCAGAAACGGCGAAAAGGCCAGAAGCCCCATGCCGATGACGGAAAGCATGACTGCCAGCCAGAATCCCTCCCGGATGTCCGAGCCGATGTCGTCCGCGCGTCCCGCGCCGTAATGCTGGCCGATGATTGGCCCCAGCGCCATCAGGACGCCGCTCATGCCCAGTATCAGGGTGATGTAGAGACTGCCGCCCACCGTTACCGCCGCAAGGTGTGCCGTGGAATGACGTCCCACGATTAGGGTATCCACTACCGTCATGCCGATACTGGCGATCTGCGCGACAAAAAACGGCCAGGCCAAGGCGATGATGCGCTGCCCGAAAGACAGGGATCGAAGGATGGCGAACAATGAAGCCGACGGCGGCGCGGAGGCCTTTGATGTCGCTGTCTCCCGTCTTCTGTTTCCGGTCATCCGCCGATTCCTATTTCTTCCAGAAGGCCGGAGTCAGCACGACCAGCAGGGTAAAAATTTCCAGTCGTCCCAGCAGCATGGCGAAGGTACAGATCCAGATTTGCGGATCGTTGAGCGGGGCGTAATTACCGACCGGCCCGACCTGCCCCAGGCCGGGGCCGGTATTGTTGAGGCTGGCGACGGTAGCGGAAAAGGCGGTGACGATATCCAGACCGGAAAAGGAAAGCGCCAGTGTGAGCGTTACCAGACTGACCGTGTAGATGAAACTGAAGGCCAGGACAGCAAAGAGCATGTTCTGCGGCACCGAATGCCCGCCGAGCTTGACCGGATGCACGGCACTGGGGTGCATGGCGCGCAGCAGCTCGCGGTAAACCTGCTTGTAGAGCAACACGGCGCGCATCATCTTGATGCCGCCGCCCGTCGATCCGGAACAGGAGACGAAACTGCACAGAAAGAGCATGCACAGGGGGGCAAAAAATGGCCACTGGCTGTAATCGGTATTGGCGAACCCGGCGCTGGTGGCAATGGAAATGAGGTTGAAAGCAGCATAGCGCAGGGTATGGGTGCTGGTATCGTAAATTTGAAACCCCCAGAGATAGAAGGTAATCAACAATACACTCGCCAGCAGTACGCCGAGGAACCAGATGATTTCCGGATCTCGCCAGTAGGTGCGCAAATTCCGACCGGTCAGGGCAATGTAGTGGGTGGAAAAATTCATCCCGGCGATCAGCATGAAGAAAATGGCGATGCCTTCGATCAGCGGCGAATCCCAGTAGGCAAAACTGGCGTCATGGGTGGAAAAGCCACCCAGGGAGACGGTGGAAAAAGCGTGGCAGAGCGCGTCGAAAGCGCTCATGCCCGCTTGGTGATAGGCGAGGGCGCAGAGCGAGGTAATGCCCACATACACCAACCACAGTCCTTTGGCGGTTTGGGCGATTCTGGGCGTGAGCTTGGTGTCTTTCATCGGGCTGGGAATTTCGGCCTTGAACATCTGCCGACCGCCAATACCGAGCATGGGGAGAATGGCGACCGCCAGCACGATTAGCCCCATGCCGCCCATCCAGATGATCAGGTGCCGCCAGAGATTGATGGAAGGCGGCAGGCTGTCGATGCGCGCCAGCGTCGTCGCGCCGGTGGCGGTGAGGCCAGAGACGGCTTCGAAATAGGCGTGCGTGAAACTGATGTCAAGCTGGGTATAGAGCGGAATGGCGGCAAATACCGGTAACACCGACCAGGCTAGCGCCACCAGCAAAAAACCATCGCGCACATTCAGGTCGCGCCTGAATTTCCGGGTGACGCACCAGAGCGCCGCGCCGCTGATCAGGGTAGCGAAAAAAGCAATGTCATAAGCCGATTCCGCGCCGTCCTCAAATGCATGGGCAAAGATCAGGGGAATCAGCATGGTGAGCGAAAACAGGGCCAGCAGCAGTCCCAGGGCGCGAAAGACGGGAAAAAAACGTTCCATGATGGATAAATGTGCGCTGTTCGCTCAGAAGAAATGGAAACCGACCTGGAACAATTGTTCGACTTTTTTCACCAGTTTTTTTTGTACGCAAAAAACAATGACATGATCATTGGCCTGGATGATGGAGTCGGCATGGGCGATTTCGACGCGTCCCATGCGGCGGTCTACTGTACCGTCGTCGCGCACTTCGATGGGCGTGACGCAATCGAAGTCGCGCACCAGCGCGGCGACGGTGACGCCTTTCGGCCAAGGGATTTCGCCGATGCGGCGACCAATGACCTTGGAGCTGCCCTTATCGCCGTGCGCCACCATTTCCAGCGCCTCCGCCGCGCCGCGGCGCAGGGAATGGACGGCAATGACATCCCCTTTTCTTACCCTTGCCAGCAGCGTGCCGATGGAAATGTGCGCCGGAGAAATGCCGATGTCGATGGGGCCGCCTTGCATCATGTCAGCATAAGCGCTGCGATTGATCAGCGCCGCTACTCGGCCACATCCCATGCGCTTGGCGAGCGAGGCGGTCATGATGTTGTCTTCGTCGTCATTGGTGAGCGCCAGGAACATGTCCATTTCCGCGACGTTTTCCTGTTCCAGCAGATCTTCGTCGGTGGCATTGCCGCAGAGCACCAGGCTGTCTTTCAGGGCGCTGGCAACCTCGTCGGCGCGCGCGCGGAACTGTTCGATGATTTTGACTTCGTAACGCTCTTCCAGCGCGGCGGCGACCTTGAGGCCGATGTTGCCGCCGCCCGCGATCATGATGCGGCGCACTGGCGGCTCATGCTGGCGGATTTCACGCAACACGGCGCGAATATGCTCGGCGGCGGCAAGCACGAAGACTTCATCGCCCGCCTGAAGACACACGTCGCCATCGGGAACGATGGGTTTGTCGTGGCGAAAGATGGCGGTGATGCAGGCGTCCGTATCCAGCGGCAGGTGGGCGCGCATTTCCCGGATGGGTCTGGATACCAGGAGACCGCCTTCCTTGGCGCGTGCCGCCACCAGGGAAACCCGTCCGCCGGAAAAATCCAGCACCTGCAAGGCTTCCGGAAATTCGACCAGTCGCGCGATGTAGTCGGTGATGATTTGTTCCGGGCAGATCGTGAAATCCACCGCAAAGTTTTCCGGCGCGAGCAGGCGTTCGTCTTCGAGAAAATCCCGTGAGCGCAGACGAGCGACGCGGGTGGGGATGTTGAAGATGCTTTGCGCGATCTTGCAGGCAACCAGATTGGTCTGGTCGCTCTGGGTCAGGGCAATGATGAGATCGGCATCTTCCGCGCCGGCGCTTTTCAATACTGAAGGATAGGCGGCGTTGCCGGTGACGGTGCGCAGATCCAGCTTGTCCTGCAAGGCGGCAAGCGCCTCGCCGTTGTAGTCGATCATGGTTATGTCGTTTTCTTCCGATACCAGGTTTTCTGCGACACTAGTGCCGACCTGTCCGGCACCGAGAAGGATGATTTTCATGCGATAGCCTGTTTCAGTCAGTCGTTGCGCCGCCCGGCGGCGATGCCCAGTTGTTTCAGCTTGCGGTAGAGATGCGTGCGCTCCAGGCCGGCGCGTTGCGCCACGCGCGTCATGTTGCCTCGCTCGGCCTCCAGGAGGTGGCGGAAATAATATTGCTCGAAGCCGTCGCGCGCCTCGCGCGCGGCAAGCGCGAACAGACGTTCGATGGCCTCCGGCGCGAGCGATTTCGTGGGTTCCTCTGTTTTTATGGGAAGGAGCCGCAAAATATCGTCTTCGCCGATTTTTTCTTCCAGCGTGGTCAGCGCTAGGTTTCGGATCAGGGTCTGCAATTCGTTCCAAGGCGAATTTTCCGGCGAGGTCTTGCGGTTCGGCCAGCGCACCCGCAGGAGATTCAGGGCGGCGCTGGAAAAACTGCGCAACGGCACTTCCTGGCGTTCGACCAGCATCCCTAGGAAAAGACTGGCGATTTCCGGCAGGTCGTCCGCGTGTTCACCTAAGTCGGGCAAGGTAATCCAGACTTCCGGCAAGCGCGTCAGCGCCGGGGATTCCCAGCCGCGCCGCGCCAAATCCTCCAGAGGCTGCGAAGCGGCGGCGACAATGAGAATGTTGTGCTGTCCCTGGCGTTCCAGCGCGAAGGCCAGGTTCATCTGCTGCAACTTGCCCATGACGGCAATGTCGCTGATGTAGATCAGCCCGCCCGCCGTCTTTTGCAGCACTTCCTGGTTCAGTGTGCCGGAATAGGCCAGCAGATCCAGCCAGACGGCATGAGGACGCTGCAAGGTGCGCGCGCAGAGTTCGACGATGACGCCCGTGCCGCCCTTGATGAACAGGGTATTGGAACAGGTGGCGGCCAGTTCCAGGCGTTTTTGCAAATCCCGGAAAACATGGGCATGCGCCAGCGCTGCCAGCGTCGCCGGAGGACGCAGTCCGATGCGGTCATGCTTCAGGGCTTTTTGCACGGTGGAAAGCAGCCTTTGCAGGGCGATGGGCTTTTCTAGGAAATCCACCGCGCCGATGCGCGTGGCTTCCACCGCCGTATCGATGGTGCCATGCCCCGACATCATGACGATCGGCATGGTGAGCTGGCCGTTCGCGCTCCATTCTTTCAGGAGCGAAATGCCGTCGGTGTCGGGCATCCAGATGTCGAGCAACACCAGATCGGGCGTCCGTTCGTTGCGGTGTTTGCGCGCGCTGGCCGCGTCCTCCGCCAGGCGCACGCGGTGCCCTTCGTCCGCCAGGATTTCCGAGAGCAGTTCGCGTATGCCGATTTCGTCATCGACGACCAGAATGTCAGCCATTGTCGTTTTCCTTTTCTTCCTAGAGGGTCAGGGTATCTTGCAAGGCGACTGGCAGACGAATGCGGATGCTCGCGCCGCCTTTTTCTAGGTTCTGGAGGTCGATGCCGCCTTGATGTTCTTCCACGATTTTTTTCACGATGGGTAGCCCCAGTCCGGTGCCGCGCGGTTTGGTGGTGACATAGGGTTCGAACACCCGCGCCAGCATTTCGGGCGGAAAGCCTTCGCCGTTGTCGCTGATCCGCAGGCGGATGAATCCCGCGTCCACCTTTTCGGTCTGGATGAAGAGACGCGGCGCGGCGACGGATTCCAAGGCGTCCTCGCCATTCTTCAGGAGGTTATGGATGATCTGGCGCAACTGGTTGGCGTCGCCCGAAACCGGCGGTAGGTCGGAGGCCAGTTCCGCCGTGATGACCATGCGCGAATGTTCATATAGCGCCAACACTTCGCGGATCAGCGCGTTCAGGTCGAGCGCGGCGAACTGTGGCGTCGCGCGTTGCGAATAGTCGCGGAAATCATCGACCATGCGCTTCATCGCCAATACCTGGTTGATGATGGTCTGGGTCGAGCGTTCGAGGAGTTCGCGCGCGCGATCCTCCAGATGACCGGCGAGCTTCAGTTGCAGGCGTTCGGCGGAAAGCTGGATGGGCGTGAGCGGATTCTTGATCTCATGCGCTAGGCGCCGCGCCACCTCGCCCCAGGCGGCGCTTCTTTGCGCGTTGATGAGTTGGGTCACGTCGTCGAACACCACCACATGCCCGCCGCCGCTCACGGCGGGCAGCGCCGCGCCGCGCAGCAGGAGTATCTTTTTCTGGCCGCCGGGTTCCTTCTGTTCGAACTGTTCCTGCCATTCGCGCGCGTCGCGGGCAAAATGCGCGTGAATCACCTTGCCCAGCGCGGAAAAAGCGTCGTCCCATCCGGTGGCGTCGTGATCGACGAGCGTCTTCGAGTCCGCGCCGAGAATATTGACGGCGCCCGCATTGATGGTGCGCAGCAGGGCATTGCGGTCAAAGACCAGCACCCCGGCGGAAAGGTTGGCCAGGATGGATTCCAGCCAGGCGCGCGCCGCTTCCACTTCGCTGCGATGCCGCTCCGTTTCGCGCCGGGCTTCGTCCAGTTGGCGCGTCATGCGGTTGAAGGATTGGGTCAGCATCCCCAGTTCATCGTGGGTCTTCACCGCCTGGCGCGGCGAATAATCGCCCTGCGCCACCGCCTGTGTGCCTTCCACCAGGATGGAAAGCGGCGCGGAAAGCCGTCGCGCCAGCACGAACGCAAGGGCAAAGGCGGAAAAAAGCGCCACCAGCACGGTAAGCGTCAGGGAAAGCGCGTAAATCCGCGTCAGCCCCTCGCGCGCCAGTTGAAGTTCCTGATAATCCCGGTGCACCGCCTGCACCGCTTCGGCGTTCGCGCTCAGGCTTTCCGGCACGTTTTGCGCCAGTTGCAATATCTGGGGCGGCTCAAAGAAATGCTTGGGCGCGACGGCGATCAATATCCGCAATTGCAGATGCCCGGTATCCAGGTTGTCGATGAGCGAGAGCGTCTGCTGGGCGCTGGCGCGCGCCTGCTTCAGTTCGCTTGGGGAGGGGAGAGGAGGCAAAGGCTGGGAAAGATCGCTCTGGGCGCTGACCATCAACTGTCCATTGGGCGCGAACAGGGCGACGGAATCCGCGGCGGACTGTTCGCGCAGCCGCGAGAGCTGGGAGCGCAACTGGCTGTCTGAAGTCGCGCCCGCCGCCAGATCCCGCGCCATGCTGTGGGCTTTTTGCAGGAGTTCGCTCTGGAGATAGTCGAGCGATGAACGTCCCAGGTTCAGCACGGATTCCAGCGCCTTTTCCACGCGCACATCGAACCAGCTTTCAATCGATCGGGTGATGAACTGCACAGAGACGCCATACATCAACGCGCCGGGAATCACCGCCACCAGGCCGAACATCAGCATCAGCCGCAGTTTCAGGCGCGAACCGAACACCTTGCCGCGCAAGTCGCGCCAGAGCCGGTACATCTGCCAGCTCACCAGCGCGAGCAGGGTCAAGACCAGCAACAGATTGGCCGTCAGGATCAGCGGATATTGCCCGCTCAGGGTATTCGCCGAGGTCGCGGCAAGCATGAGAAACGACCACAACAGGATGCCGAAAATGCCGCCCAGCGTCGCCAGTATCGCAATCATTCGCTTCATTGCGCTTCCTCCGGAGGGGCGTCCTCATCCGGCGCGGCGTTCGCCGCCGCCTGCGGCACGATGAAATCCCATTCCTGCCAGCCCGAATCCAGAGACCAATCCCGGTTGGTGAAGGCGGAAACCTGAAAAGGCTTGGGCAGCTGCGAAACGTCCAGGCGCAACCGCAAGCTGGCCGCGTAGCGCGATCCCGGTTTCAGGTTCGCTTCCAGCACCTGCCAGCGGCGCACATGGGAAAATACCTGGATGGCGTCTTCCAGCGTGGCGAAGGATTGATGCAACGCGCCAATCGACAATCGGTACTGGCGCGTCAGGGCGTGATAGGAAAGCCGCCAGGCCTGGCGTTTGCGCGCGATCGTTTCATCCGTCCAGTACCAGCGCGGACGTTCCAGACGGAATTCCAGTTCAAAGACTAACGGCACGCCATGCGCCACAGCTTCTTCCAAGCGCGCGTTGAAATCGACGCGAAAATCCGCCGAGAGCGCATAGCCTCCCGGTTCCATCGCCGTCAGTTCCTGGCGCAGCGCCTCCACGCCCGCCGCGCGGGCGGGTGAGGGAAGACAGAAGACAAAAGACAGAAGACAGAGGAGGGCAAAGAGAAGACGAGACGATTCGCGCCGCGCGGGGCTTTCTCTCCTCTCTCTTCTGTTCTCAGTCTTTTGACTCGATGAGCGCATAATAAAAACCGTCATGTTGGGCGCTGGGACGCCATTCTTCCTCGCCCAACAGGTGGGCGTTCGGTGTTTGCGCCAGAAAGCGCCGGATCTGTTCGCCGTTTTCCTCCGGAAACACCGAACAGGTCGCGTAGAGCAATTTTCCGCCAGGACGCAGCGCCCGCCACAAGCTTTTGAGCATTTTCGCCTGCTGGCGGGCAAAACGGGCGATGTCTTCCGGGCGGCGCAACCATTTTATGTCCGGAAAACGCCGCGCCACGCCGCTTGCCGAACAGGGCGCGTCCGCCAGTATGGCGTCGAACCCCGTGTTCGCCATTTCCGCGTCGAGACGGCAGGCGTCGCCTTCGCGTATCCGGGCGGACAAATGCAACCGTTCGAGATTGTGCCTGATTTGTCGACAACGCGCCGGATGAATGTCCAGCGCCGTCAGATCGAGATCGCCGCGCTCTAGGAGATGCGCCGTTTTGCCGCCCGGCGCGGCGCAGGCGTCCAGCACCCGGCTGCCCGGTTTGGGAGAAAGCAAAAACGCCGCGCGTTGCGCGCCGATGTCCTGTACCGATACCCTGCCTTCCAGGAATCCCGGCAGACGTTCGACGGATACTGGCGCTGCCAGCGTCACGCCGCATTCTCCCATCGCCGCCGCCGCCATGCCCGCCGCCTGCAAGTCCTCCAGATAGTCCGAGACCGTCGTTTCGCGGAGATTTACCCGCAGGCTCATGGGCGGCGGCTGGTTGCCGGTTTCCACGATCTCCCGCCACGAATCGGGATAGGCCGCCTGCAACTTCTTGACCCACCAGCCGGGATGTTTTTGGCGATCCGCCGCCATCAGACCGGCATGGAGGGCTTCCCGCCGCCGCAGGAAGTTCCGCAACACCGCGTTGACCAGCGCCTTGTGCCGCCCCTTTTCCATGTCTGTCGCCGCTTCGACCGCCTGATTGACCACGGTATGCGCGTCCGGCCAGTCGGCAAGCCGATAGACGGCGCACAAGAGGAGCGCGTGAATCCGCGCGGGAGGCCGGGTCTTCAGCAGGGGCGCGAGCAAGGCGTCGCCCTCGCCATAGGCGCGCAGGACGCCATAGACCATTTCCCGCGCCGCCGCCGGAACCCGATCCAGGCTCCCTTGCGCCAGACTCTGCCCCGCCATGACTTCCGCCACAATTCGGGCTGCATGGCAAAACACGAAGGACAGGGGATCCGGCGGCATCTGGAAAAAAGCGGGATTAAGGAAGGCTGGCCTTCAGGCGCAAGTAATGGACGCGACATTGTAGGTTTTTTCCGCGTCACGGCACAATTGCGGCACGCGCGTGCCAGACTTTCCCTGTTATCCGCCGCCTGAATGGTCTAGAATCATGTTGTTCGCGTGCGCGGCGGGATGGATTCCTGTCCGGCATGTGTTTTGCTTTTCGTGTTTGTCGCATTCAGGCTCAAGAGGGGAATCGAAATGAAAACAGTTCAGTCGGGGTTCAATCTGGTCGAGTTGATGCTGGTCGTCGCCATCATCGGCATCCTGGGGGCAATCGCCGTTCCGCTGTACCAGGATTACGTCATCAAGGCGCAGCTCAACCGCGCCGTCCAGGAGATAACGACGATCCGCAACGAGATCGAAACCTGCATCGCGGATGGCAAGTATCTTCAGCCACTGGCGTCCGTGACGCCGATTGCGGGCGAGAGTTCGGTGGATATCGGGCATCCTTGCGTCAGCCTGAAAAATACCGCCGTCCCCTCCGAACTGCTCGACCCGCCGGGCTTTCATACCGTGAAGGCCGAGGAATGGGGGGTTTGCGTCCCGGCGGAGGGCAAACACGGTTGCCGCGCCCGCGCGATTCTCTACATCATCAGCGGTAGGTTGCGCCAGGATGGATCGCGCAGTGTGGCCGCCTACCTGAAAGTGGGAGAAGACAGCAGCAGCGGCGTGATGGTTGCCATCACGCGCTACAACGATGACCAATGGAAATGCACGGTCACGAACGTCAACAGCGCCTACCTGCCCAGCGGTTGCAATACCGGCACGATTAGCGACATTTCCACCTTGACGCTGTAGGGCGGGTAGGGGACAGAAAACAGAAGACAGAGGACAGATCGGGAGTCAGGAATCAGAAAACCCGTCCCCCCGTTATTGCGGGCGCAGCGCGAATTGGCAATCAGGCGCTTCGCCCCTCGCTTTTGACGGGGAGGAGCGTCATTGCGAGCGCGGCGCGACTTGGCGCGCACCCAACCCCGTCATTCTCAGAAGCGAAGCGACGAAGCAATCCAGATGCATAACCCGCGGCGCAAAGCGCCGGTAACTTCTTTGTTTTCTGTCTTTCCCGGAGATCGAATGCGGATTTTCGATCCCTGATCTATAGTTACGCCCTGATTCCTTCATCCCTTCACAGGAGCCGTCATGCCAACACCCAAAACGACACGTCGGAACACGCGTCCCGCCGCCCCATCCGCAAAGCCAGTCAAACTTCCCGCTCGTCCCCGCCTGGCGCGCGCGGGAGACATTGCCACTTCTTCCACGGCATCCGGCATCGCGGCATTCGAGATCGACCAGGCCACCTCGGCGGCGCGGGAATTCAAGATGGTGGCGGTTTCCGACATCCTGCGCCAGACGGCGGAAAAAGAAGGAATCCAGTCGGTTGTCAGCACACTGGAAACCATCCTCGCCGGCGCCTCTCCGGACGACGCGGCCGCCTTGCGCGACGCGCTCCTGAAAACGGAGGAGACGAGACGGATGGTTCGTCCCGACGACATGCTCTCCGAAGACTGGCGCGAGGGCGGGTATCCCTACAAGAACCTGATGTCCCGCAAGAATTATGAAAAGCAAAAATACCAGTTGCAGGTGGAACTCCTGAAATTGCAGGCTTGGGTCAAGGAAACCGGACAGCGCCTGGTGATCCTCTTCGAGGGCCGCGACGCGGCGGGCAAGGGCGGCACCATCAAGCGTTTCATGGAACATTTGAACCCGCGCGGCGCGAAGGTGGTGGCTCTGGAAAAGCCTTCCGAGGTCGAGCGCGGCCAGTGGTATTTCCAGCGCTACATCCAGCACCTGCCCACCCAGGGCGAAATCGTGCTCTTCGACCGTTCCTGGTACAACCGCGCCGGGGTGGAACGGGTGATGGGCTTCTGCACGCCGGACGAATATGCGGAATTCATGCGCCAATGCCCGGAATTCGAGCGCAACCTGGTGAGGAGCGGCATCCACCTCGTCAAGTTCTGGTTTTCCGTTTCCCGCGAGGAGCAACGCCGCCGCTTCAAGGAACGCAAGAGCCATCCCCTGAAACAATGGAAACTCTCTCCCATCGACATGGCTTCCCTCGACAAATGGGACGAATACACCAAGGCCAAGGAAGCGATGTTCTTCTACACGGACACGGCGGATTCCCCATGGACGGTGGTGAAATCCGACTGCAAGAAACGCGCGCGCCTGAACGCCATGCGCTACGTGCTGCACCGGTTTCCCTATACCAACAAGGATATCCAGCACATCGGCCAACTGGACGCGCTGCTCTTGGGACGCGCCAACGTGGTGCGGGAAGTGGGCGAACGCCAGGAAAGCACACCGCCAGACCTGTCGTCCTGAAGCGGGAAGCGGCAGCCGCGCCGAAATCCAGGCGCGGCGCGACTTACCCGTTCATCTCCTTTGCAGCGCCGCGACGCGATCCGCGATGGACGGATGCGAGGAAAAGAACGCGGAAAACTTGCCGCCGGAAATGCCGGAGGCGCGGAGGCTTTCCGGCAAGGGTTCCGCCGTCATGGTGTCCAGACGCCTGAGCGCGGCAATCATGGCTTGCGGAGAACCCAGGTAAGCCGCGCTGCCCGCGTCGGCGCGGTATTCGCGCTGACGGGAAAACCAGGCCACGACCGCGCTTGCAAGGATGCCAAAGACAAATTGCAGGACGAGCACGGTAAGCGTGTAACCCATACCAACTCCCCGCGTCGTCTTGAAGACCAAGCGGTCGACCAGAAAACCAATGACCCGCGCAAGGAAAAACACGAAGGTATTGACCACCCCCTGGATCAGGATCAGCGTGACCATGTCGCCATTGGCGACGTGCGCGATTTCGTGTCCCAGCACGGCTTCCACTTCGTCCTTGCGCATCCCGCGTAGAAGACCGGTGGAAACCGCCACCAACGCGGCGTCCCGCCGCGCGCCCGTGGCGAAGGCATTGGGCGCGCCCTCGTAAATGCCGACTTCCGGCATCCCGATGTTGGCGCGCCTTGCCAGACGCTCGACCACCTGCACAAGCCAGGCTTCCGTCTCGCCATTGGGCTGACGCGGATCGATTACCCGCACACCCATCGCATGCCGAGCCACGAACTTCGAAAGCGCAAGCGAAATCAACGCGCCGCCAAACCCGATGATTGCCGAGAACAACAAGAGGGGAAGAAGATTCAACCCATCCTGGGCAAGATAACGATCCACACCCAAAAGCCCCGCCACGACCGACAACATCACAAGGATCGCCAGATTGGTCAATACCAGCAACACGACACGCTTCATCAAAGACTCCTTCAAAACGGCAAAATTTGTATCCCAGTCCGATATGGCGGCCAGACCGGGAGTTTCAAGGGGCACGATTCGAACAATAGAAAACAGAGGAGAGGGCGGTACGCCAAAAGCTGTCCTTCGTGCTCTGAATCCATAGAGGAAACAGGTCGCGCCACGCTTCCGAAACAAACCCCAAACATCAAGATGAATGGGGTGAACATAATATCTAAGAAGCCGTCTCAAGAAATGTCATGCGAGGCGTTTGAGCAGTAGATGAATCATAGCGAGCTTAATCATGCTTTCGGATTGACGCGGGTTTATTTCATAGTCGCGGTTGAGACGGC
>JAIRMN010000122.1 GCA_031258715.1 Zoogloeaceae bacterium
GCGCTCTATCGCGTGGAGCAATTCCGTACAGAAGACGCGGTGCTGAGGGAATCCGAAGTCCAGGCGCTGGCGGATGCCATGTCCGGCTACGCAAAACCGCAGGACGCCCATCTTCCAGAGGGCTATGAAGACCTGATCCAGATTATCGGGACAACATGGGAGAGCGTTTAGGGAAACCACGGCATGGCGCGCGTCTAGACCGGATGCCGGCTGTCCGCTCACCCAGAAACCAACTCCGGTTTGAAACCCCGCCCGTAAGAAAGGCGCGAAGGTTGGAACCCCGCTCGATCGTCCGGGGTTTCGACCGTAGCCATTCTCGATGGGAGAGACCCCCTCGAGAATGGCCTCAGACCGACAGCCCTGAAGGGGCGTCGCTGATTTCTTGCTCGGATACCGGATATCCGGAAGGTGTTTGCCGCCACGGCGGGGATCGTCAAACGAAGTGAGGTCGGAAAGCTCGTGGTCTTGCCCAGGCGCTGGATCGTCGAACGTACTTTCGCGTGGCTGGCGCTTTCGCGTCACCTCAATCGCGACGATGAAATCAACCCCAGACACGCCGAGACCATGATCCAATGGGCTATATCCCTCTCCTTCTCAAACGACGTTCCAATTTCTAAAACAGGTTCTCAGGAAAACGGAACTGGCCGCCGCCGCATGTATGCATGTATAATCGGAAGCGAAAAAATCCCGTCGCCGCCGCAAATACGTCATTCCTGCCCCCTGTCTCCTGATCCCGATGGCTGAATTTACCCTGCAACCCCTGCTGGATCTGCTGAACGAACGCGCCGACGAAGCGGCGCGGCAGCTGGGGCGTCTGATTGCGGCAGAGCAGGACGCGCGGGCGCGGCTGGCGCTCCTGTGCCAGTATCGGGAGGAATATGCCCATCGGTTTTGCGAGGCACAGACGGCGGGATTGACCCTCTCCAGTTGGCGCAATTATCAGGAATTCCTGGGCAAAATCGACGAAGCCATCCGGCAACAGGACGCGCTGGTCGAAAATTCCGCCCAGAACACGGCGGCGGGACAGGAACACTGGCGGAAACAACACATCCGCATGAAAGCCATCGACACCCTCTCGATTCGCCACCGGAGCGCGGAAGAAAAAAAGGCGCTGCGCCAGGAACAAAAACAGACCGACGAATTCGGACTTCGGCGCAGAACCCACAGTCTAAATCTGGTTAAATCCAACCAGTGACAGGTTTGCTGTTGGCTTCCTGCTTCGCCGGGGCCGGGATCAACCCGGTACTGCGACCGGAGCCAGAGCCTTCCCCTCCACAGGCAGACACCGTGGAACTCACGGCATAATCCCTCAAGTTGATCGCGGCGTTCACGTCGCGGTCGTGTTCCTTCCCGCATTCAGGGCGTCTCCAATGCCGAACGGACAGCGGCAGGGTTTCCAGCTTGTGCCCGCAGGCCGAACAACAGGTCTTGGAACCGGCAAAGAACCTGTCCGCCACCACAACCTGCCCGCCGCTTCTCACCGCCTTGTAATCCAGTTGCCGACGAAACTCGAAGAAGCCCATGTCGGCAATGGAACGCGATAGATGGCGATTTTTCAGCATCCCCCGCACGTTCAAATCCGCAATCCCGATGGTGTGAAACCGCCGGGTCAGGTTGGTTGTGAGCGGGTGCAGGGCATCACTTCGGATATTGCCAATCCGGGCGTGCAACCGCGCGGGCTTCTTTTTCGCCTTCTCCCGATTCTTCGAGCCTTTCACCTTGCGGGACAAGCCCCTTGAAACCCGGCGCAGGCCTTGCAGTAAGGCCGTATGCGCCTTCGGGCAGGGGATTTTTTCTCCCGTGGATAGAGTCGCCAGCGCCGCAAACCCCAAATCCACCCCGCCGCGCCTTGGTTTTCGGCTTTTGGCAAATGGGAGCGGTCTTCGGTTTCAACGGTGATGCTGACAAACTACCTGTCCGCCACACGGGAAACCGTAGCGGACAGGATTTTTCCGGCAAAGCGCAGACTTTCCCGCATCTTCACCTATCCCAGCCTCGGAAGGCGAATGCGCGAGCCTTCCACGCTGAATTGATCGTTGGAGATGGAAAAGCGGTCATGGACGCCTTTCCGACGAAAGACCGGATATTTGGCGCGTTTGGCAAAGAAGTTCCGGAAGGCCGCGCCCAACTGCATGATCGCCCGTTGCGGCGCGCGCTTCGTCACTTCCAGCATCCACGGCTATTCCGTCCGCTTGATCGCGTTCAGCTTGCGCCGCAAGGCCATCTGGTTCGGCTTCGGAAGGCTGTCGTCCGCCTTCCAGGCTTCATTTATACGAAGTGTTCTGTGGCGTGCCGTATCTGCTGAAGAGCGGCTGCCAATGGCGGATGCTGCCGAGCAAGTTCCCGAAATGGCGAACGGTACATTCTTACTTCTCGAAGTGGATCGAGCCTGGACAGGAAGGTTTCAGCGTCCTGGAGCGCGCTTTAAAAAAATGGGGTTGGCGAGGCGTGTGCAAAACAGGGGCGCAAGTCCTCGACGAGCTTTTTGAACGTTGATGCGTGGAGCGTCAGGAATACGGATAGAGCCGGTGAGAAAGGCTGCGATGTGGGCAAGAAGGTGTCAGGGATCAAGCGCCACATTGTGCCGTTGATATCCCAAGGGCTACCCCACGCCATTGCCGTGACAACTGCGTCCAGGCCGTCGAGGAATCGATCGGCGCCAGGGCTCAAATCGCCAAACGCAGCGAGTTGTACGCCTTTGCTGTCATGCCTCGGCGTTGGGTCGTCGAGCGAACATTCGCCTGGATCGAGACATGCCGCCTATGGAAAAACCGCGAACGCAAGCTCAATGCCAGCCTACAGTTCATTCTCCTCGCCTTCTCCCTTTTGTCCAGAAGATCGTGAACAGGCCTTTACATCGACGACTTGCGGCACTTCGCTGGCGGATGGCGTTCCGGCGGGCGCTTCGTTCCGCTTCCGGTCTTTTCGCTTCGGCGAAACGTTTGCTCCACTCCTCGCTCGGAACAACGCCGTTCAAGGTAGAAATCCCCCAGATAGGCGGTGCGCAGGCTGGCCGGGTTATGTGAGGCCAGTGTCTGGGCGCCGCGCCAATGGCGGTCGATCAAGCGGGTTTTGCTGGTGGCGGACGCGCCGCCAATCTCGAAAAGCAGGCAGGAAGCTTCAGCACGTGATCCAGCAGGATCTGCTGCGCCAGGAAAGCGCGAATATCCGCATGCACATAATCTTCGCGTTTGGCCTTCCGCGCCTGCGCGGCTTGCCACGCTTTCTCCAGCGTCCAGATGTCGACCCGTGCTTCGGCGGCAAACGCGAGATTGGACAACCGGTACGCGAAATCCCATGTGATAGAGCTTCGCCACTTGCGCCAACAGGCAGGCTTCGATGTCGCGCGGACTCTCCCGGCAGCTCAGTTGCGCGGGCCATGTCCCGAAATTGATCGGCACAGCTCAGCGACCGTACGCCCGCCGCCATGCCGGGCCACGATCCGATAGAAGGTCATCCCGGCAGAAAACCCATGATCTGGGCAAAGAGCGTCTTGCCAGTGTTCATGACAGCCTCCATGCCAAAACCCAAGATTCCGCGAGAACCCCGCCCCCGAATTCAAATCGGAGACACCCCTCATCGCCAGGAATCCCCTGTCACACATGGCTTTCAACGAATCAAATCTTCATTTGACCGGACAGTAGCGCTGTGGCCTCTATAATCCGACGCGCTTGCACTCCGCGCCTGGATACCTGTCACCCAACGACTACGCAAGGAAGCTAAAACACACCATTTGACTTCATGTTTCTTGGCGTCCGTCCCTACGGGACAAGTCCAGAAATCCAGCCGGACTTTATTCGGTAGCTTTGGCGTTTTCGACGGCGCATCCGTCGTAGGGATTGCGCTCCCCCTGTGGGCTGCACAAGACCCTCGCGGACTGCGGTTTCATTGCAGCTTGATTTCCACATCCACCCCGGCGGGCAGGTCGAGTTTCATCAGGGCATCGACGGTCTTGTCGGTCGGGTCGATGATGTCCATCAGCCGCAGGTGGGTGCGGATTTCGAACTGGTCGCGCGAGGTTTTGTTGACGTGCGGGGAGCGCAGGATGTCGAAACGCTGTTTTCTCGTCGGCAGCGGCACGGGGCCGCAGACGACCGCGCCGGTGCGCTTGGCGGTTTCGACGATTTCCTGCGCGGACTGGTCGATGAGCTTGTAGTCGAACGCTTTCAGGCGAATGCGGATTTTCTGGCTTTGCATGATGGATTCCAAAGAACGATGAAGCGCGCTTTCAGGGTCAGGAGCGCGCTCCGGGTTTAAAAAAGAACGTATGCGTAAAAGCCGCCTATTCGATGATTTTCGAGACGACGCCCGCGCCGACGGTGCGGCCACCCTCGCGGATGGCAAAACGCAAGCCTTCTTCCATCGCAATCGGGGCAATGAGCTTCACCTCGATC
>JAIRMN010000133.1 GCA_031258715.1 Zoogloeaceae bacterium
TGGACAAAAAAATAGATGTTGGAGAGGACAGCGTTATTTTGGTAAGCCATCACGATGTTTTTGGCGAGGCATATTATGCTATTGATGCCTACAAGTTCGACAAAGAGATGGTTTTTACGGCACCCAAAAATCTGATGTCTGGTTCACCTGATCCAGACATTGAGGATTTCACAAAATTCGTCCAAACCGTCCGCTACCGCCCGGAATACGAGATCCCGCGAGACCCCGGCATTTGCCTGGTGAACGGCTTCATTGCTAACGACGAAAACATGAAGGTGACGGAACATGCCTCCCTTCAATTCAAGCTGAAGGACAACCCGGACATCGCCATTCGCATTGCAAGCAGCGCCAACATCCGGATCCGGGGTTTACAACCTTTCTTGCTGGAAAGGGTATTAGGGCAAAAGACCATCCAGAGAATAAAGGGTTTCCGAACCGTTAATTCGGGAAAACTGAGCGTCAACGACATCCCCGGCGAAGAATGGCTGGTACAGGGTCTGTCCGACGACAAAACCGGACATACGGGCGCGGTTAGAGGGGATGGCGGTGGCGGATGAGGAAGGGGAGCTTGGCGATGGGTATCCGGCGGAGTTTCGTCCGATTGAGGAGACGCGGCAGGCGAGACCCTCTCCGCGCGGTCGGAGCGCAATCTGTCCTGTAGGCGATGAAGCCGTATCAGGAAGACCCGCCGTCCGAGGACAGGCCCGTTCGCCTCCGTCATCGCTATCTTCGTGATCGGTGCCATCAACGCCACAACACCGGACAGATCCTGGCCTTTCGCCTGAATTGCGCCAACCGCCTCTGGCGCAACGACTGGGAAAAAACTTCACGGAACAATCCTTTGACCGCATCGGCTTGAATCGTACGCCACGCCCTCTGTCCTCCGTCCTCTGACTCCTGATGCTACACTACGCCCCCTTCTTTCTTTCTTCGCACATCATGAAACAAGTGGAAAACTTCACCGAAAAAGTCATTTTCTGGAGCCGCTGGCTGCAAGCGCCGATGTATCTGGGGCTAATCGTCGCCTTGGGCGTGTATGTCTTTCAATTCATGGTGGAACTCTACCATCTGGTCTCCGGCGCGTTGACGCTGACGGAAACCGCCGTGATGTTGAGTGTGTTGGCGCTGATCGACGTGGTGATGATCGCAAACCTCCTGATTATGGTCATCGTCGGCGGCTACGAGACCTTCGTTTCCCGCCTCAATCTGGAAAATCATCCCGACCAGCCGGAATGGTTGTCACACGTCAATGCCAGTGTGTTGAAAGTCAAGCTCTCCACCGCCATTGTCACCATTTCTTCCATTCATCTTCTGAAGACCTTCATCAACGCCGACCAGATGAGGCCGGAAACCATCACGGCGCAGGTGGCGATACATCTGGTGTTCATCGTCTCCGCCATCGCCATGGCCTATACGGACAAGGTGATGAACCAGGCGCTGCTGGTTTCCAAGAACAACCATTAGAACAATTCCTTATAAATAACGGAGGAAACCCGCATGACCGCCATCCGCCAGGAGGATTTCATCGCTTCGATTGCCGACGCCTTCCAGTTCATCAGCTATTACCACCCCAGGGATTTCATCGCCGCGATGGGCGAAGCCTGGACGCGCGAGGAGAATCCCGCCGCAAGGGACGCTATCGCCCAGATTCTCACCAATTCGCGGCTTTGCGCCGAAGGACATCGGCCACTCTGCCAGGATACCGGCATCGCCGTGGTGTTTTTGAAAGTCGGCATGGACGCGCGTTGGGCGGACGCGGACATGAGCGTACAGGAAATGATCGATGAAGGCGTGCGCCGCGCCTATCTCTTTCCGGAGAACAAGCTGCGCGCTTCCGTGCTCGCCGACCCGGCGGGCAAGCGGCAGAACACACGGGACAATACGCCCGCCGTCGTGCACTATGAAATCGTTCCCGGCAATCGGGTGGAGGTCATCTGCGCCGCGAAGGGCGGCGGATCGGAAAACAAGTCCAAGCTGGCGATGCTGAATCCTTCCGATTCCATCGTCGACTGGGTGCTGAAGACGGTGCCGGAGATGGGCGCGGGCTGGTGTCCGCCCGGCATATTGGGCATCGGCATTGGCGGCACACCGGAAAAGGCCATGCTGCTTGCCAAGGAATCCCTGATGGCGCCGGTCGATATTCATCTCCTGCGTGAGGCGGCCGCTTCGGGCGCGACGCTCACGCGCGTCGAGGCGCTGCGCCTGGAACTGATGGAAAAAATCAACGCGCTCGCCATCGGCGCGCAAGGGCTGGGCGGACTGACCACGGCGCTGGACGTGAAGATACAGGATTACCCCACGCACGCGGCTTCCCTGCCCGTCGCCCTGATTCCCAACTGCGCCGCCACCCGGCATGTGCATTTCCATCTCGACGGCAGCGGCCCCGCGCGACTCGAACCGCCCCGGCTCGAAGACTGGCCGGACGTAACCTGGCAGGCCGATACCCAACGCGCTACCCGCGTCGATCTGGATACCCTGACGCGCGACGCGGTCGCCGCCTGGCAGCCCGGACAAACCCTGCTGCTGAACGGCAGGATGTTCACCGGGCGCGACGCGGCGCACAAGCGCATTGCCGACCTGCTGGCAAACAGCGAGCCCCTGCCGGTGGATTTTGAAAACCGGGTCATTTATTACGTTGGCCCGGTCGATCCCGTGCGCGACGAGGCCGTCGGCCCCGCCGGCCCCACCACCGCCACCCGCATGGACAAATTCACGCGCATGATGCTGGAAAAGACCGGACTAATCGCCATGATCGGAAAATCCGAACGCGGCCCGGAAGCCATCGCCGCCATCCGGGACAATCGCTCCGCCTACCTGATGGCCGTGGGCGGCGCCGCCTATCTGGTCTCCAGGGCGATCAAAAACGCACGCGTCGCCGCGTTTGCCGACCTGGGCATGGAAGCCATCTACGAATTCGAGGTCGTCGATATGCCCGTCACCGTTGCCGTTGATGCCAATGGCAATAGCGTGCATCAGAGCGGGCCGCGGGAATGGCGCGTCAAAATCGCCCAATCCCGCTGAATCAGGGGGACGGAGGACAGAGAACGGAACGTCGCTTCGTGGTCAGTAACCAGTGGTCGCGCGCCGGGCGCACTGTCCTCTGGCGACTGACTACTGAACACTCTTCTGTCTTCCGCTTGTCATCACCTTGCCTTCGGCTGCGCGTTGTTGGCGAATCTGTTTGGGATCGGCGATAAGTGGACGGTAGATTTCCACGCGGTCGCGGTCGCGCAGGGGTGTATCGGGTTTGGCGAGCTTGGAAAAAATGCCGAACTTACCGTTTTCCGCGTCGATTTCCGGATATTTTTCCAGGAGGCCGGAAGCGGAAAGCGCGGCGCTCAAAGGGCTGTCCGGCGGCAGTTGCAGGCAGACGACTTCCTGCTTTTCCGGCAGGGCATAGGCGACTTCCACCGTTATGCTGTGCGCTGTGTCGTGTTCGCTCATGATCCGGCTCCGTAGATTTGGTCGGCGCGTTTGACGAAAGCGTCGACAAAGGTGTTGGCGATGCGGTTGAAGACGGGGCCAATCACCTTTTCCAGCAGTTTGCCGGAAAATTCATAGTACAGGCGGAATTCCACCTTGCAGGCGTCCTCCCGCAGGGGGTGGAAACGCCAGAATCCCTCCAGCTTCCTGAATGGCCCATCGACCAGGCGAATGTGCATGGCGGTTGGAAATTCCTTGGCATTTTCCGTGGTGAACTGCGACTTTATGCCGTGGAAATTGATGCGCAGTGTGCCCACGGTGATCTTTTCGTCACGAAAGCGGCATTGGGTACTGCCGCACCAAGGCAGGAACTGCGGATAATCCTCGCAGCGATCCACCAGCGCGAACATTTTTTGCGCCGAATGGGCGATCAGGACTGATTTTTCAACCAACGCCATCTTCCATCAAATCCGTTCCTTGCTAGAATGAGGCGATTCTAAAGGAATCCCGATGTCTATTGCCAGCAACAAAAAAGCCTTTCACGATTATTTCGTCGAGGAAAAATACGAGGCGGGTCTTGCCCTGGAAGGCTGGGAGGTCAAATCCATCCGCGCCGGACGGGTGCAGATCAAGGAAGCCCATGTAATCGTCAAGCGCGGCGAAATCTGGCTTCTGGGGATGCACGTCACGCCGCTGCCCACCGCCTCCACCCATATCCACCCCGACCCGGCGCGCACGCGCAAGCTGCTCCTGCACAACCGCCAGATCATGCAACTGATCGGCAAGGTGGAACGCGCCGGATATACGCTCGTGCCGCTCGATCTGCACTACACGCATGGGCGCGTCAAGGTCGAGGTCGGCCTCGCCAGAGGCAAGAAACAGTACGATAAGCGCGCGAATGAAAAAGAAAAGGACTGGACGCGGGAAAAACAACGCCTCTTGCGCGAAAAGATCAGGGCGTAGGCGGAGCGCGTTTCGTCGTTTTCATGGGACGTTTGCCTATCAATTGGCGGTGCTGGTCGATGACGCCTTCCAGGGCACTACCCAGATCGTACGCGGTGCGGATCTCCTGCCTTCAGGCCGCGCCAGATTTACCCGCAAAGACTGTTCGACATGCCGATGCCGGAATACGCGCATGTTCCCGTCGCCACGAACGCGGCTGGCGAAAAACTCTCCAAGCAGACGCGCGCCATCCCCCCTTGCAGGCGAGCCGCGCCACCCGCCAATCTGGTTGAAGCGCTCGGCCTTCCTCGAACAACACCCGCCCCCCCAAACTCGCAAAAGCCGACATAAAGGAAGTCTGGCACTGGGCAAGCGCACACTGGAAGCTCGGCGGACGGAGGCAAGAGATCGGGCGTCAGAGGACAGAATACAGGAGAGAGAAGACAGAGCGCCCTTGCCTCGTCAAAAGCGCGGCGCGGAGCGCTGGTAACTTTTCTGTTCTCCGCCCCTGATCATTCCATTGTCGTTTTCGCTTCTACCGCCGCGTTTGGCGTTGTTTCCGTTTCGTCCGCGTCCTGGATGACGCGGTCGCTGGCCTGATCTTCGCCCGCGGCTTGCGCCTTGCGGCTCCTGTGGTAAGCAAGTCCCGTTCCGGCGGGGATGAGCCGGCCAACAATGACGTTTTCTTTCAGGCCGCGCAGTTCGTCGCGTTTACCCATGATCGCCGCTTCGGTGAGCACACGCGTAGTTTCCTGGAAGGAGGCCGCCGAAATGAAGGAATCCGTGGAAAGCGACGCCTTGGTGATGCCCAGGAGCACGTGCTCGTAGATCGCCGGAGTCTTGCCCTCGGCCAGGATCCGGTCATTCTCGGCCAGCACTTCGGCGCGTTCCACCTGTTCGCTCTTGATAAAGCGGGTGTCGCCGGGATCGGCGATGCTGACGCGCCGGAGCATCTGGCGCACGATCACCTCGATGTGCTTGTCGTTGATTTTCACGCCTTGCAAACGATAAACATCCTGCACCTCGTCGGTAATGTAGCGCGCCAGTTCCTCGATGCCTTTCAGCCGCAGGATGTCATGCGGGTCCTGTTCGCCCTCGACAATGGTTTCACCCTTGGCGACAATCTGGCCGTCGTGGATGAGCACGTGCCGATCCTTGGGGATCAGGTATTCGTGCGGCGTATTGTTTTCCAGTTCGGTGATGATCAGGCGTTGCTTGCCCTTGGTTTCCTTACCGAAGGAGACCTTACCGGTGATTTCCGCGAGGATGCTGGCTTCCTTGGGTGTGCGCGCCTCAAAGAGTTCCGCCACGCGCGGCAAGCCGCCGGTGATGTCGCGGGTTTTCGCCGATTCGACGGGAATCCGCGCCAGCACGTCGCCTTCGCGCACTTCCTGACCTTCCGTGACCGAAATAATGGAGCCGACTAGAAAGGCAATGGAAACCGGCTGATCCGTCCCGGCGATGCGGATCTCCTCGCCTTTGGCGTCCGTGAGCCGCACAATCGGACGCTGCCCCTTGGACTTACTCTTGGCGCCTGCCTTGGCGTCGATCACCATCAGGGTCGACAAACCAGTCACGTCGTCGATTTGCTTGGCAACGGTCACGCCTTCCTCGACGTTCTCGAATTTCACGATGCCCGCATATTCGGTGATGATGGGACGGGTATGTGGATCCCAGGTCGCCAGTTTCGCCCCCGCCTTGACGGTCTTGCCGTCGGTGGGCAGCAGGGTCGCGCCATAGGGCACTTTGTGGCGCTCGCGCTCGCGGCCGGATTCATCGACAATGATGAGTTCGCTGGAGCGGGAGATGACCACTTTTTCGCCCTTGGCATTGGTCACATAACGCACGCTGGAAGAAAACCGCACGATGCCCGCGGACTTGGATTCGATTTCGGAAATGGCCGCCGCGCGCGAGGCCGCGCCGCCGACGTGGAAAGTCCGCATGGTGAGCTGTGTGCCGGGTTCGCCGATGGATTGCGCGGCAATGACGCCCACCGCCTCGCCCACATTGACCAGGTAGCCACGCCCCAGATCGCGCCCATAGCACTTGGCGCACAGGCCATAGCGGGTGTCGCATGTCAAGGGCGTGCGCACCTTGACTTCATCGACCCCCAGACTGTCGATGCGATCGACGAGGTCTTCCGTGAGCAGGGTTCCGGCAAAGATGACGCTTTCCTGCGTTTCAGGATCGACGACGTCATCGGCGATGACGCGCCCCAGGATGCGCTCCTTCAACGGCTCGATCACTTCCCCGCCTTCCACCAGCGCACGGACGGTATAGCCGTTATGGGTGCCGCAATCCTCTTCCGTGATGACGAGGTCTTGCGTCACGTCCACGAGACGCCGGGTAAGATAGCCGGAATTGGCCGTTTTCAGGGCAGTGTCCGCCAGGCCCTTGCGTGCGCCGTGCGTGGAAATGAAGTATTGAAGCACGTTCAGCCCCTCGCGGAAATTGGTGGTGATCGGGGTTTCGATGATGGAGCCGTCCGGTTTTGCCATCAACCCGCGCATCCCCGCCAACTGGCGAATCTGGGCGGCGGAACCGCGCGCGCCGGAATCGGCCATCATGAAGATGGAATTGAAGGAATCCTGTTCAACCGCCTTGCCATGCCGGTCGGTTACGCCCTCGCGGGAAATCTGAGCCATCATCGCCTTGGCGACTTCATCACCGGTGCGTCCCCAGATGTCCACCACCTTGTTGTACCGCTCGCCCTGCGTGACCAGGCCATTGGTATATTGGTCTTCAATGTCCTTCACTTCCTTTTCCGCCGCCGCGATGATTTCCGCCTTCTGCGGCGGCACCTTCATGTCATCGGCACAGAACGAAATACCGGCGCGCGTGGCAAGCGCGTAACCATGTTGCATCAGCTTGTCGGCGAAGATCACGGTTTCCCGGAGGCCGCAGCGCCGGAAGGATTCATCGATCAGCCGGGAAATTTCCTTTTTTTTCAGGGGCTTGTCGATATTCCTGAACGCCAGTCCCCTGGGAAGTATCTTGGAAAGCAGCGCCCGGCCTACCGTGGTTTCGGTGCGTACCAGCCTTTCATTCCATTCGTCTCCGCCCGCGCCCGCCTCGAAGGTTTTCAGCCGTACGCTGATGCGCGAATGCAGTTCCACTTCACCTGCGGCAAGCGCCCGTTCCATTTCCGCCAGATCGGAAAACAACATCCCCTCGCCCTGCGCGTTGATGCGCTCGCGCGTGGCATAGTAAAGCCCCAGCACGATGTCTTGCGAAGGCACGATGATCGGCGCGCCGTTGGCTGGGGAGAGCACGTTGTTGGAAGCGAGCATCAGGGTGCGGGCTTCCATCTGCGCTTCCAGCGACAAGGGTACATGTACGGCCATCTGGTCGCCGTCGAAGTCGGCGTTGAAGGCCGAACAGACGAGCGGATGGAGTTGAATGGCTTTCCCTTCGATCAAGACCGGTTCGAACGCCTGGATGCCCAGGCGGTGCAGGGTCGGAGCGCGGTTCAGCATGATCGGGTGTTCGCGGATCACGTCTTCCAGGATGTCCCAGACCACGGCTTCCTGGTTTTCCACCATCTTTTTCGCCTGCTTGATGGTGGTCGCCAAACCCAGGACTTCCAGCTTGTGGAAAATGAAAGGCTTGAAAAGCTCAAGCGCCATCAGCTTGGGGAGGCCGCATTGATGGAGCTTCAATTGCGGCCCCACCACGATCACGGAACGGCCGGAATAGTCGACGCGCTTACCCAGGAGGTTCTGGCGGAAGCGCCCGCCCTTGCCCTTGATCATGTCGGCGAGCGACTTCAGTGGACGCTTGTTGGCGCCGGTCATCGCCTTGCCGCGCCGACCATTGTCGAGGAGCGAATCCACGGCTTCCTGCAACATGCGCTTTTCGTTCCGGACGATGATGTCCGGCGCGCGCAGTTCCAGGAGGCGCTTCAGGCGATTGTTGCGGTTGATGACACGCCGGTAGAGATCGTTCAGGTCGCTCGTCGCGAAGCGCCCGCCATCCAGCGGCACGAGCGGCCTCAGGTCGGGCGGCAGCACGGGCAGGACTTCGAGCACCATCCAGTCGGGCTTGATGCCGGATTTCTGGAAGGCTTCGATCACTTTCAGGCGCTTGGCGAGCTTCTTGTTCTTGGCGTCCGATCCGGTGACAGCCAGCTCGGCATGGAGGTGTTCGGCTTCGCTGTTGACGTCCAGGTTCTTCAGGAGTTCGCGGATGCCTTCAGCGCCCATCAGCGCGGAAAATTCGTCGCCATGCTTTTCCACCATCTCCAGATGCTGCTCTTCATTCAGCAACTGCCCGCGTTGCAGATCGGCCACCTGGCCGGGATCGACCACCACGAAGGCTTCGAAATAGAGCACCCGCTCGATATCCCGGAGCGTCATGTCCAGCACCATCCCCAAGCGGCTGGGCAGCGACTTCAGGAACCAAATGTGGGCGACCGGGGAGGCCAGTTCAATATGCCCCATGCGCTCGCGGCGCACCTTGGCGAGCGTGACTTCCACGCCGCATTTTTCGCAGACAATGCCGCGATGCTTCAAGCGCTTGTACTTGCCGCACAGACATTCGTAATCCTTGATCGGGCCGAAAATCTTGGAACAGAACAAGCCATCGCGTTCCGGCTTGAAGGTACGGTAGTTGATGGTTTCCGGTTTTTTCACCTCGCCATACGACCAGGAGCGGATCTTGTCGGGCGAGGCGAGACCAATGGTAATCGCGTCGAATTCTTCTTCCTGCGCCTGTTTGAACAGATCGAGCATTTTCATCATGGTGATATTCTCCCTGCCTGCAATCAGTAATGATCCAGATCGATGTCGATGGCCAGCGACCGGATTTCCTTCACCAGCACATTGAACGATTCCGGCATTCCGGCGTCGATCCTGTGCTCGCCCTTCACGATGTTTTCATAGACCTTGGTGCGACCGTTTACGTCGTCGGACTTCACGGTCAGCATTTCCTGCAACACATAGGACGCGCCATAGGCTTCCAGCGCCCAGACTTCCATTTCCCCGAAGCGCTGGCCGCCGAACTGCGCCTTGCCGCCCAGCGGCTGCTGCGTGACAAGGCTGTAAGGGCCGGTGGAACGGGAGTGCATCTTGTCGTCGACCAGGTGGTGCAGCTTCAGGTAATGCATGTAGCCGACGGTGACGGGACGCTCGAAGGGTTCGCCGGTTCGTCCGTCGAAGAGCTGCACCTGTCCGGTTACAGGCAGTCCGGCGAGTTCCAGCATGTACTTGATCTCTTCTTCCCTGGCGCCGTCGAATACCGGGGTGGCAAACGGCACGCCGCCCCTCAGGTTGTCGGCGAGTTCAAGGATTTCCGCGTCGTTCAGGGCGTCCAGCTTTTCCTTCTTGCCGCAGCGGTTATAAACCTTATCGAGAAAGCCGCGCAGCTCCCTGGTATTGATCGCCTTGTTTTCCTTCACGTTGGCAGCCTTCTTCAGGAGCGCGCCAATCCGCTCGCCCAGCCCCTTGGCCGCCCAGCCGAGGTGCACTTCGAGAATCTGCCCCACGTTCATGCGCGAAGGCACACCCAGGGGATTCAGCACGATATCCACCGTGCGTCCGTCCGCCATGTGCGGCATGTCTTCCACCGGCATGATGCGCGAGACCACGCCCTTGTTGCCGTGCCGCCCCGCCATCTTGTCGCCGGGTTGCAGGCGGCGCTTGACCGCCACATAGACCTTGACCATCTTCTGTACGCCTGGCAGCAGTTCGTCGCCCTGGGTGAGCTTTTTCCGTTTCGACTCGAAATCGTCGTCGAAATCCTTGCGCTTTTGTTCCAGCGTCTCGCGGATCTGCTCGATCTGTTGCGCCACATCCTCGTCCGCCATGCGGATGTCGAACCACTGATGCGGCTCCAGGTCTTCCAGATAATCCGGCGTGACCACGGAACCCCTAGCCATGCGCTTTGGCCCGCCATTGGCCTTCTTACCGAGAATCTGGCGTTTCACGCGGTCAAAAGCGTCGCGCTCGACAATCCGCATCTGATCGACCAAATCGAGCTTGTAGGCGCGCAGGTGATCGTCGATGATGGATTGCGCCCGCTTGTCGCGCTCGATGCCCTCTCGGGTGAAGACCTGGACATCGATGACCGTGCCCGCGATGCCAGCGGGCACGCGCAACGACGTATCCTTCACGTCGGATGCCTTCTCGCCAAAAATGGCGCGAAGCAGCTTTTCCTCCGGCGTCAGCGTGGTTTCGCCCTTGGGCGTGACCTTGCCCACCAACACATCGCCCGCCGTGACTTCCGCGCCGATGAAGACGATACCGGATTCATCCAGGCGCGACAATTGCGCTTCGCCCAATGATGCGATGTCGCGGGTAATTTCTTCCGGCCCCAGCTTGGTATCGCGCGCCACTACCGAAAGCTCCTCGATATGGATAGAAGTGTAGCGATCTTCAGCGACCACGCGCTCGGAAATGAGGATGGAATCCTCGTAGTTGTAGCCATTCCAGGGCATGAAGGCGATCAGCATGTTCTGTCCCAGCGCGAGTTCCCCCTGATCGGTGGAAGCGCCGTCGGCCACCACGTCGCCACGGGCGATCACGTCGCCCACCTTCACCACGGGACGCTGATTGATATTGGTGTTCTGGTTGGAACGGGTGTATTTCACCAGATTGTAAATATCCACGCCCACGCCGCCCGCCTGGGTCACGTCGTCATCAACGCGCACCACCACGCGCCCGGCATCGACATAATCCACCACGCCGCCGCGCAGGGCGATGACCGCCGTGCCGGAGTCGACCGCCACCGTGCGCTCGATACCCGTACCGACCAGCGGCTTTTCAGGCCGAAGGCAAGGCACGGCCTGGCGCTGCATGTTCGCGCCCATCAGCGCCCGGTTGGCGTCGTCATGCTCCAGGAAGGGGATGAGGGAAGCGGCGACGGAAACGATCTGCCCCGGCGCCACGTCCATGTAATTCACGCGCGCGGGTTCGGCGAGAATGGTTTCGCCTTTTTCCCGGCAGGTGACGAGTTCGTCGACGAGCTTGCCGTTCTTGTCCAGCGTCGCGTTCGCTTGGGCGATCACATACTGGCCTTCCTCGATGGCGGAAAGGTAGTCGATCTGATCCGTCACCTTGCCGCCCACCACCTTGCGATAGGCCGTCTCGATGAAGCCATAGTGATTCACCCGCGCGTAGAGCGCCAACGAATTGATGAGGCCGATGTTCGGGCCTTCCGGCGTTTCGATCGGGCAGACGCGGCCATAGTGCGTCGGATGCACATCACGCACCTCGAACCCGGCGCGCTCGCGGGTCAGACCGCCGGGGCCAAGCGCGGAAACCCGGCGCTTGTGGGTGATTTCCGACAGGGGATTCGTCTGATCCATGAACTGCGACAACTGGCTGGAACCGAAGAATTCCTTGATCGCGGCGGAAATCGGCTTGGCGTTGATGAGATCGTGCGGCATCAGGTTTTCGGATTCCGCCTGGGAGAGGCGCTCCTTCACCGCGCGCTCCACGCGCACGAGGCCGGAACGGAACTGGTTTTCCGCCAGTTCGCCCACGGAACGCACCCGGCGATTGCCCAGGTGATCGATGTCGTCGATGTCGCCGCGCCCGTTTCTCAATTCCACCAGCACCTTGATGACATCAACGATATCACGCGGAGAAAGGGTAAGCTGCTCGATCACCGCAGCATTTGCGCCCAGTTTTTTCAGGCCGCTCGCCAGTTTTTCAGCCTCCGTACGCGTCATGTTTTCTTCCAACGCGCGCGGGCCGTAGGAAAGCTGGGATACCAGTTCCTGGATGATCGGCAAGGGTTTGCCCGTTTCTTCCGCCAGTTTTTTCAGGGCGGCCTCCGCGCGCGATTGCAGGCTTTTGACCATCACCTTGTATTCGATGACCGCTTCGCGCTCCAGGCGGCGGTTGAACTTCATACGTCCGACCTCGGAAAGGTTGTAGCGTTCGTCGGCGTAGAACAAGCCCTGGAAAAGGATTTCCACCGCCTCCTCCGTCGGCGGCTCGCCAGGACGCATCATGCGATAGATGGCGAAGCGGGCGGCCTGGCGGGTCAGGTTGTCGTGGCTTCTCAATGTCTGCGAAATGAACGCGCCGCGATCGAGTTCATTGATGTACAGGGTCTTGATTTCACCTACTTCGAGTTCCTGCAACCTGGCGAGCAGCGTCTCGCTGATTTCCTCGTTAGCTTCCGCCAGCGCTTCGCCGGTGTTCCTGTCGATAATCGCTGTCGCCACCACGCGCCCGACGACGTAATCGCCCGGCACGACGAGGGTTTTCAGCTTCGCTTCCTGCATGTCGCGGATATGGCGGGCGGTAATGCGTTTATCCTTGGCGACGATTACCTTGCCATCGGGCGCGCAGATGTCGAAACGCGCCATTTCGCCGCGTAACCGGTCGGGCAGCACGGCAAATTCCACACGATCCTTTTTCAGCGTGAAATGGTCGAACTCGAAGAATTCGGCAAGAATCTCTTCCGGCTTTAGTCCCAGCGCCATCAAAAGCGTCGTCACCGGCATCTTGCGCCGGCGATCGACTCGGAAAAAGAGCAGGTCCTTGGGATCGAACTCGAAATCCAGCCAAGAGCCGCGATAAGGAATGATGCGCGCGGAAAATAGGAGCTTGCCGGAAGAATGGGTTTTGCCCCGGTCATGTTCGAAGAAGACGCCGGGAGAACGGTGCAGTTGCGACACGATCACCCGCTCGGTGCCATTGATGACAAAGGAGCCGTTTTCGGTCATGCGCGGAATCTCGCCCATGTAGACTTCCTGCTCCTTCACTTCCTTGACGGTTTCGGCGGAAGCCTCGCGGTCGAAAATGACCAGGCGCACCTTGGCGCGGAGCGAAGACGCAAATGTCAGTCCGCGCTGGTGGCATTCCTTCACGTCGAAGGCCGGTTCGCCCAGCGTGTAGCTGACGAATTCCAGCCTGGCGTTTCCGGAGTGGGAAACGACGGGAAAAATGGACGTGAACGCGGCCTGCAAGCCCTGGTTCTTCCGTTCTTCCGCTGCCGCGCCAGCCTGGAGAAACTCGGAAAATGAGGCCAGTTGCGTCGCCAGAAGATAAGGCACTTCCAGGACATGCTCGCGCTTGGCAAAGCTCTTGCGGATGCGTTTTTTCTCGGTATGGGAATAGACGGCGGAAGGGGCGGCACTCATGATGGCTCCTGGATAAAAAGTCTGGAAACGGTTCGCCAGTCTGTCTGGCGGCAAAAACCAAAAGGCAAAGACAACGCCCGGTGCGCGAACGGACGCGCTGGCTTGTATTTGCGTTCTGGGCAACAAAACATCAATCGCACTGGCTCAATCTCCTCCTCAATTCTCAAGAAACGGAAAAAGGCCGACGGCCAGAAAAGGCCGCCAGCCCGATTCCCGAACACGCAAGGCTTACTTCAGTTCGACCTTGGCGCCCGCGCCTTCCAACTGCTTTTGCAAGGCTTCGGCGTCGGCCTTGGAAATGCCTTCCTTGACCGGCCTAGGGGCGCCATCCACCACGTCCTTGGCTTCCTTCAAGCCCAGTCCGGTCGCGGCGCGCACAACCTTGATGACTTCCACCTTCTTGTCGCCCGCAGCGAGCAGCACCACGGTAAACTCGGTCTGCTCCTCCACGGCGGCAGCGCCGGGCACCGCCGCGCTTGCGGCGGGGGCGGCGAAAGAGGCGGCGGAAACGCCAAATTTCTCCTCGAACGCCTTGACGAGATCGTTCAGTTCCATGACCGTCATCGCGCCCACGGCTTCGAGAATGTCTTCCTTGGAAATTGCCATTTAAATTACTCCTGATGAAATCGGTAAAAAAGCCAGTCCGCGTTCACGCGGCGGCGGTTTCGCGTTGTTTGGCAAGCGCGGCCAGCGCCCCGGCAAAGCCGGAAACCGGAGACTGCATGACGCCCAGCAACCGGGCGATCAGTTCCTCGCGGCTCGGTATGGAAGCCAGCGCCTGTACGCCCGCCTTGTCCAACACCTTACCCGCGTAGGCACCCGCCCTGATCACCAGCTTGTCATTGGTCTTGGCGAAGTCGTTCAGTACTCTGGCCGCCGCCACCGGGTCCTTTGAAATGCCATAGATCAGGGGGCCGACCAGTTGACTGGAAAGTTCTGCGAACGGCGTTCCTTCCACCGCCCGGCGCACCAGCGTGTTTTTCAGCACATGCAGGTACACGCCCGCCTCGCGCGCCTTCTTCCGCAACACGGTGAGTTCGCCCACCTCAATGCCGCGATATTCAGCCAGCGCGATGGTCTGGGCCTGGGCGACCTCGCCAGACACCTCTGCCACAACGGCTTTTTTGTCTTTCAGATTGAGACCCACGGGTCTTTCCTCCTTTCAAGTCAAAACATGGCGAAACTTACGCTTCGCCCTTACGGCGACCTGAACCAGAAAGCGGCTGATTGTCCGTGAGGACAACCGGCAAAATCCTTGTTCGGGCAACACCGTCTGCGCAGGCCGGCACATGCCACTTAAGCCGCCGGAAACCCGGCAACGCCTGCGGTCTTTGACGTTCCGCGGGAATGCCGCCTCGCGGCAGCTTCCCCACGTCCCAAAGTCTTCAAAACCTTACACGCCGACCAGTGTGGCCTGATCTACGCGCACGCCGGGACCCATCGTGCTGGTCACGGCGATTTTCTTCAGATACTGTCCCTTGGCGGCGGCTGGTCGTGCCTTGTTCAGGGCTTCGATCAGCGCCTTCAGGTTTTCTTCCAGCTTTTCCAGCGGAAAGGAAGCGCGGCCAATGGCGGCGTGGATGATGCCGCCCTTGTCTGTGCGGTACTGCACTTGGCCTGCCTTGGCGTTCTGCACGGCGGTGGTCACATCCACGGTCACGGTGCCAACCTTGGGGTTGGGCATCAGTCCGCGCGGACCAAGAATCTGCCCTAACTGACCCACGATCCGCATGGCGTCCGGCGTGGCGATCACCACGTCGAAATCGAGCTTGCCGACCTTGATTTCCGCCGCCAGATCCTCGAAACCAACGATGTCCGCGCCCGCGATTTTCGCCGCTTCCGCCTTCTCGCCCTGGGCGAACACGGCCACCCGCACGCTTTTTCCCGTCCCAGCGGGCAAGACAACGGAGCCGCGTACCAGTTGGTCGGACTTCCGGGCGTCGATGCCGAGATTCACAGCGACATCGATGGATTCATCGAATTTGGCGGTGGCATTTTCCTTGACGAGCGCCAGGGCTTCGGCCATCGCATAGAGTTTTTGCGACTCGATCTTGCCGACGAGTGCCTTTTGCTTTTTGGTGAGCTTTGCCATTTCAGACCCCCTCCACGGTAATGCCCATACTGCGCGCGGAACCGGCGATAGTGCGTACGGCAGCGTCCAGGTCGGCGGCGGTAAGATCGGGCTGCTTGGTTTTGGCGATTTCCTCGCACTGGGCGCGGGTGATCTTGCCCACCTTATCGGTATGCGGCCTGGACGAACCCTTGTCGATCTTGGCGGCCTTCTTGATGAGCACGGTGGCGGGCGGCGTTTTCATCACAAAGGTGAAGGACTTGTCCGCGAAGGCGGTAATCACCACAGGAATCGGCAAGCCCGGCTCTACGCCTTGCGTCTGGGCATTGAACGCCTTGCAGAATTCCATGATGTTGAGGCCGCGCTGACCGAGCGCGGGGCCGATCGGCGGCGAGGGGTTCGCCTTGCCAGCCGGGACTTGCAGCTTGATGTAGCCGATGATTTTCTTGGCCATATTGGCTCCTTGAAAGTGAGTCATGACGCGGGTTCGGGCAAGCCCCTACTGACGCTCCTCTTGCCAGAATCAAGGCTTCCGGCTTGCCTTCAAAACAGCGTGCCTCAGAGTTTCTCGACCTGGGTGAATTCCAGGACAACCGGCGTCGCGCGGCCAAAAATGCTGACCATGACCGTAATGCGGCTCTTGTCGTAATCGATGCTTTCCACGGCGCCCTGAAAGTCGTTGAACGGGCCTTCCTTGATGCGCACGTTTTCGCCGACTTCGAAGAGCACCTTGGGACGGGGCTTTTCCGCGCCCGCCTGAATCTGTTGCATGATGCGCTCCACTTCCTTCTGGGAAATGGGCGCGGGCTTGGTCGCCGTGCCGCCAATGAAGCCGGTCACCTTGGGCGTGTCCTTCACCAGGTGCCAGGAATCTTCGTTCATTTCCATTTCCACGAGCACATAGCCGGGATAGAACTTGCGTTCGGAGATGGCGCGCTGGCCGTTCTTCATTTCCACGACTTCTTCGGTCGGCACCAGGATGCTGGCAAACATATCCGCCAAGCCGGAACGCGCGATACGCTCCTTCAGGGCGCGCATGACGCTTTTTTCGAAGCCGGAATAGACATGCACCACGTACCAGGACTTTTCGCTCATGTCGGCATCTCCAGAAAGAGGCCATAGATCAGCCACTCCAGAGCCTTGTCCACGATGAACAGGAAGAGCGCCATGACCACCACGAAGACGAATACCTGTATCGTCATCTGCGTGGTTTCCTTGCGGGTAGGCCAGACGACCTTTTTCAGTTCCGCCCAGGCTTCGCGCCACAACTGCACACAACGCCCTCCCGGTTCCGTCGTCCTGCAAAACAGTACGCCGCCCACGATCACGCCGCCGGCAACTGCCAGCACACGCAACACCAATGCCTGTCCGGAGAGCAGGTAGAACCCGGCAATACCCGCCGCAAACAGCAGCAGGGCAAGCGCTATCTTGATTTTGTCGGCCATGTCGTTCAAAAAAACCTTCCGGAAACCTCGGATCGGGACTAAAAATTGGCAGGGGCAGAGGGAATCGAACCCCCAACCTTCGGTTTTGGAGACCGACGCTCTGCCAGTTGAGCTATACCCCTTGAAAACAACCGCAGAGCGCCTCGATGCAAAAGGGCGATCCGCGTATGAGACAAGCCGCCTATTCGATGATTTTCGAGACGACGCCCGCGCCGACGGTGCGGCCACCCTCGCGGATGGCAAAACGCAAGCCTTCTTCCATCGCAATCGGGGCAATGAGCTTCACCTCGATC
>JAIRMN010000222.1 GCA_031258715.1 Zoogloeaceae bacterium
GGCTGGAAACGCCGCCGCCCTGCAAGGGCGACTGGGGAAAAGCAGCGAGCGTATTGGTCAGCGAATTTATTCGCGCCCGTGCAAAGAACCCCGCGCTGGCCATGCCCGATGCCGACAAACTGCGAGAACTGGCGCAGTCCTGCGTCGTCACCTCCGCCGAGGTCTTTGGCCGCGATTGCAAAAGACTCCACGAAAAGGCGGCCTTTCTGGCGCTCGATGACCCGGCGAGTATAGCCAGGGATTTGAGCGAACTACTGGATAACCGCTACATCGCCTTTACCCGCTACACGGATTTCGGGCGCCCGCTTGTGACCAGTAAGGCAATTGAGCAGGCGTGCATGGCGATTCATGACCAGGCCGAACTGAAATGGCTGGATAAAAGACAGAAAAAGCTGGAGATGTTCCACAGCGCTATTTGGATTAGCAACAGCGGAAACTCCTATAGCCGCAATGCAAAATATGTCGGAACCCCTTCCGAGATTCCCCCAGAGAAACCCTCGATCATGACCGACGCGAACTGGACAGAGTTTAACGAACTGCACATGTATCTCGACACCGACGAAGAAGTCGGCGAAAGAGACGCCTCGGGCATCTGGACGCCGGCGCAGCGAACGCGGTGCGAACAAATCCGGGCGAACAGGGTGAACGAACTGGCCCAGGCGCGCGACAAGGCATGGAAAACCTACGCGAAACACCTCAAGAACCAGGGCAAGGCGTGTGATGAATTCAGGGAAACCTACGAAAAGGAAAAGGCGGTATTCAACGATGCCATCATCTTGCCGCTATCCGAAGCGCACGTAAAATGGACGTCCGGGAAAACCTTGGCGGCGGTCTCCCGGTACATGTTCGACAAAGAGGAACTCCGTGCCGGGGTTATCTTCGCAATGATGATATCGAAAATTATTGGCGGCACGCAGAAGTACACGCCCACCGCCACGCTCTACGAAAAATGGCTTGGCGATGAAGCATGGATGGAGAAAAAGGACGACACGACAAACCTGCTGTGGAAGGCCCTGTTGGTGAACAATTCCCACATGGAGGCCGGCCTGGCCAAGGCGACGAAGGATTTGCAGGCGGAATTTCCGTCAAACAGGTATTCAGCAGAGGCCATGGCGCACGCCGCCGAGCGGGAAAAGGCGCTGGATAGTAATGAGCAGGTCGAGCAGGCGGTGACGGCGCGGAAAGAGGCGTGGAAGGAGGACGCTTCCTTCGGGGACGGACTGAAAGAGGGCAGCGCGGGGAAAGCCTTTTTGGGCATCGGCGAAAAGCTGGTGGGTCGGTATTTCGACATTTACGGCAAACTTGAGGAGACGATGTGGGAAGCCATTGCTGCCACGCTCAAGGGCGAAACCCACACGGTCAACGCGCGTGGCAAAAGCGGCGCACTGCAACAGCAATGGAGCGATTGCATCACCGACGTCGTCAACCGCCTGGTGGGGGTGCTTTCCGGCCCGGCCGTCAACGTCATCAACAGCCGTACACAAATGGGCACCTATGCGCCGTTGCTGGTGCATTGCGGCGCGATTTCCAGGGCGCCCTATTTCTTCGTGCAGTGTTACGGCACGACCGCGCAGATGGCCGAAAGCATCTTGTGGACAATGCAGCGTGAAGGGCTGGGCCTGGCGGAGATGGCCGAGAACCAGAAGCGTGCGCTCAGATCCGCGATCCAGCAGCGGCTCACGGCCTTGCAGATAAACGGGGTGAATCTGAACGGCCAGGCGCCAAGGCTCATCCCGGTGGCGATTTCGTTCAGGGCGCTGGAGAAGTTCATCAAGAGCGGGAAGCCCGCGGCGCAACAGGCGGCGCTTTTCAGGCTGATCGCGGGCATGGAGCGAATGCCGTATCTGGCGATGGAGGCGATGCGCGCGGGCCGCTTCGATGAGGCGGTCAGGATCGCGCAGGCGAATGGGGCGCAGTTGCGCGAGATAATGCGCACCCGATGGGATCTGCGCCTGAGGGTCTGGGGCAGCGGCCTCATCAAGCACTCGGCGGTGCAGGCAGTCGTGGCGGTCTTCAGCGTGGCCGAGATTACCGGCGGTGCGGAGAAAATAGTAAAAGCCCAGCGGCTCGGGCATGGCGCGGCCGAAGCCATTACGCGGCTGTTGGCGGCCTGCCTCTCGTTTGCGCAAACCCTCTTTATCGCGGCGGAAAAGTCGCTCAGCGCGCTGCCGACCATGTTCCTGCGCTTTGGGGTGCGGGACCCGGCGACAGCGGCGCTGTGGTGGGCAGATAAAGCCGAGTGGGCAGGCCGGTTTGTGTCGGGGGTGCTCGTGGTGGCGAGTGGTTTTATGGCGCTGGAAGCATTCTCGGAACGTGATTATATGATGAGTGCTCTTTACGGTATAAGTGCTATCACGGCTGGCATTACCTTAGCGCTTAGCATCGCGGGTGTTGCTGGCGGTCCGGCTGGTCTGCTCCTGTTCATAGCCAGTATCCTCATCATTGCCGCGATCGAGATAGCCAAGGGCGACCCGTTCGAGAACTGGATGAAGAAATGCTGGTTCGGCACGGAAGAGCCGAAATACGACACGATCGCGCAGGAAATGGAGGAATTCAGCGATGCTTTCGCAAAGGCGCAAATAGCATGAGCGCCATGGCGCTGGATGGGCTGCTGTCGAAGTTCAGGGTCAACCGCCCCCTGACCAGACAGGAAATGGCCGATCGTCTGCTTCCCGGCAAGTCTTGTGGCGCGGAGCCACAGAACTTGTTGGGAACGATCAGGATGAATTCCACCTTTCTGGAGATGCGCGACAAGTTTCTTCTGGTAAAAGGGCTTTGGACATTCTGGAGCCTTTTTATCTTTGTCGTTTTCGGTGGATTATTAATTTCCATGACCGTAATTGCATTTTTTCACTGGCCAACCTTGCCAGACGCCAAGCGACAGGAACTTGTTTTGAGCTTGTCGCTTATCTATGCAATGTTTATTCCCTTGATCCTTTTCTTCTGGCAATTCCGTTTCCGCAAAGAGAGTTTCCGCTACACCCATTACCCGATCCGGTTCAACCGCCGGACGCGGCGGGTACATGTGTTCCGGCTCGACGGCACGGTGATGACGGAGGCGTGGGAAAAACTCTTTTTCACTCTTTGCCAGAATAAATACGGCGGCGATGATTGGGAAGTACGTGCCCACCGGCTGGCGGCGGACGGCAGAACGGTGCTGGAGACCTTCGCACTGGGTTATCGGAGTGGCCGGGCGAGCGTGAACCTTCTCGGCCAATGGGAATTCATCCGACGCTACATGGAAGAAGGCCCGGAAAGCGTCCTGCCCCTGATCGACCATGTGCTCGACATCGCCGACCGGCGCGAAACCTGGTGGAACGGCGTGCGCATGCTCATGGCCAGCATCGGAAACGACATCCTCATGTTCCCATTGG
>JAIRMN010000028.1 GCA_031258715.1 Zoogloeaceae bacterium
GCCGTCGATCTTCAAGAAAATATCCTGCGCCACGGTAATCCTTTCCGCCAATGGTCATGGCATGTGTAATGAAATATGGATTGCAAGCAACGGACTGTGACAACGTGGGCGCAATATACTGCCATGCCCATAAATTCGCAAGCGTCATGTTGGCTCCTGCGCTCTTTCGTAGGCCATCGCCTAACGTTGCGGTCAAGAGGGACGCGCCGCAAGCGGCGCGCCCCTTATTTTTGGCGTTCGGCATCCTGGCTACCTGCTATCGGCTCATCGACTCAGGCTGGAAAGAGCGTTTTGCAAAAGGCTCTCTTGTCTCTTGTCTCTTGTCTCTTGTCTCCTGTCTCCTGTCTCCTGTCTCCTGTCTCCTGACGCCTGCCACCTGAACAATTGACCGTTCATCGTTCAACCCCTATATTGGGCGGCCTTTTGTTGTCATGACTTTCATCATGAAAAATCTGTTGTGCGCGGTATTGCGCGTTCTTTGTCGGGTGTTTTTTCGCGTTCGCATCAAAAATGTGCTGGAAGACGCGCCGCCCAATGATTTGTCGTTGCGTCCCCTGTTGGTGATCGCCAATCATCAGTCCTTGCTCGATGGCGTGTTGCTGGGGCTTTTCCTGCCGATTGAGCGTCCGATGTTCGTGGTGTATAGCGGCGCGAGGAAGTATCTGTTGTTTCGCGTCATCCTGTGGCTTTCCGATTATCTGACGGTCGATACCACCAATCCCATGACCATGAAAAAGGTGTTGCGCGTCCTGGAATCCGGGCGTCCGGTGGTGATTTTCCCGGAGGGGCGGCTGACGACGACCGGCAGCATGATGAAGGTTTATGAAGGCCCGGCCTTCGTGGCGGCGAAGACCGGGGCGTATATCCTGCCGGTGCGGCTGGATGGTCCGGCGCGCAGTTATTTTTCCCGGCTGACCCGCCAGCCGCGCCGCTTTTTTCCGCGCATCACCCTGAATGTCCTGCCGCTCACGACCCTGCCCATGCCGGAAGCCCCAACCGCCAAGCTTCGGCGGCGCAAGGCGGGGGAGGAAATGCGCCGGTTGATGCAAAAGATGAGCTGCGCGGCGCAGTACAACCAGACGCTCTATGGCAGCCTCTGCGAGGCGATCCGGCTCTATGGCCGATCACGCCGGGTGGTGGAAGACATCCGGCAGATTGAATACCGCTATCAGGATGTGCTGAAAATGAGCCTGATGCTGGGACGCCTGACCGGTCGGCTGACCCGTCCCGGCGAACGGGTCGGGCTGCTGCTGCCCAACATGACGCCGACCGTCGCGCTCTTCATGGGACTTTGCGCCCTGAAGCGCGTGCCCGCCATGCTGAACTACACGGCAGGCGCGGACGGAATGCAGGCCGCCTGCGACGCCGCCGAAATCCGCACCCTCATCACTTCCCGCGCCTTCGTCGAACAGACAAAGCTCCAAGCCAAACTCGACGCGCTGCAAGGCGTCACGCGCGTCCTCCATCTGGAAGACCTGGGCGCGCAGGCGACGCTTTTCGACAAGCTCTGGCTGACGCTTTATGCTCTATGGTTTCCCGCCCGCGTGGAAGTTCCCGCCTCGCCGGAGGATACGGCGGTGGTGCTCTTTACTTCCGGATCCGAGGGCAGACCCAAGGGCGTGGCGCTCTCGCATCGGGCAGTGCTGGCCAATATCGCTCAAATCCGCGCCATCATCGATTTCACCCTCGAGGATCGGGTGCTGAACGTCCTGCCAATCTTCCACGCCTTTGGCCTGACGGCGGGAACGCTCCTGCCGTTCCTCTCCGGCGCGAGCCTCTTTCTCTATCCTTCTCCCCTGCATTACCGGGTAATTCCCGAACTCGCCTACGACAGGGGATGCACGGTGCTCTTCGGCACCAGCGCCTTCCTGGGCAATTACGCCCGCTTCGCGCATCCCTATGATTTCTATCGCCTGCGCTACGTGGTCGCGGGCGCGGAAAAACTCTCGGACGCGGTTCGTGACGCCTGGTTCGAGAAATTCGGCCTGCGCATCCTCGAAGGCTATGGCGCGACGGAAACCGCGCCAGTATTGGCGGTCAATACGCCGATGGCCTTCAGGAGCGGCACGGTCGGGCAATTTCTGCCGGGACTGGAATACCGCCTGCAACCCGTGCCCGGCATTCTTCGCGGCGGCATCCTGCATGTGCGCGGCCCCAACGTGATGAACGGCTACCTGAAGGCGGATCAACCGGGCGCGCTTCTGCCGGTGGCCTCGGAAATCGGCGAGGGCTGGTATGAAACCGGCGACGTGGTGGATATCGACGCCGATGGCTTCGTGCATATCCTTGGCCGGGCCAGGCGCTTTGCCAAGATAGCGGGCGAAATGGTCAATCTGGAAGCCGTGGAAAAACTGGCGCTAGCCGCCTCGCAAAACGGGCTTCATGCCGTCAGTTCCTGCCCGAACGAAAGCAAGGGCGAACGCCTGATTCTCTTTACCACCGACGAAAAGCTCAAGCGCGCCGACTTGCAGGCCAGCGCCCGCGCCCTAGGAATGCCGGAACTGGCCGTACCCAAAACCATCGTTTGCCTGCCTGCCTTGCCACTCCTGGGTACAGGCAAGGTGGATTACGTGGAACTGAAACGCATGGCGGAGGCAGAAGCGTAAGATGCGCCCCGCGCTCTTGTGGATCGCCCGGACGCTCGGCCTTGCCGGTCATTGCCGCGAGGGATTGCCGGAACCCCTGAAGGCTTCTCCCTGGCTTTCCCGCGTCTGGCAGGGACTGGAGCCGCAGGCGACATGGGATTGCCACGCGCATCTGGCGGGACTGGGCGACAGCGCGGACAGCGGCATTCAAGTTTCCTCCCGGCTTTCCAATCCCCTGCGTCCGGTGCTGTACGCGCAATATCTTTCCTATATCAACGCCGCCTGCCTGGAAGACTTTGATGGGCCGGTGGATGAAAACTACGTGCGGCGTCTGCTGGGACAGATGGCGGACATGCCTTCCGGCGTCAAGCTGATGTTGCTGGCCTTCGATCACTTCCACGACGATGCCGGCCAGCCGCAGCCGGAAGCCAGCACCTTTTGCATACCGGACGCCTACGCCCGGCGGCTGGCGAATGCGTATCCGCACTGCTTCGAATGGGCGGCCTCCATCCATCCCTATCGCCCGGACGCCCTTGACCGGCTCGAAGAAGCCGCCGCGACCGGCGCGCGCGCAATAAAGTGGCTGCCCGCCGCCCAGAACATCGACCCGGCGGACAAGAGATCCGCCGCCTTCTACGCCGCCCTCGCCCGCCTCGATCTGCCGCTCATCATCCACTGCGGCAAGGAACAGGCCGTACATAACGACAAACTGCACTACGGCAATCCGCTCCTCCTGCGTCCGGCGCTGGAAGCCGGCGCGCGCCTGGTGGTCGCGCATTGCGCCAGTTCCGGCGATGACGCCGACCTCGATTCTGGCGGACGGCGCCGGAAATCCAGCTTTCACCTCTTCGCCCGCCTCATGGAAGAACCGGCGTGGCATGGGCGGCTCTTTGGCGACATTTCCGCCATCACGCTCCGAAACCGCAAGCCGGAAATCATCAAGACCCTGCTGCAAAGAAAGGATTGGCACAAACGCCTCCTGAACGGTTCCGACTATCCATTGCCCGGCATCTTGCCCATCGTCTCCCCCAGCGCCCTGGCGCGCGCGGGATTGCTGCCCAGGGAAGCCATACCCGATCTCAGGGCGCTGCGCGAATACAATCCCCTGTATTTCGACCTCGCCCTCAAACGCAACCTGGACTGGCAAGGCCACCGTTTTTCGCCGCAAGTCTTCGCCACGCGCGCCTTTTTCACAGGTGAAAACGAATGAAGCCCATCGATGACGACAAGGCGTCGGCGGAAAACGCGCCGCGGCATTCCCAATTCGCCCTCCTGCGTACGCGCCGCTTCGCTCCCTTGTTCATCACCCAGTTTTGCGGCGCGTTCAACGATAACATCTTCAAAAGCGCGCTGGCCGTCCTCTTTACCTTTCACGCGGCGAAGTGGACGAGCCTGGACGCGGAAGTCCTGAACAACCTGGCGATGGCGATCTTCATCCTGCCCTTTTTCCTCTTTTCCGCCACCGCCGGGAACCTTGCCGATAAATATGACAAAGCACGTCTCGCGTGGCTGACCAAAATATTGGAAATCGCCATCATCCTGATCGGGACGCTGGGGTTTTTTCTGGAGAGTCTTTCCATTCTGTTGACCGCCCTCTTTTTGCTCGGTCTGCAATCCACCTTTTTTGGCCCCTTGAAATACGCCATCCTGCCGCAGCATCTCGCGGCGGAGGAACTGGTCGGCGGCAACGCGCTGGTGGAGACGGGAACCTTCGTTTCCATCCTGATCGGCACGCTGGCCGGCAGCCTGCTCGCGGGGCTGCCTGAGGGCGGCACGGCCTGGATCAGCGCCGTGAGTTTCATCGTCGCCCTGGCGGGCTATTGCGCCAGCCGCCGCATTCCCCCCGCGCCCGCGCCCGCGCCGGAACTCGTCCTCCGGCTCAATCCCGTTACCGAAACCTGGCGCTGCATCCGGTTTTCGCGTGAGAATCGTTCGGTTTTTCTCTCCATTCTCGGCATTTCCTGGTTCTGGCTCTACGGTTCCGTTTTTCTGGCGCAACTGCCCTTCTATACCAAAAACGCGCTTTCCGGCGACAGCGGCATGATCGCGCTTTTGATGGCGGTGTTTTCCGTGGGCGTCGGCGGCGGTTCGCTGCTGTGCGAAAAACTTTCCCGGCATCGGGTGGAGCCCGGCCTCGTGCCCTTCGGCGCGTTGGGACTCACACTCTTCGGTCTCGATCTCGCCTGGACATCCCCTGCCGGAACGCCTGCCGCCCCCCTGCTCCCTCTGGCCGAACTCCTCGCCCGCCCCGGCACATGGCGGCTCCTGGCCGACATCTTCTTCCTGGGCGTCTGCAGCGGCCTCTATTGCGTGCCACTCTATGCGTTGGTGCAACAACGCAGCGACGCCGCCTGCCGCGCCCGCGTAATCGCCGCCAACAACATCCTGAATTCGCTGTTCATGGTCGCCGGCGCCCTCGTCGCCGCGCTCCTCCTGAAATACGGTTGCAACACCCCTACCCTGTTCGCGCTGACTTCCATCGCCAACCTGCTGGTGGCAATCCATATCTTCAGCCTCGCGCCGGAATTCATTCTGCGGGCAATCGGAAAACTGAAAACCGGAAGGCAATAGGGTCAGCTTTTCGGATCGCCGGATTCGGGTGAACCTGCCCCCCCAAAAAAACGGAGGCCAAGAAGTGATGCTTTGATCACTCTCTTGGAGGTTCCCATGCGCACCATTTCCCGTCGTCGCTACACAGACGATTCAAGACTCAGGCCATCGCCCTGGCGGAGTCCGGTTGGTCAGGCCAGGGTTGCCCGGCAGTTGGACATGTCTTCCAAGACTGAGCCACTGGCTGGAGGCCGCGCCAGTCAGCCGCTGACTTCTCCCGGTCGCAAGCCGGTCA
>JAIRMN010000077.1 GCA_031258715.1 Zoogloeaceae bacterium
AACAAGCTTGGGAAAATGATCGAGGGTATTTTGGAAACTTGATACTGAAACGCAGCGTTCAAACTGCCTCAGCGGAGTCGCCAGCAAAGTTGAAAGCCATATTCGGGACGAGAAACCCTTGGGCACGATCGGAAGCGGCGTTTCGACAGTTTTACGCTGAAACAGCGAGAACATGCTAACTCCTGATGATGGATTGACGGGAGGCCTTTTGCACCTGTTGAGGGTAGAGCCTTTCCCCTTGAAACCATTCCCTTGGCCCTTTCCCTTTTTTCAGCACTTTGGCTTCCGATCTATCAGCCTGAGTCAGCTGCAAGAAATCGTGTGTGAAGAGACTCCATGCAGGAAGGGGGTTCGGAATCACCCCAAAAGCTATTTGCTTCCGCTCTCCTGCGTCTCACTTCGCACACTGAGTACTTGGTGGGCTTCCTGTAGCCGTCCGGCTAAAACTCGCTGCGCGTGCTCTCGGTCGGCAGAAAGTACAGTTTGAAGCGCTTGGCGAGCAAGGAAAATCTTTCGATGGCGCGCGTTTGGCAAGCGAACCTCGTCACGTACTATTACCACTCCAGTGACCATCTTGATCGCTTCTCTGGCAAATGTTTTGGACTTACTGTTTTTGGTACGTAAGCCGTGTTGGTGGATTATTTGTCGAATTTTACCCAATAATGTTTTGGTTGCAGATTCGCCAGATACCGTCACATCGTCTATATAGGCGCTCATCTTGCATCCCGCACTACAAGCCGTGCGAGCGATTTCGTCGAACATTCGGCGTTTGGAAAAAAATGCTACACGCCCGCTCAGTGGGCTACCCGTTGGAAGATGAGCCTGTTTGTAGCAGCAAATGTCAGCTAATCGGCGCGCTACGTCCACTGCGCACTCGAAATCGTCTACAAACATCCGGAAAACCATTTGCCGGGTGACACTCGGATAGAAACGGGAAATATCGGTCTTGATTAACGGAGTATTACCTAGGTGAAATTTTGCGTTATCAGCGTAAGAGTGGCCTTTCTGTGAATACAGATAGCTGGGCAACTCAATGCGCGCCAATAGTTGTTCGATACGTTTATGTACTTGTGCCAACCAACCTTGAGGAGCCTGAATTTCGCGGCCTTTGTCGTTAGTCCAAACTCGATAGTGCTTGACATCCAAAAGACGCGGGACAGCATCCCAGTCTACGCAAAGCGCCTTCTTAAACTGAGCCTTCCCGTGCAGACGATAGAGCGGTGAACGTTCTAGGGGATAACGCTTACGTGGACTCTTTGACTGTGTCACGTTCTGCAAGCCACTCTAGTAAGCGAAGGATTTTCTCCGCAGCTCCGATCCGGAGCTTTCTGCCACGCCGACTTTCTTCGGATAATGATTCTGAAAAAATTAGAATTGATGATTTTGGCATTTTAAAGACCTCTGAATACCTATCCAGCAAGTCAAGACCAGGCGACTTATTGCCGCTTTCAATCTCGCTAAGGTAGGAGTTCGAGATACCCAAACGCTTTGCCAATTCGACTTGTGTTAGTTGGTGATACGTTCGAAGTAGTCTCAACGCCCGATTCAACATTTCTTGTCCTGTTATTGAAAGAAAGGGGTGCCGAAGAGCCTCAGAATTTGTCAATGAGCTTCGCTATCACAGTCACCAGTCGAACCAGCGCAAACGCTAGTTTGATGGTGCCAGAACGCGTCAGCCATGACCATCGGCTCTTCGGCCCCCGCCGTTTTGGAGGCTTTCGAACGTCATTCATGACTGTTCTCCTTGGCTACACCATCCGATCCACACGGTATTGCGTGAACCGTGGCTGTCGTCCATAACCAAGCAGAGCAAACGGCGGGTTTACCCCATTACCTCAAAGCCTGCCCGGGGTCGTCCCGGGCAGGCTCACACTGGCGACACAAGACTAAGGAAATCCGCTGTGCGGCGTACTCCTTGCGCTGTGGGCCAGGCAAGTTGTCGGAGCCTTACGGCCCCACAGAGCACCGAAGCGCTCCTCTGAATCGACAGTTGTCTCTGTCAGCCTCAATGTAAACGATAGCAAATTATTTCGCAGATGTCAATAATTATTTCACTGTTAGCGAAATTTATTCTGGCTAGCCAGACACCGATATATTGTTTTTATCGTCAACCATTTCTGCCTCACAATCACTTATGAAAACACTCGTTCCAGCATCGCGGGTAGCAAGGTAGCGTTGGCGGTACGGATGGCGGCGTGTTGGGCCTTGAGCGCGGCGACTCCGGTTTGCAGACGGTCGAAAGATTGTTGAACGGTCAAGGGCGGGACGGGAACCTCAATCGCCATGAGTGCCGGTGCAGTCATCGTTCGGTTTCTTGCCGCAGTCCCCGGCGATACCGCGTAAATCTGCTCAAAGCCCTCTGGTGTGGTGAAGTAATACCGGAGAAAGCCAGGTACAACACAATCGGCTTTCGCTTCACAGGTCAGCATCCGGTGATTGCCAACACAACCATCGTCCTCGGACTTGGCGAGGGCAATGGCCTGTTCCCACGCCATGATGTTGCTGAACACCAAGTCACCTGCCTTGATGTGGTAGAGGTTTTGCCACGAGAATTCCGTGCCGGGAACAGTACGGCGGTGGAAAGTTCCTTTGTAGAAACTGCGGACACCCAGCTCCGTGTAATTTGTTTCGGAGTCAATGCTGACCTCCCTCCGCATTAGCGGAGCGACTTCCGCCATCGGGCGCAGGGGCGCATCAGCGATAGCCTCATGAAAGCGAAGGACCAGCAGATGTTCGGCGTTACGCTCGGCGGCATCCAGATGCGCCTCGACCTGCCGGGTTTTCTCGGCCAGCGCGTCGAAGCGGGCGACGAGGGCTTGCTGTTCGGGAAGAGGTGGGAGCGGGATTTCTATGGAAAGAAACTGCTTTGGCTTGATGCGGTTTTTGCCGCTGGTTCCTCGGGCCTTTTCATCGCAGGCCGACCAGAAGCCTTGCCACTTGGTGACAAGCCGCATCCAGCGCGGGTCTATGCGTTTATAGTCGAGAACGAACGCCGGAAACTCGGTACTGACGTAGGTGCCAGACTGCTCTTGCGTTACGACAGCGACTGCGCCATTGCGTGCCCAAATTTTGTTGACAACGAGGTCGTCAACAGCGATGCAGTTAAAATTAGCATACTTGGTAGCGGCTCCGTCAATCTTCTCGCGCTCATACGCACCCTCACCCCAGAGGCGCACACCTAATTGACGGTAGATTTTTCCGGGTGTCGGCGTCGTATAGCGTTCTGCGGGAGCGCAAATATCACCCAACGCCACTTTGGGCCACGCCTTCATATTTCCCTCCGGCTTTTGGCCTTTACTAAGCGCGTATTCAATCCTCCGTCATTCCCGCGAAGGCGGGAATCCAGTGCGTTCACTCCAGCCCGAAGGGCTGCAAAACCAGAGAATGCGGCGCTGTGCACCGGAAAATACGTTCCTGGATTCCCGCCTTTGCGGGAATGACGGGGGTTTTCATGCTTGCGGGGATGACGCAAGTTTTCGTGCTTGCGGGAATGGCGGGAGTTCCCATGTACACGGGAATGAGATGGATTTTCACGCGCGCGGGGATGATGGCAAGGTGAGTCTTTACGAAAACAAATACGCGGGGAAGATTTCAGCTTGTCGCATCCGCGCCGGTGATTTCGTCCCATAAGTCAGTCTCGCCACTGTGGATTCTTTTCTTCGATCAACCGGATTTTCCATGCCCGATTCCACTTCTTGATCTGCTTTTCGCGCATGATGGCTCCTTCCATCGAAGCGTGCTGTTCGTAGTACACCAGCAGATGCACGCCATATTTCCGGCTGAATCCGTCGGTTACATTGTTCCTGTGCTCCCAGATTCGTTTTACCAAATTGGATGTCACGCCAACGTAAAGCGTGCCATTGCGCTGGCTGGCAAGAATATAGACAGCGGGCTGCTTTTCTTCCATATCGGATGCTTTTGGCTTGAATGCTAGACAGCAACGCGCGCGTATAGAAATGCGGCGCTACACGCCGGAAAAAACGTTCCTGGATTCCCGCTTTCGCGGGAATGACGGGAGTTTCCGTGCAAGCGGGGATGACGTGGATTGGCATCGTATAGTATTCGGCGGGAAGACAAATCTTCACCAAAGCCATGATCGGCCACGTCTTCATTTGCGTCGTCCCTTTGCGCCCACGCCGCTCGTCATACACTGGATTTCCAGTTCGCGGCGCGTTTTTTCCAATTGCGCTTGCAGCAGCTTCACATCGGGCAATACGGTTTTGTATTCGGCGGCCATGACTTTGTTGGGCAGGCCGTCCAGCGCGTAGCGGGCCAGCGCGGACTTGGCGCGGGCGCAGAGTATCAGGCCCACCGGCGGGTTTTCGCCGGGGTTTGTCCAGTGTTCGCGGGCGTAGTTGCAATACATGTGCATCTGGCCCACGTCGGCGTGCGTGAGTTCGTCGAGCTTCAGGTCGATGATGACCAGGCAGCGCAGGCGGCGGTGGAAGAACAGCAAGTCGACGCGGAACCAGGCGTCGTCCAGCCGCAGGCGACGCTGCCGACCCACGAAAGTGAAGTCGCCGCCCAGCTCCAGCAAAAAGTCTTCCAGCCGGTGGATGAGCGCGTCTTCAAGGTCGGATTCCGAATATTCGTCCTTGAGGTTCAGGAATTCGAGCACATAGGGATCTTTGACGGCTTCGTCGGGCGTCATCAGGTCGCCGGATTGGGGCTTGCTTCCTTTTTCGAGCATGACGCGCTTGTTCCTGGACAGCAGCGTGCGGGTGTAGAACTGGGTGCTGATTTGCCGGTGGAGTTGGCGCACCGTCCAGCCGCCGCGCAGGGCTTCGGCCTCGTAAAACTGGCGTTCTTCCCCAGAGCGGGCGCGGCGCACGAGATGCACATAGTGCGACCAGGACAGTGGCAGGGCCGAGGCCAATTCACCGAGGCTGAAAATCCGAGACGCTGTTTCGGATTTTCTTGTCCTGCGCCGGGCGGGCGGTTCCGTGAGAGATTTCCGAGACAGTGTCTCGGAAATTTTAGATGGCGGATAGGCCAGGTAAAACAGGCGCATCTGCTCCAGGTTGTCCGCGCTGAAGCCCCGCCCGAAGCGGCCTGACAAATCTGCGGACAGGCGTTCAATCAGCGCTTCGCCGTATCCGGCGCGCCCCTTGCCGCTCTGCTCGAACTCCACGATCCGCCGCCCGATTTCCCAATAGCTGGCAGTCATCAGCGCATTGACGCTGCGCGCGGCGGCGCTGCGTGTCGCTTCGAGCAGGGCGACGATGCCGCCATGGATGCCTTGGTAGTCCGTTTCTCCGGCTTTGGGCGTCGCGTCTGGCTTGGCGAGTTTGGACGGCGCACGCTGGCTCACGGCGACGCCTCATTGACCAGGGTTTCGATTTCACCGAGCAGGCGCAAGATCTCTTCTTCATGCCCGCGCATCGAGGCAATCAGTTCTCTGGGGTCGGCATGTTCCAGCCCCGCTTTGGCGTTCGGGTTCTTGCGGTCGAGGTTGTAGCCGCTTTCGATGATGTCGGCGGCGCTGACCTTCCACGCCTGTCCACCTTCCTCGCGGGCGTTCCACCACGCCAGCGCTGGCGCGAATTCCTCGAATTGCAAGGGCGCGGTCTTGCTGTATTTCTTGCGGCCTTCGGGCAAGGGCAGTTCGTAGTACCAGATGCTTTCGGTCGGCCCGCCGCGCTCGAAGAACAGCAGGTTGGCCGGGATGTCGGTGTAGGGCGCGAACACGCCTTGCGGCAGGCGCACGATGGTGTGCAGGTTGAATTCCTTGAGCAGCTCAGCCTTGATGGTCGCCGCCACGCCGTCGCCGAACAGGGTGCCGTTGGGAACGACCACCGCCGCGCGTCCGCCGCGCTCCGCCGTCTTTTTCCCTCTGACAGGCGCGCCCGCTACCCTGAGCTTCCTCATGATGTATTGCAGAAAGAGCAGCGCGGTCTCGGATGTCTGCATGTTGGGCGGGAAGTTGGCCTTGATGCCCGCTTCCTCCTCGCCGCCGAAGGGCGGATTGGTGAGGATCACGTCTACGCGCTCGGCGTGGCCGATCTCGACGATACGGCGATCGAGCGTGTTGCCGTAGTTGATCCGCGGCGATTCCAGGCCGTGCAGCAGCAGGTTCATCTGCGCCAGCATGTAGGGCAGAGGCTTGGCTTCCTGCCCGTTGAGCGTTTCGCGTTGCAGGATGCGGCGCTGCTCCGTGGTTTTCACCTGTTGTGCGATGTGGTCGTATGACTCGACCAGAAAGCCGCCGGTGCCGCAAGCCGGGTCGAGCACGGTTTCGCCCAGGCGAGGATCGGTCACTTGCACCATGAAGCGCACCACGGGACGCGGCGTGTAGAACTCGCCGGAGTCGCCCGATGCGTCGCGCATTTCGCGCAGCATGGATTCGTAAAGATGCGACAGGGTGTGGATTTCCTCGCTGGCGGAAAAGTGGATACCGTTGATTTTGTTGACGATGTCGCGCAGCAGATAGCCGTTGACCATGCGGTTCTGCACGCCCATGAACACGTTGGCGATGACTTCTCGCTGGCTGCCCGTCCCGCCTTCGCCCGCCAGATTGCGCAAATAAGAAAACAGCCCTTTCCCCCAGCTGCCGTCCGCGCGATAGGTCTGTTCCTGCCCGATAAAGGCTAGCAGTTCGTCTCCGGTGATGCCGTCTTCGCGCGCGGCCCAATCGCGCCAGCGGTAGGGCGCCTCGATGATGGGCTGGCAGGGCTTGCCGTCGAGTTCGGCTTCCTGCTCGCGAATGATTTCCAGATCGTCGAGAAACTTGAGGAACATCACCCAGGTGAGCAGGGGCAGGCGATCCGCGTCGCCGTTGAGTCCCTTGTCCTTGCGCAGAATCTTGCGCGCGCTGCCGATCAGCGCGGAGAGGTTGTCGCGGGTGGTGAGCGGCGCGTTGGTTCTGGTTTTAGGCATTGCGTCGGCTTCTTATTGGTAAATCGCGGTCTGAAGCCGGGTCACGGCTTCTTTCATGCCCTGCACGCCGCCGAAATGACGGGTGGCGATTTCGGCGGGCGAGCCGTAACGGTCGAAGGGCTTCAACTTCATCAATTCGGACAGCGCGTTGAACTGGATGATGCCGCGCTCAATGTAGCGGTCGAGCAGCAAGGCGAGGATTTCGCGCGCCGTCTCGCCGTATCGCGCGAACAGGTCTTGGGTCTGGCGTCTGGCCTGCTCGGCGCGCTGGCGGCGTGTGAGGAGCGGCGCATTCCATGCCAGGTGACACAGCAGGTCGAAAGGATCGGCGTCGGGCTGTTCGCTGCTGGAAGCGAGTTCCTCGAAGCTGATGCCGTGTTCGGCCAACTCGCGCAACACCTCGGCGCGCGTGTCCGGGTTTGCCCATCTGGATTGCAGCGTCTCCCGCGTGGGATAGAGCGTGCGCAGCGCCCGGCCCGAATATTCGGTGTATTTGACGACCTGGAGCTTCTTGCCGTCGGTGTCGAGGTCATAGACCAGATGGCCGATGATTTCGACCTCGCCGCCGTCGATGTAGAACTTGCGCGGTTCGGGTGTCGGTTCGCCGAGCAGATGGCCGACGCCAGGGCCGATTCTCTCTTCGGTCAACGGATATTTCGTTTCTTCCGGCGGTTCGGGTTCGGTGGCGTCGGCGCCGATCTGTTCGCCTTCTTCATTGACGGTCACGACTTCGATACGCGCCGGGTCGCCGTCGAAATCCGGGTCGGCGAAGTGTTGCGTGGCCGTGCCGGTGAAGTCGACGATGTTGAAGTATTCCTTGCCGTAATCCACCTTGAGCCGGGTGCCGCGTCCGATGATCTGCTTGAACTCGGAACGCGAACCGACCACGCGGGCCAGCACCACGTTCTTGACCATTTCGGCGTTAACACCAGTGGTCAGCAACTGCGAAGTGGTGAGAATGACAGGCGTGGTTTTGTCTATATCCTGAAAATCGGCCAGATGCGCGAGGCCGATGTCACCCTCGTCGGCGGTGACGCGGCAAACGTAGTTCGGGTATTGCCTGACCAGATCGCTGTTGAGGTTGATGAGTTCCTGCCGCATTTCGGCGGCGTGCTCCTGATCGACGCAGAACACCAGTGTCTTGGCGAAGCGGTCGGCGCCTTTGAGCAAATCGGTCAGGTGCCGCGCTATCGCCCTGGTGCGGGCGCGCAACGCGACGACGCGCTCGAAGTCCCTGGTCTGGTATTCGTCGTCGGGCACCTCGCGGCCATAGCGGTCGAGTTCGTCCTTGCTGGGTCGCCAACCCGCCGCGTCTACCGTAGTGATGACGCGATGCACGCGATAAGGCGCGAGAAAGCCATCTTCGATGCCTTGGCGCAGGCTGTAGGTATAAACGGGGTCGCCAAAATATTCGTAGCTGTCGCGCGATTCCTCGCGCAGCGGCGTGGCCGTCATGCCGAACTGCATGGCGGGCGCGAAGTAGTCGAGCACCGCGCGCCAGGCGCTATCGAAGCGGCTGGAACCGCGATGGCATTCGTCGATGATGATGAGGTCGAAGAAATCCGGGCGGTACCGGCGGAACACGTCTTCATTGGCGGTCGTCAGCGCTTGATAAATGCCAAAGTACATGTCCCGGCTCTGGCTGGGGTCGCCGCTCGTGATCTTGTGCCGGGCGTCGCCGAAGGGCGCGAACATCCTGGCCATTGGGTCGTCGACCAGGATATTACGGTCGGCGAGAAACAGGATTTTGGGATGGCGGTATTCGCCGTTGCGGTTCCAACGGCTGTTCCACAGTTTCCAGCAAACCTGGAAGGCTACGTTGGTCTTGCCCGTGCCGGTAGCCAGCGTGGCGAGGATGCGCTTTTGCCCCGACAGGATGGCCTCGATCACGCGCTGGATGGCGATCCGCTGGTAGTAGCGCGGCGTCTTGCCCGAAACCAGATTGAAAGGCTCCAACAGGTGCGGGACGGCGGTTTGCGACAGGCGCGAGGCCGCAGTCAGGCGGGCAAACAGTTCGTCCGGCGTGGCGTAGCGATCCACCTCGCGCTCAGCGCCTGCCGTGTAGTCGATCTCGATGATGCGCGGGCCGTTGGTTGCGTAAGCGAACTTGAGACCGAGAATTTCAGCGTATTCGCGCGCTTGCTGAACGCCCGTTTCGGCGGGCAATCCCGCTTCCTTGGCTTCGACGACGGCCAGCGGATAGTCCCGCCGGTAGTAAAGCAGATAGTCGGCCCGCTTTTGTTTGCCGCGCCGCACCTTGCCGCCGGTGACGATGATGCGGCCATTGGTGAAGCTGCGTTGTTCGCCGATGGCATGAGGCGTGTTATTCCAGCCCGCTTCGACCAACTTGGGCGTGACGAATTCGCGGCAGGTGTCCGCCTCGGTCATTACGCCTTCACGCTTCGTTTGGCCTGCCATCGAAACCTCATCAATAAGAATCCTGAACTGCATTGCCTACGACACCGGGCGCGGTTTTGCGAGCGTTCTTCTTCAGAACCGCCCGTCCATAACTCTCCATCATCTGCGGCACGCACGAGAACTGTGCCAATCCCTAAGTGTACCTTGAACGAACTGGATTGGGACGCCAAGACATTGGGGTCATCAAAGGCTTCAAACCCCCAGGTAAACCGCTGTCACTGCCAGCCGCTCGTGTCCGAGTTCCCGGCTGATAATCTGCCTTGCATGTGCATCCAACTGGCGCTGTTCTGCCGACAGTGAAGAACGCGGCACTCCACTTGCTGCTGGCGCTTTCCACCCGGTCAGCGTCTCATACCGCATTTGGGCATAGCGATGCCGCAATCCGTGCATATTGCTCATGCCCGCAGCCTTGCACTGCCCGTCATAGACATGGCGCTGTTGGATGTAGGTCTTGTGCGCCGGAATCAACGAGCCTGTTCTTGCCAGTAGATGTGCTTCATCAAGTACAGTGCGTTGCTCCAGTGTCGTGATCGGCACCGTCCGCTCGCGTCCGCCCTTTGTCCATGAGCCCTTGAGGGCGATATGGTTGTCGCGGTCGGCATAGCTGGGCCGGAACTTGATGGATTCTTCCCGGCGCAACCCAAAAGCTGCCTGTAACCGAAGGCTCATGCGCACATATGGATCGGCGATCCTGCCCAGCCCATCGCCCAGTTCCTTTGCCTTGTTCTCGCGGGGCACATGGTGGCGTTCAGGAATACCCAATTGAGTGTTCTCCGCCGGAAGAATGCCCGCCTTAGCGATTTTTTCGGCCCACCAGCGCAGGTGTGAAAGGCGGTTTTTCAATGTACCAGTGGACAGACCCTCTGCCTGCCAGCGTTGCAGCAGAACGTCGACATGTTTTCCCTTGAGCGAGGTAGCCCGCATCTGGCGGAATCCTGCCTCATACAGCTGACGGGCCGCGAGTGCCAAAAATCCTCGGCGGCCAACCTGTGTGGCATGGCTGCCGTCCCGGTTGCGCTGGCAAAGCTGGCGCAGGGTATAGGTCAAGTCGTCCATTCAGGTTTCTCCATTGTTTGTCTGTTACAAGGTTCTGAGAAGCAATCGGTCAGTGTTTTTGCCAGATCGCCGGAGCGAAATCCCCAAAAGGGCAAGGGCCAGGCGCTCAGTTCGCCTGTTGCCTCGAATGAGACATCCGCCTTGCTTCCTGTGGGAAGACCGGGCGGAGGGAGCGCAAGATGACAATGCGATTGGCTGGAATGAAATTCTCCTGTGAAGTGAGATAAACGAGTCGGCACAAGCCGGGGATGAAATAACGCGATGGCGCTTGGATGGCGACGGGCCGGGAGAACCCGGTCGGCGAAAAATAAGGCTCAGCCCTTGGGTCGGGCGGCGCGCTGAAACGAGCCGAAGCGCGTCTGGACGGTTCCGTCCGGAGGACCGGATCGACGCTTGCAGGAACCTGCGCCGTGGTTTCCGGTATGAACCTACCGGCAGGTTGTTGCAGTGTGCCGGGGCATCATCACGCGCGCAAGAATAAATAGGATATTGCGCCACCCCTATTTATTGCGGAAGTCCACAGGCACCCACTTACATCCGTTTAACATGGCAGACAATATCTTCCTGCCTTGGTTATCCAAAGGGCGGGCTTTCGATGCGATCTTTTGGCATCAATTGATGCAGTTATTGACAGCCCCCTGTGGCCTGCGTAGGCGATCCCGTTACGTCACCCAAACATCCTCATTATGCGCAGATAGTTTACCCCTTGGTTTACCCTTGGAATCCAAACAAAAGAAAATGGCTTACAGTCTTTCGATTGTAAGCCATTGATTTGATTGGTCGGGGCGGCGGGATTCGAACTCGCGACCCCTTGCACCCCATGCAAGTGCGCTACCAGGCTGCGCTACGCCCCGACACAGGGGCGTGATTGTAGCAAATCGCCCAGGGTTTGCCAGAAGAAACGGAAAAAAATCTCACGAAAAAAACCGCGTCCGAGCGACCGCCTCACCCGCGCAGTACGCCCAGCGCGGCTTCGAGTTCCGCGCGCAGTTCGAGGAGAAGCGCGCGGGATTCTTCGGCGGCGATGGCGTTTTCCTGGTCCTGGATCGCGGCTTCGTCGAGGCGGTGGCGCGCGCCCGAGATCGTGAAGCCTTCGTCGTAGAGCAGGTGACGGATTTTCCTCACCAGCAGTACTTCATGGTGTTGGTAATAGCGCCGGTTGCCGCTGCGCTTGAGCGGCTTCAACTGGGAGAATTCCTGCTCCCAGTAACGCAACACATGCGCCTTGACGCCGCACAGTTCGCTGACTTCGCCGATGCTGAAATAACGTTTGGCGGGGATCGGCGGCAAGGCCGCGGGGGGGATGGCGGCGGACGTTTCAGTCGTCATTGTCAGGCGCCTCCACGCTGTCGTCATTGGCAGGCGCCTCCACGACAGCCTTCTTCAGCTTCTGGCTGGAATGGAAAGTCACCACGCGCCGGGCGGTGATCGGGATGTTTTCGCCGGTCTTGGGGTTGCGCCCCGGACGCTGCGGCTTGTCGCGCAGCAGGAAATTGCCGAAGCCGGAGAGCTTGACGCTGTCGCCCCGCTCCAGCGCGATACGAATCTCTTCGAAAAAGCCTTCCACCATCTCCCTGGCTTCACGCTTGTTCAGACCCACTTGTTCGAACAGTAAATCGGCAAGCTTGGCTTTGGTCAGGGTCATGGAATTCTCCTTCAGGCGCGCAGCCGCCCGCCGACGGCGCGCTCGATATGACGAAGCATGCCGGAGACCACTTCATCGGCTTCGGCGTCTTCAAGGGTGCGCTGAGTATCTTGCATGAAAATCCTGAATGCAAGACTCTTGTGATCCGGCGCGATCCCCTTGCCTTGGTAGACATCGAAGAGGCTGATTTCCCGCACGATGTCCGGGGCGGCTTCGCGCAGGGCTCCCAGCGCCTGTTCCGCGCTCACCGTGGCCGGCACCACGAGCGCAAGATCGCGCGACACGGCCGGCATGCGCGAGATTTCGCCGCTTTGCGGCCGCCGGGCGGCAAGCGCCGCGTCGAGGTCGACTTCAAACACGATGGGGGCCGCGCCCAGTTCGTGGCGTTGCACCCACAGCGGATGGATTTCCCCGATGAGGCCGATGCGCCGGCCCTCCAGGAAGACCGCCGCCGCGCGGCCCGGGTGGAGGGCGGCGGCGGCGAGCGGCGCGAAGGTGAGCGCGCGCGGCGCGAACAGGGCTTCGAGATCGCCCTTGAGATCGTAGAAGTCGACGGGCCGCGTCGCTTCGCCCCACTGCTCGGGCAGGGCCGGCCCCGCAACCAGCGCGGCCAGCCGGCGCGGCTGGCTGATGTCGGGGACGCTTTCGCTTTCTTTGTCTTCGGGGCCTTCCCGCCGCAGGAAGCAGCGGCCCAGCTCGAAGACCCGCACGCGGTTCTGCTGGCGCTTGCGGTTGGCGGCGAGGTTGGCGACCAGGCCCGGAATCAGGCTGGAGCGCATCACGCCCATCTGGCTGACGATGGGGTTGGCGAGCCGGATCGGGTCATCGTTGGCACAGAAGTCGCGCTCCCAGGCTTCTTCGACGAAGGCGTAATTCACGACTTCCTGGAAGCCACGCCCAGCCAGGCGGTGGCGCGCGTCCCAGTCCGTGCGCGCGGATTCGGTGGCAGGCAGCATGAGCAACCCGCCTTGTGGCACGGGCGCGGGGATGTCGTCATAGCCGTACAGGCGGGCGATTTCTTCGATGAGGTCTTCTTCGATTTCGATGTCGAAACGGAACGCGGGCGGCGTGACCCGCAGTTCGACCGCCAGGTCGCGGACCTGGAGGTGGATGCGTTCGAGCAGGCCCCGGATGGCGTCGTCGTCGAGCCCGATGCCGAGCACCCGCCGCACCCGCGCCGGGCGCAGGCAGACTTCGGGGCGGCGCGGCAGATCCTCGTCCGAGCGCGTTTCTTCCACCGGCCCGGCGCGACCGCCGCAGATGTCGAGGATGAGTTGCGTGGCGCGTTCGATGGCCGGGCGTTGCAGTTGGAAATCGACGCCGCGCTCGAAGCGGTGCGAGGCTTCGGAAGCAAATCCATGGGCGCGCGCGCGACCGGCCACGGCCTCGGGGGCGAAGAAGGCGGATTCCAGGAAAACGTCGGTCGTCTCCGGTGTGACGGCGCTTTCTTCGCCGCCCATGATCCCAGCCAAAGCCAGGGCGCGCGCCTCGTCGGCAATCAGCAGGGTGTCGGGCGCGGGTTCGACCGTCTGCCCGTTCAGGAGCAAGAGTTTTTCGCCCGGATGCGGCAGGCGGACGTGGATCGCGCCGGAAAGACGCGCGTCGTCGAAGGCGTGAAGCGGTTGCCCGAGTTCGAGCATCACGTAGTTGGTGATGTCGACGAGCGCGTGTATCGGGCGGATGCCGGCGCGTTTCAGGCGTTCCTTCATCCAGTCGGGCGTCGGCGCCCCGGCTTTGACGCCGGCGATGATGCGGCCGCAATAGCGCGGGCACGCCTGGGGGGCGTCGAGCACGATGGCGCGGCGGATTTCGGCTTCGGGCGGCACCAGGGTGAGCGGCGCGGGGGTGAAAGGCGCGCCGGTGAGCGCCGCCACTTCGCGCGCCACGCCGGTCAGGCTCAGGCAGTCGGCGCGGTTGGGCGTGAGCTTGATCTCGAAGCAGGTGTCGTCGAGATCGAGGCAGGCGCGAAGATCGGCGCCGATGGGGGCCTCTTCGGGCAAAGCCAGCAAGCCGGCGTGGTCGTCGGACAAGCCCAGTTCGCGCGCCGAGCACAGCATGCCGAAAGAGTCGACGCCGCGCAGCTTCGCGGCCTTGATGGCGAAACCGCCCGGCAGCATCGCCCCGACTTTCGCGCACGGCACTTTCATGCCGACGGCGGCATTGGGCGCGCCGCAGACGATTTGCAGCAGTTCGCCCGTTCCAGCGTCGACTTTGCACAGTTTGAGCTTGTCGGCGTTCGGGTGCTTTTCGGCTTCGACGATGCACGCGACGACCACGCCGGTGAAAGGCGGCGCGACCGGATGGGTTTCTTCGACTTCCAGCCCTGCCATGGTCAACAGATGGGCGAGCGCCCCGGTGTCGAGCGGCGGGTTGACGAAAGTCCGTAACCAGTTTTCGGAAAATTGCATGGTCGTCCGCCTGTTATCTGAATTGAGCCAGGAAACGCAGGTCGCCCTCGAAGAACAGGCGCAGGTCGTTGACCCCGTAGCGCAGCATGGCGAGGCGATCGAGGCCGAAGCCGAAGGCGAAGCCGGTGTAGCGCTCGGGGTCGATGCCGCCGCTCTTCAGCACGTTGGGGTGCACCATGCCGCAGCCGGCCACTTCCAGCCAGCGCCCTTCGGGCGCGCCGCCCATGAAGGCGACGTCGATTTCCGCCGAAGGCTCGGTAAAGGGGAAAAAAGAGGGGCGGAAGCGAACTTGCAGCGCCTCGGTCTCGAAGAACTTGCGCAGGAAATCGGCCACCACGCCCTTGAGGTCGGCGAAGCTCACGCGCTCGCCGACCCACAGCCCTTCGACTTGATGGAACATCGGCGAGTGGGTGGCGTCGGAGTCGACCCGGTAAACCCGCCCCGGCACGATGATCCGCAGATCGGGCATGACGTCGGCGCCGCGGTGGCGTTCGGCGTGCGCGAGCATGGAACGGATCTGCACCGGACTCGTGTGGGTGCGCAGCAGGACGTCGTTCCGGCCTTCGAGGAAAAAGGTGTCCTGCATCGAGCGCGCCGGATGATTCGGCGGCAGGTTGAGCGCGGTGAAGTTGTGCCAGTCGGTCTCGATTTCGGGGCCGTCGGCGACGGTGAAACCGATGGCGTGGAACAGGCGTTCGATGCGCTCCAGCGTGCGGCTGACCGGATGCAGGCCGCCGGGGACGCCACCGCGCCCCGGCAGGGTCACGTCGAGCCGTTCGGCGGCGAGCTGGTCGGCGAGCGCCGCGGCGCGCAATGCCTCGCGCCGCGCTTCGAGCGCCGCCTCGATGGCCGCCCTGGCGCGATTGACCGCCGCGCCGCGTTCGCGCTTCTCGTCGGGGGCGAGCCTGCCGAGCGCCTTCAGTCGTTCGGTGACGAGGCCGCTCTTGCCGAGGAAGCGCGCTTTCGCCTGTTCCAGCGCGGCGGCATCGCCCGCCGTGGCGAAGGCCGCCCGCGCGTCATCTACCAGTTGGTCGAGATTGTCCATACCCTTTTCCGGGAATCAAGAAAAAAAGGAGGGCGGGCCTCCTTTTTTCATATCGCACAGCCCGTATGAAACCAGGCAGAGACCCGTGCGGCTCAGGCAGCGATCCGGGCGCGGGCCTGTTCGGCGAGCGCGGCGAACGCGGGTTTGTCGAACACAGCCAGATCGGCCAGCACCTTGCGATCCACCTCGACGGCGGCTTTCTTGAGGCCGTTCATGAAAGTGCTGTAGGTCAGCCCCAGTTCCCGGGCCGCGGCGTTGATGCGGGCGATCCACAGGGCGCGGAACTGGCGCTTGCGTTGCCGGCGGTCGCGGTAGGCGTACTGGCCGGCTTTCATCACCGCTTGCTTGGCGATGCGGTAGACGTTCTTGCGGCGGCCGCGATAACCCTTGGCCTGATCGAGGACTTTCTTGTGGCGCGCGCGCGCCGTCACACCACGTTTGACTCTGGGCATGGCGGTCTCCTCAGGCGAAAGGCAGCATGGCGCGGATCAGCTTTTCATCGGCGGGATGAACCTCGATCGTGCCGCGAAGCTGACGCTTGCTCTTGGTGGTTTTCTTGGTGAGGATGTGGCGCTTGAAGGCGTGGGACCGCTTGATCCCGCCGCCAGCGCGCACCTTGAAGCGCTTCTTGGCGCCGCTCTTTGTCTTCATTTTCGGCATGTCGAATACTCCGTCATTTATAGATTGCCGCCAGGTAGCCCGACGAGGGCGTTTGATACCCGGCGCCACTTGTTTTCCGCCCCCCGCGACGGGAAGCGGTTGCCGCCCCTCGCGGGGCGCACTCCTTTTGTCGCCTCAGCGGCCCTTGCGGAGCGGCGCGACGATCATGATCATCTGGCGCCCTTCCATCTTGGGCATCTGCTCGACCTGGCCGATGTCTTCCAGGTCGGCCTTCACCCGTTCGAGCTGGCGCAGGCCGAACTCCTGGTGCGCCATCTCGCGGCCCCGGAACCGCAGCGTCACCTTGCACTTGTCGCCTTCTTCGAGAAAGCGGCGCAGGTTGCGCAGCTTGATCTGGTAGTCGTTCTCGTCCGTGCCGGGACGCAACTTCACTTCCTTGACCTGTACCTGCTTTTGTTTCAGGCGCGCATCGTGGGCTTTCTTTTGTTCCTGGTAGCGGAACTTGCCGAAATCCATCACCTTGCACACGGGCGGCTGCGCCGTCGGCGCGATCTCCACCAGATCCAGCCCGGCGCCCTCCGCCGTGTCGAGCGCCGCGCGCAGGGACACGACGCCGAGCGGCTCTCCGTCTTCGCCCACGAGGCGAACTTCCGGCGCGCTGATCTCTCCGTTCACGCGCTGTTTTTTTTCCTGAGCGATGGTTCAATCTCCACAAAAGCCAATATCAGACCGGGCCGGCCTTCGCTTCTATCTCACGAAGCCAGCGCCCAATCAGCGAATCTAGGGACAGTTGGCCAAGATCCTGGCCGCCCCGGACGCGCACCGCCACCTTCCCCCCGGCCTTTTCCCTGTCGCCGACGACGATCTGGTAAGGCAGCTTATGCACGCTATGCTCGCGGATTTTATAGTTGATTTTTTCGTTGCGCAAATCGGTTTCAATGCGAAAGCCCGCATTTTGCAACCGCCGCGCGACATCGGCGGCGTAACCCGCCTGCCCTTCCGAAATATTCATCACCACTGCCTGCACCGGCGCGAGCCACAGGGGGAAGGCACCCGCGTAATGCTCGATCAGGATGCCGACGAAACGCTCCAGCGAGCCGAACAGCGCCCGGTGCAGCATCACGGGCCGCCGGTGCTGGTTGCCGGAATCCACATAATGGATGTCGAAACGCTCCGGCAGGTTCATGTCCACCTGCAAGGTGCCGCATTGCCAGTCGCGCCCGATCGCGTCGCGCAGCACGAATTCCAGCTTGGGGCCGTAGAACGCGCCTTCGCCGGGAAAAAGCGCGTAAGGGACGCCCATGTGCGCGAGCGCCTGCGCGAGCGCCCCTTCGAGCCTGTCCCAAACGGCGTCGGAACCGATGCGGTTGTCGGGCCGGGTGGAGAGCTTGACCCGCACGTCCTCGAAGCCGAAGTCCTTGTAGATGCGAAAGATGAGCTGGACGACATCGCGGCATTCAGCCTCCATCTGCTCCTCGGCGCAAAAGACGTGCGCGTCGTCCTGGGTGAAATGGCGCACCCGCAAAAGGCCGTGCAGCGCGCCGGAAGGCTCGTAGCGGTGCACCTTGCCGAATTCCGCCATGCGCAGCGGCAGGTCGCGGTAGCTCCTGAGGCCATGCGCGTACATGGCGAGGGCGCCGGGACAATTCATCGGTTTCAGGGCGAAAACGCGCTCATCCTCGGTCTGCGTGGTGAACATGTTTTCCCGGTAATTGAACCAGTGCCCGGAAGTTTCCCACAGGACGCGATCCATCACGTCAGGCGTATTGACTTCCACATACCCGGCTTCTTCCTGGCAGGCGCGCATGTAGGCGATCAGTTGCCGGAACAGGAACCAGCCCTTGGGATGCCAGAATACCGAACCCGGCGCGAATTCCTCGAAATGAAACAGGTCGAGTTGCTGCCCGAGCCGGCGATGGTCGCGTTTTTCGGCTTCTTCCAGCATGCCCAGATAGGCGTCCAGATCTTCCTTCTTCGCCCAGGCGGTGCCGTAGATCCGTTGCAGCATCTCGTTTTTCGAGTCGCCGCGCCAGTACGCGCCCGCCACCTTCATCAGCTTGAAGACCTTCAGCTTTCCCGTGGAAGGCACGTGCGGCCCCCGGCACAGATCGACAAAATCGCCCTGCCGGTACAGCGACACATCCTCGCCCACCGGGATCGCGTCGATGATCTCGGCCTTGTAATGCTCGCCGATGCTCCTGAAAAACCCGACCGCCTTGTCGCGCGGCCACACTTCGCGCGTCACGGGCAGGTCACGGCGGGCGATCTCGCCCATGCGCGCCTCGATGAGCGCGAGATCGTCCGGGGTGAAGGGGCGATCGTAGGAAAAGTCGTAATAGAAGCCGCTGTCGATCACCGGCCCGATCGTCACCTGCGCATCCGGGAAAAGCTCTTTCACCGCATGAGCCAGGAGGTGCGCACAGGAGTGGCGGAGGATGTCGAGGCCCTCGCTGTTTTTATCGGTGATGATCGCTACCGCCGCATCCGCGTCGATGCGGTACGACAGATCGACCAGCCGCCCGTCCACCTTCCCAGCCAGCGCCGCCTTGGCCAGCCCCGCGCCGATCGCGGCGGCCGCCTCGCCCACCGTGACCGGATGGTCGAAATCGCGGACAGCGCCATCGGGCAAGGTAATGTTCGGCATGAAAGATCGTGGCCTTCTATATATGCAGTCGCCCGCCGGAACCAGCGCCGTAAACGAAAACGCGACGAAAACGCGAAAACCTCGTAAACGAAAAAAGCGCGGCCAGACCGCACTTTCAGCCAGCAACCCGGCTCATGAACCGCCTCCCTTGCCCGGAACAAGAGAGTCGACAGGGCATTGGTAGGCGCGATTGGACTCGAACCAACGACCCCCACCATGTCAAGGTGGTGCTCTAACCAGCTGAGCTACGCGCCTGCTAAGAGGGGCGGATTATAGAGACGCGAGAGGCGTTGTCAAGGGCGAGGCAGGCGAACGATGGAAACACGCCTTCGCCCCCCTGGGAGGGCGAAGGCGCAAGACGACGCGGAACGCGGATCAGCGCCAGAAAAACCAACTGACCGCGGTCAGCACGATCACGGAAGCGATGACCAGCCAGAATCCCGCCCTGATCATTTCTTTCTGCTTGATGTAGCCGGAACCGAACACGATGGCGTTGGGCGGGGTTGCGACCGGCAACATGAACGCCATCGAAGCGCCGATGCCGATGACGAGCGGCAGCAGGTGCGGCGGCATCCCGAGGGCTTCGCCGACGGTGCCGAACAACGGCACCATCAGCGCGGCCGCCGCGGTGTTGCTGGAGAACTCGGTCAGGAGAATGATGAATGCGGCCGCCGTGGCGAGGATGAGGAGCCAATGCCCCTCACCGAGCGCCCGCCCGACGCCTTCCGCCATGACGAGGCTGGCTCCGGAGTCCTTCAGGACGGCGCTCAACGCGAGGCCCCCGCCGAACAGAAAGAGCACGCCCCATTCCGTGTTCGACTGGATCTGCCGCCAGGTGGCCACGCCCGTGATGCCGATCAGGATGGCCGCGCTGATGGCGATCACGGTATCGAATTGCGCGACCTTGCCCAGGCTGGCGCTGATCTGTCCGCTGAAAATCCAGCAAAACGCCGCCATGGCGAATATGCCGATCGTGACGATGCGCGCGCGCGTCCAGACGAACTCGCTGGCTCGCACTTCGACGCGGTGTTCGAGGTTGGGGCGAAAGACCAGATACAGCACGCCGATCATCAGCGGCAACATGATGATCATGATCGGCAGGCCGTATTTCATCCAGCCCATGAAATCCAGCCCCAGATGCGCGGCGGCGATGGCGTTCGGCGGGCTGCCGACCAGGGTGCCCAGACCGCCGATGCTGGCGCTGTAGGCCACGCCGAGGAGCAGGAACACGAAAGTGTTGCGTTCCTTTTCGACATCCAGGTTGCCGAGGATGCCGAGGGAGAGCGGCAACATCATCGCGGCGGTGGCGGTATTGCTGATCCACATCGAAAGCGCCGCCGTCGCCAGGAACAACATGACCGCGGCGACGGCGAAGCGCCCGCGCGCCAACATCAGCAGACGGTTGGCGATAAAACGGTCGATCCCCTGGATGTGCAGCGCGGTTGCCAGCGCGAAACCGCCAAAGAACAGGAAGATGGTTGGGTCGGCGAAGGAGCGCAGCGCCTTGCCCACATCCATCAGCCCCAGGATGACAGCCAGGATCGGTACCAGCAGCGCGGTGATGGTGACGTGGACGGCTTCCGTCAGCCACAGCACGCCGACAAAAAACAGCATGGCCAGCCCGGCGTTGGTCTTGGGTTCGTAAGGCAGGAATTTCAGCAATACGATCAGCGCGAGGATGTCGGCAAGCAGGATGATGAACTCCCGCTTTTCCGCGACCCAGCCCCGCGAAAGGGCGGCCTCCATGTTTTCCAGGTTTTCGGCGTTTCCGGCCGGTGGGGTGTTACTCATACGGACTCCTTTTGTTTCATACATACAGCAACCACAGCCTGTTGAAGGGCCGGCTATCTTGCGGCATTTCCCGCGCCGCGCGCAAATGGCGAACCGCCCCGATCATGTTGCGCGACACGGTTTTCGCCTCCGGCACGCGCGAAGAAAAAGGAAAATCATGCGCGACGGGCGCGGGCGGCATCGAACGCGGCCAATACCTGCTGTCGGAACATCCGGGCGCTTTCCGCGCGGAAATCCTCGATCTGCCCGCTTTCACCGGCCCGCGCCGGCACGGGCCCGCGCGTTTGCGCGCACTGGGCTTCGATGGCCGCCAGCGCCGGCCCGACGCCCAGGCGCAACTGTTCGTACAGGCTGCGCGCCGCCACCGCGAAAGGCAGCTCGACGACGAGACCGGAATCGCCCCAGTAAGGGCTGGCTGCCACGACGAATCCCGCCGCGCCGGGCAAGCCGCCGGGCGGGGAAACCTGTCGGCGCGACACGGAACATCGGATGTGTTCGAGCAACGTCAGGATGTCTTCGATGTCGGCGCGGCAATACTCGGCGACGCAATACCCGCCTTGCGCCCGCGCTGTCAGCAGGCAGTCGCGGACGAGCTGTTCGAGCGCCGCCTTGAGCGGCAGCCGTCCCGTGCCGTAATGCGCAGCCAACGCGGCTTCGTCCAGCGGGACGCGGGGCGCGAACTCGCCACCGAACAGGCGCTCGCGGATCGAATCAGCCAGTGCATCGCAAAGCATGCGGCGCTCGAACGGCTCTTTTTGCAGTGCTGCGGTCATTGTCATGTCGAATGTCGGGAGCGAGGCTCCCCTTGCGTTTTTCTGAAGGGATTTGCAATATACACACCCTGAAATGCCCTAAAAGCACTGAAATGGCGTAGAAATGCGAACCTCTCCCCTGTATTTTGCAAATCTTGCGAAGATTCGATGACGGAAAAATCCATGAGAAAGAGCTTCATGGGCGTGCGCCTGAAACGCTTCCGCGAAGAGCGCGGCCTCACCCAGGTCGCGCTGGCTCACGCGCTGGATCTGTCGCCGAGCTACCTCAACCAGCTGGAACAAAACCAGCGCCCCCTGACGGTGGCCGTGCTCCTGAAACTGAACGCGGCCTTCGGCGTCGACGTCCAGCGGTTTTCCGAAGACGACGAAGTACGCCTGCTTGCCGGGCTGCGGGAGCTTTTCAGCGAGACGCTGGCCGAAGAAGCGGTCTCCCGGGCCGAAATGGAAGAACTTGCCGCGAACATGCCAGGCGTCGCCCGGATGCTGATCCGGCTGGGCCAGCGACAACGCGAAATCCTGGAACGCGAGGAAGCACTGGCTTCACGGCTCGGAAACGAGCGCAACGGCAGCGCGCCCCTGAAACCCATGCCTTACGAAGAAGTGCGCGACTTCTTCTACGACCGCCGCAACTACATCGACGAAATCGACACCCTGGCCGAGCGTGCCCACGACGACTGGGAACTGCCCTCCCAGGGCAATCCCCGCGGACTGGAACTTCGCCTTGCGCGGCACGGCGTTCGCATCCTGCGGGAAGACGGGGACGACGGGCGCGCGCACGGCGAATCGCTGCGCCGGTTCGACCCCGCGCACCGCATCCTCACGATCTCCTCTCGCCTGCGCCCCGGACAAATGGCCTTCCAGATGGCGACACAACTGGCTTTCCTGGAAGCCGGCGCGGCACAGGAAGCCATCGCCGCGCGCGCCGCGCTCTCCACCGAAGAAGCGCGACAACTGCTGCGCATCGGACTGGCCAACTATTTCGCCGGCGCCCTGATCCTGCCCTACCGGCGCTTCCTCGACCGGGCCGAACGGCTGCGCTACGACATCGAACGGCTCGCCCACGAATTCGGCGTCGGATTCGAGACGATCTGCCATCGCCTCTCCACCCTGCAACGTCCCGCCCACCAGGGCGTGCCCTTCTTTTTCGTGCGCGTCGACCGTGCCGGCAACATCTCCAAGCGCCAGTCCGCCACCGATTTCCACTTTTCCCGCATCGGCGGCTCCTGTCCGCTCTGGAACATTTACGAAGCCTTCGGCCAGCCGAACCGCATCCTGACCCAACTGGC
>JAIRMN010000146.1 GCA_031258715.1 Zoogloeaceae bacterium
ATGGACCCTGGTCTGCCTGGCGTGGAACCTGAAGCGCATGGCCGTATTGCGTCCGCGGTAGGGAAACAGGACAGAAGCATTACGGATTCCGTGCCAGGAATGCCCAAATCTTGACTCAAACGGTTCAATTTGTCCTGCATCGTGAAATCAATCTGCCGGGTAACTTCAAGACCGACAGACTGCTAGGAGCACGTGGAAAAGCAAGCCTAACCCGTCGTTCCAGCAGACTGTCAAAAGCTACGCTTTTGCCAGCCGCTGAACTCAAGCGATCGGGGGGCAGGGGGCAGATCGGGGATCAGGAATCCCCGCCCTTCGTGTATTCTCCAGCGCGGCGCGATTTGGGATGACGCTTCACCCTCGCTTTTGAGGAGGCGTTATTTTCCGCATGGCGCGACTTGGAACGCACCCAACCTCGTCATCTCAGGAGCGTAGCGACGAAGCAATCCAGATGCCAAACCGGCTCCTATCGAGAACAAATGATCTCGTGTTGTTTCGCTCCAGTTCGCGCCTCGCGGACTCAATCTCCTGCGCTTCGTCGCAAGGCCGCTGCCTGGCCCGTCGTTCCAGCGCACACCGGCCAACCTTCTGCTAAAATTACAATATACTGAACTTTGGGAGGCTTCTCCATGCAAAATTTGGGCCGAAGTACGAAGTGGGGCAACCGTTACGCCAATTGGATGGCGGCGACTGGATGATCGAAGTGACGATGGTGGAAACGGGTAAAAAGGCCGAATACCGTCTAACGCGCCTGATCGATGACCCGGAGGCTTGCTGATGTATGCCCTGGCATTCGACCTGGTGGTTGCCGATACCGAGCGACATCATCCAAAAGGCGTGACACAGGCATACGCCGAGATTGGCGCGGCGCTGGCGGAACATGGTTTCCGGCGCGTTTACAAGGCAGCCTCTACGTGACCGACAACGAAGACATGGCAAACCTGTTCCTGGCGGTTCAGGCGCTGCGCGCCCGCGCGTGGTTTCTCAAATCCGTCCGCGACATTCGCGCCTTCCGCATCGAACAATGGTCGGAACTTACCCCCGTAGTAAAACCATGACACATCCTGAATCGCTGTCGTGCCATCGCAGGCCATTGCCCGAACCGTCGTTCCAGCGGACGGTCAAAAGCCGCGCTTTTGCCAGCCGCTGAACGCCAATGCCGAACGTCCCAAATGGATCGCGCCACCCTGCGCCTCGAAATTCATCAGGCATTTGCCGGCACGCGGCGCGGCACGAGGCGTGCCCCCGGTGAGTCCATCCATCAGGCGCAGTTATGCGATCGCGGCATGTCATCCGCTCCGGCTTCAGCGGCGGAGTGGCGGCGGGCGGGCAGGCAAGACACTGAAATGGACTGGACCGAGGTTCCAGGCGAATCGGTTGACGCCTGTGACGCGGCGCTCTCCTTTTTCTCGCCCACGAGCTGGCGCTTCTACCTGCCCGCTTATTTATGCCGATCCCTCTTTCATTTTTCCGCGCCCGATTTTGAGACCGACATGCTCGACGCGGTTATCTTTCAGCTCACGCTTCCAGACGATCCGGTCATTCGCGCCTATCTCCTCCCGCGTTATCGGCTGCTCGATGCGGCGCAGCGCCAGGCGGTCACGCATTTCCTGGAATTTGTCGAGCAGGAATCGCTCATGCTCATCGAATCCACGAACTCGTATTGGGGCGCTTATGATAACGCGAAGGCCGCGCTACGGTCATACTGGCAGCCTGACGCGCCAGCGCCGCGTTCGCGGTGACGGGTTCAGCCTTAGCCGGACATGGGTTCCGTGAGTTGCCGATCCAGTTCATAGAGGCGTTCCGGCGTACCGACATCCATCCACTGGCCGCCATAACGTTCGCCGCTGAGATGCCCTCCGGCGGCAGCCTGGCGGAGGAGGGGCGCGAGTCGGGCGGGGCGGTCGGGGTCGAGATGGGCGAAAATCTGCGGCGTATAAAGGCCGATGCCCGCGAAGGTCAGGCGATCTCCGTCGGCGTTGCCGACCTTGCCGTTCTTGTCCAGGCTGAAATCACCCTGCGGATGGTGCACGGGATTATCGACCAGCAAGAGATGCGCCCAGTGCGCGCGCAGCGCCAAGGTGAGCGCCTGCGCCGGATCCCAGTCGCAGAAGATGTCGCCATTCAGCACCAGAAAGGGCTGCGCGCCCAGAAGCGGCAAGGCGCGGGCAATGCCGCCCGCCGTTTCCAGTGCGCCGGGCGGTTCGGGAGAATAGACGATTTTCAGGTTCCAAGCGTCGCCATCGCCCAGCGTCTCCTGAATCTGGTCGCCCAGATGCGAAACATTGATGATGACATGCCGGAACCCGGCGGCGGCAAGGCGCTCGAGGTGCCAAGCAATCAAGGGCTTGCCGCCTGCCGGGAGGAGCGGCTTGGGCGTTGTGTCGCTCAAGGGACGCATCCGCTCGCCACGGCCAGCAGCCAGGATCATCGTTCTCATAGTATCGCAGTCATCATAAACGCGCTCCAGTCTGGAATCCCGCCCAAAGGCATGACCGTCCCGATCTGGCGGCGTCCGGCATTAGAAAGTCACTCCGCTTTGGGCGCGGGCGTTTCCAGCGCGTCAAACAGGGTCAATAGGGGGGAGAGCGCATTGTAGCGGCTTGCCGTCCTTTTTGCATAGGCGGCAAAGCGCGGCAGGTCGGCAAGGTAATGCGCCTTGCCGTCGCGGTAGTAGAGACGGCAGAAAATTCCAAATACTTTCAGGTGGCGTTGCAGCCCCATCCATTCATAATCCCGCCAGAAGCCGCCAAAATCGGCGGGCACGGGCAGCGCCGCCGCGCGCGCCTTTTCCCAGTAACGCGCCACCCAGTCGAGTTCCTGTTCTTCTTCCCAGGAGATGAAGGCATCCCGGAAAAGCGATACCACGTCGTAGGCGATCGGGCCGTAAACGGCGTCCTGGAAGTCCAGCACACCCAGCGTGGTGGCGGACGCGCTTTTCATCACCATCAGGTTCCTGGGCATGAAGTCGCGGTGTGCGAAGACCCGCGGTTGCGCTAGGGCGGAATCGACGAGCTGCTGAAAAAGGGTTTGCAGGGCTTCTTCCTGCGCTCCGGAAAGCGTTTTTCCCAGATGGCGGGCGATGAACCAGTCCGGGAAGAGTCGCAGTTCCCGCAATAACAATGCCGCGTCATAGGGCGGCAACACATCGGGACGGGAGGCGAGCTGCCAGCGCGTCAGCACGTCGATCGCCAGGCGCATCAGGGTATCGGCGCGTCCGGGGTCGGACTGGAGCGTGGCGAGCAGTCCTTCGCGTCCCAGATCGGAGAGCAGCAGAAATCCGTTTTCCAGGTCGGCGATTTCGATTTCCGGCACGCGGATGCCCGCTTCGGCAAAGAGTCGGGCGACCTGGAGGAAAGGGCGGCAATCTTCCTTGTCCTGCGGCGCGTCCATGAGGATCCGCGTGTCGCCGTCCGGCAGCGTGAGGCGAAAATAGCGGCGAAAGCTGGCGTCGGCGGAGGCGGGCGCGAGGCCGATTTCAGCGCCGGGATAACGAGAGGCGACATGCCGGGTTATCCATTGCTGGATTTGTTGGCTTCGGGACATGTAAGACAGGGCATTTGGGTTAGAATGCGCGATTTTAGCATTGGGCTGGCCAGCGCCCGCCATTTGATGCCGCTTCGTCCTGTCCGATCATGAAAACCATGCGTTGCCGTCCCGCGGTGCTTGCCCTGTTCTGTCTTTTCGCCAAGGCGCAGATGGCGCGGGCGGCGGAGCCTCTCCTCTCTGATGCCGCGCCGCCCGCGAAAGCGCCTGCCGAACTTTCCCTGCCGCCGCCCGGAAACAGCGGTACGCCCGCCAGCGGCAGGGACGAACCCCAGGCGGAGGGCGAAAAGCCAGGCCAGACCACGATCTCCGCCGAGAAAATCGTCGGCCAGACGGATGAAATCACGCGCGCCACGGGCGATGCCCGTCTGCAAACAAATGACATCAAGATGTTCGCCGACAAGATGGACTACTATTCGCTGGAAGACGAAATCCGTGCCACCGGCAATGTGCGCGTCATCCAGCCGGACGCGGAAGTCAGGGGACCGTACCTGCAACTGAAGATAAACGAGCGTGTCGGCTATTTCGACGAGGCCAGCTACAAAATCAGCCGTTTCATGGGGACTGCCAACGATAGGCGCGATTACCTGCCGGGACAGACGGAACCCCTGCCCGCCTTGCCGCCGCGCCTGAGCACCGGCTATGGACAGGCGAAACGCATCCATTTCGAAGGCGAAAACCAGTTTCGCGTCGAAGATGGCACCTATTCCACCTGCAAGCCGGATGCGGCGGAAAAGCAGGACTGGTTTGCCAAAAGCAGCGACATCAAGCTCGATTACGACGAAAACGACGGCGCGGCGAAGAACGCCACCGTGTATTTCAAGGATGTGCCCATCCTGTACGCACCCTATCTTTCCTTCTCGCTCAACAACCAGCGCAAATCCGGCCTGCTCGCGCCGACCTTTTCTTCTTCCACGCGCACCGGGCTGGATTTGTCCATTCCCTATTACTGGAACATCGCGCCCAATTACGACGCCACCTTTACCTCGCGCGCCATGAGTAAACGCGGGGTGCAGCTTGGCGCGGAACTCCGCTACAAGGATCATCACGCCGACAGCGAAGCGCATTTTGAAATCGTACCCAATGACAAGATGTATGCCGACCGTCGTTACGCCTATGATTTCCGGCACACACAGAACCTGGGCGGCGGCTTTTCCACCAAAATCGACTGGGGCGGCGCTTCCGACGACGATTATTTCACTGACCTTTCCTCGCGCGTGGTGCAGACTTCGCAGCGACAGATTACGCGCCTGTTCCAATTGAGCTACAGCCGCGACTGGCTTTCCGTAAACCTGCGCACACTGCGCTACCAGACCCTAAACCCGGATAACGACGACAGCAGCTACCGCCTGGAGCGTCCTTACTTCCTTCAGCCGCAACTGAGCCTCAAGACCCGTCCCGTCGCTTTCGGGGGGCTGGAAGTCGAGGCGGAAGGGCAGTACACCCGATTTACACATCCCACGTTGGAAGAAGGCGAGCGCACGGTGTTTTATCCGAAGCTCGCCTTGCCGATCATTCGTTCCGGTTATTACCTCATCCCCAAAGTCGGCCTGCACGTGACGCGCTACCGGCTCAACCAGCGCGCCACTAACCTGCCGCCAGACCTGCATCGCACCCTGCCGATATTCAGTCTGGATGCTGGCATGATCTTTGAGCGCGAGACCGTCCTTTTGGGCAACCGTTGGACGCAGACTCTGGAACCCCGGCTTTACTACCTGGATATTCCCTATGAGGATCAGAGCCGTTATCCGCTCTTCGATTCCAGTCTGTCGGATTTCAATTTCGCCCAGATTTTCAGCGAGAACCGTTTTTCCGGGTATGACCGCATCAACAACGCCAGGCAATTGACGGCGGCGCTGACTTCCCGGCTGATCGACCCGGAAAGCGGCGGCGAACGGCTGAGGGCGATGATCGGGCAGCGTTACTATTTCGAACCTCTCAAGGTCGGGTTGCCGGGCGAGACCCTCTATCACGACAAGTATTCCGATTTTCTCGCCGCGCTTTCCGGCCAGGTCGCGCCCAAGACTTACGTCGATGTCGCCCTGGAGTACAACATCAAGCACAGCACCACTGAACGCGCCGCCGTGAGCGCGCGCTACCAGCCGGATTACGGCAAGGTCATTTCCGCTGCCTATCGTTACAACCGGGGCATCAACTGGAGCACCCGCCGGCAGAATGTCGAAAGCACCGATCAGATCGACATTGCCGGACAATGGCGGCTTTCCAGTCGCTGGTATGCCGTGGGGCGCTACAATTACGCCTTCGACGCTTCGCGTCTGGTCGAGGGCATCGCCGGCGTGGAATACAACGCCGGTTGCTGGGTCGTCCGCCTCGTTGCCCAGCGCCTGGAAACCACCGCCGGATCGCCCAATACCAGCCTGTTCTTCCAGCTCGAACTGAACGATTTTGGACGCATCGGCTCTAATCCCGTACAGATGTTGCGCCGCAGCGTTCCGGGGTATGCCACTATCAACGAATTGCCGGAGCTTTCTCCCGGCGAACTTCTTTCCAACGAGTAACGCCCATGTCCAGACTTGTCCTTTCCCTCGTTCTCACGCTGATTGCCGCCTCCGTCCACGCGCGGCCAGAGGTCATCGAAGCCGATCGCATCGTCGCCGTCGTCGGCAGCGAGGCCATCACCCTCTCTGAACTCAAGACGCAATTGCAGATGGTCGTGAAGCGCCTGGCGCGTCAGGGTACGCCCCTGCCGCCGCAGGAGACGCTGGAACGGCAGATGCTCGAACGCATGATCATGGAACGCGCCCAGATACAGGCCGCCCACGAACAGGGCCTGCGCGTGAGCGACGCGCAGCTCGATCAGACCATATCCCGCATCGCCGCCAACAACAGGATGAGCCGCGAGGAATTCCAACTCGCGCTGCAAAAGGACGAGATCACCTTGCCTCAGTTCCAGGCGGAAATCCGTAACGAAATGCTCATTACCCGCCTGCGCGAACGGGAAGTCGATAGCCGCATCGTCATCTCCGAGGCCGAAATCGACAACTTTCTGGCGCAGGCGGGCGGCAGGCGCGAAGAATTGCGCATCGCCCACATCCTCCTGCGCGCGCCGGAAGCCGCCAGCCCCGAACAACTGCAAAAATTGAGAGAGAAGGCCGAAGACGTGGCAAAACGCGCCCAGCGCGGAGAAAACTTCGCGGAACTCGCCGCTGCCCATTCCGACGCGCCCGACGCCCTCCAGGGCGGCGACCTCGGCTGGCGTCCCGAAGAGGCCATTCCCACGCTCTTTGCCGAAGCCGCAAAGACGCTGCAAGCCGATGCCGGAAAGGACAACGACATCGCCTTGCTCCAATCCTCGAACGGCTTTCACATCATCAAGCTTCTTGCCCGGCGCGGCGGTGAGGAAGAAGACGGCGGCGTCCGCCAGACTCGCGTTCGCCACATCCTGATTCGCGTCGATGAACTCATTTCCGAATCCGAGGCGCGACGCCGCCTGGAAGACCTGCGCGAACGCCTGAAACACGGCGAGGATTTCGCCGAGTTGGCGCGCCTCTATTCCCAGGATGGCTCCGCCGCCAACGGCGGCGACCTAGGCTGGGTGAATCCCGGCGACACCGTGCCGGAATTCGAACGCGCCATGGACGAATTGCAGGACGGGGAAGTCAGTCCCGTCATCCAGTCGCCCTTCGGCTTTCACGTCATCCGCGTGGAAGAACGCCGCGTGCAGAACATGAGCCAGGAAAAGCAGCGGCTTTCCGCCCGCCAGTCCCTGCGTGAGCGCAAGCTGGACGAAGCCTATCAGGACTGGCTGCGGCAACTGCGCGACAGAACCTACGTGGAATACCGCCTGGAAGAAGAATGAGGCGCCCGTCGATCGCCGTCACTTCCGGCGAACCCGCGGGCATCGGCCCGGAGATTTGCCTCATGCTGTCCGCCCATGATTGCGGCGCGCGCCCGGTGGTAGTCGCCGACCGGAATCTCCTGGCCGAACGCGCCCGCCGCCTGAGCCTGCCGGTGACGTTGCGGGACGATGCGCCCGGATCTCCCGCTGGCGCGTGGCGACCGGGCGTCCTCGATGTGCGCCATCGTCCCTTGCGCGTCCCTTCTTTACCCGGCCATCTCGATGCCGCCAACGGCGCCCATGTGCTCGATCTCCTGGATACGGCGCTGGAAGGCTGCCAGTGCGGGGAATTCGCCGCCATGACGACCGCGCCGGTGCACAAGGGCATCCTCAACGAGGCGGGCATTCCTTTTACCGGACATACCGAATATCTGGCGGACAAGACCCATACGCCCCGCGTGGTCATGATGCTGGCGGGCGAAACCGGAAGGGGCATGTTGCGCGTGGCGCTGGCGACCACGCATCTGCCGCTTGGTGAAGTGTCCCGCGCCATCACGCCGGAGGCGCTCACCGAAGTCATCGCTATCCTGCACCGGGACTTGCAAAAAAAGTATGGACTTGCCGCGCCACGCATCCTGGTGGCCGGGTTGAACCCCCACGCGGGCGAGGGCGGGTATCTGGGAAAAGAGGAAATCACGGTGATGATTCCGGTACTGGAAAAATTGCGTCATGAAGGCATGACCTTGATCGGGCCGCTCCCCGCCGACACGCTCTTCACGCCCCCCGTCCTGGCGCGCGGGGACGCCGTGCTCGCCATGTACCACGATCAGGGGCTTGCGCCCCTGAAATACGCCACCTTCGGCAAGGGCATCAACGTAACTTTGGGATTGCCCGTCATCCGCACTTCCGTCGACCACGGCACGGCGCTCGATTTGGCCGGAAGCGGAAAGGCCAGCCCGGAAAGCCTCCTTATCGCCGTGCGCGAAGCGGCGCGCATGGCGGCGCGGGTTTCGTAGAGAAGGCCGGATGCCTACCATTTTCAGTCATCCCGTGCCGATGCTGGCTCTGGGCGTAGCGCTGGGGAGGCGGCGCGTTTCCCCGCGTCTCTTGCTGGCGATCGCCTTTTTTGCCGTCGCGCCGGATCTGGACGGCATCGGGTTTTATCTGGGCGTGCCCTACGCCAGTTGGCTGGGACACCGGGGATTTTCGCACTCGATCGTCTTTGCCCTGCTCTGCGGGCTTTTCGGCGCGGGACTCGCGCCTTGGCTCAGGGCTTCCCGGCTTTGGGCGGGCGGGCTTGCCTTCCTTGCCGTCGCAAGCCATATCGCGCTGGACGCCCTGACCAGCGGCGGGCTGGGCGTCGCCGTCCTGTGGCCGTTTTCGGAGGCGCGTTATTTCTTTCCTTGGCGGCCCATCCAGGTTTCGCCCATGAATCCCGCGCGGCTTTTTTCGGAACGGGGACTTGCCGTATTTTATTCTGAATGCATTTTAATCTGGCTGCCATCGCTTGCGCTTGTGTTGGTATCTCGCGCCTTGCGTTTTTGGGGCAGACGAAAACCATGAAACCCCGCCCGGCGCGCGCGTTCTGCCCTGGTTTCTTCCTTGCCGGGGGACACTTGCCGCGCAAGCGGTTCGGGCAGCACTTTTTGGTCGATCCGGGCGTCATCCATGCCATCGCCGAAGCCATTGCGCCCGAAAAGGGCGACACGCTGGCGGAAATCGGTCCCGGCCTGGGGGCGCTGACCGGCCCCCTGCTCGAACGCCTCGATTGTCTCCATGCGCTGGAAATCGACCGAGACCTGATCGCCCGCCTGAAACAGCGGTTTTGCCCCGAACGTCTCATCGTGCATGAAGGCGACGTCCTAGCCTTCGATTTCGCTCGCCTATCGCCGGGTCTGCGCGTGGCGGGCAATCTGCCGTACAACATCTCCACACCGCTGCTTTTTCATCTTTCCCGTTTCGCCGATCGAATTCGGGATATGCACTTCATGCTGCAAAAGGAAGTCGTCGAACGCATGACGGCTTCGCCGGGCAGTCCAGCCTATGGCCGCCTTTCCGTGATGCTGCAATACCGTTTTCATTTGGAAAAACTGTTCGATGTGCCGCCGGAATGCTTTAGTCCTTCGCCCAGGGTGTGGTCGGCGGTGGCGCGCCTGATCCCGAAGCTCGCCGCCGAACGCGCCTCGTGCGATGCCGCCGCGCTGGAAAAAATCGTCGCCGCCGCTTTTTCCCAGCGCCGCAAGATGCTGCGCAATACCCTGAAGCCCCTGTTTGCCGAATCGGAACTCGCCGCCCTGGGCATCGCCCCGGACAAGCGCGCCGAAGACATTCCGCTTGCCGGATTCGTCGCGCTCGCCAATTTCCGGGCCGCGGCGCGTGGGCGCGATTCAAGCTGATGTGGTCGAAGGTCTTTTTTCTGGAAGATATTTCCAGTCGTCGCGCCAATAGCGTTCGTGGTCGGCCTCGCTCTTGACGAAATCCCGACCGCGTCAAAAGCGAGGCGCGTAGCGACGTGGCAATCCAGACAGCCTTTCAGTTTGTTTTGACGTTCCAGGAAACTGGACCACTTCATGGATTGCCACGGCTTGCCGCCCTGAAAATGACGAGGGTTGGGATAATTTTTAACCACGTCAGTTTGCATCGTACCTCTCGTCGTAGAACAGGACGCGGCGCGTCGGAGCGGCGGCGAAGGCCAAGCGGGAAAACAGGATCGAGCAGGTCCGTGGGTTGTCATGACGCCAAGGCATTTCCCTTTTCAGCCGCCCTTCCCAGCCGCTCGCGCAAGAAGTCGATGAAGCATTGCGTCCTGGCCGGCAAGAGGCGGGTTTCGGTGAGGGCGCAGACGGTGATGGCCGCGCCGCGCCATGTGGGAAGGATGGGGCAGAGGCATCCCTGGTTCAGGTCGTCGCTGACGATTTCTTCCGGCGCGAGGAGGATGCCCATTCCCAAGGTTGCCAGACGCCGGATCATGCCCACGTTGTTGAGGGTGAAGCGCCCCTTGACCGGCACGGTGACGGTGTTCGCGCCGTCGGTGAGCGTCCATGCCCCCGCCTTTTGGAGGTTCAGGCATTCGTGCTGTGCTAGGTCGGCGGGCGCGCAGGGTTCGCCCGCGCCTTCTAGATAGACGGGGGAGGCGTAAAGGCTGGGCGTGAGGGAAACCAGCGGGCGGGCGATCAGTTGCGCGGGGACAGGGGCGGCGTGGTCCGGGCGGCCGATGCGGATCGCCACGTCGAAGGGTTCGCGCACCAGATCGACCGGGCGCGGGGAAAAGTCGAAGTCGAAGGTGATGTCGGGATACGTTTCGGCGAATTCGGCGATGAGCCGCGCCAGATAGGTCACGGCAAAATCCGCCGGAAACGAGGCGCGCAACACACCGCTGGGCTGTACGCGCAATGCGCCGAGCGCCTCATGGGCGAGCCGCGCTTCTTCCACGATGCGCCGACAGCGCTCGTAATAGAGCTGCCCGGCTTCGGTCAATTCGATTTTGCGCGTCGTGCGATGCAAAAGGCGCAGGCCAATCGCCTTTTCCAACGCGCCAATGCGCCGCGACAAGGTGGAATTCGGAATGCCGGAGGCTTTTGCCGCGCGCCGGAAACTCATCACCTTGACGATCTCGACGAAGATCGCCATATCGTCCAGCGATACCATGTCATTGCCCTATCAGTGGAATAATCGCTTCCATTATAGGATAGGAGATCCTTTTGAAAAACGCTCTTTCCAGCCTGAGTCAATGAACCGATAGCAGGTATTGAGGGGATAATTTTTTACATTTGGGCGGCCAATTGCGGGAATTCAGTGGCCGACCATACCGTATAGGTTAGGTGTTTAGTCCTAGCAGCCTGTCGGACTCCCCCCCCCAATGCGATAATCATCGCCCCAGAAACAGACAGAGGCCGCGATGAAGCTTCCAGCCGATTGATCGAGAGACGGACTACCTGCTTCCCCCTTCGGTACAGGAGTGGTTGCCAGAGGCCCACTTGGCGCGCTACGTGGCGGAGGTTGTCGA
>JAIRMN010000204.1 GCA_031258715.1 Zoogloeaceae bacterium
CATACGGCGGCAATGTTTTTCTCCGTCCGCCACTATGGGGCGCTACAAAATTCCCGTCGGCACGGCTGTATCAAAAATTGTGTTGAGGCTTAATTCAATGCTCGGCAGCACTTTATTCGTTGTTGACGAAAACGGACGCCTTGTCGGCTCATTGGGGTTGCCGGATATAAGAATACTGCATGACGAGGAAGAGCTTGCGGTTCCGGTTGAGGACGTGTGCAACAAATTTCCGAGCATTCTGACGACTGAACAAAACCCCTATTATGATGGCCGTAATATCTTCCTGGAGCGCCACGGCATAACCGTTCTCCCGATAATCAACAGCGATGGCGTTCTTGTAGACTTGTTTTTCCGTTATCAGGCATTTTTTTCGGATGCCATCAACTCGCCTTGCGGCGAGCCGAAAGCATTATCGGTAATGCCGTATAAACATTACGCATATTCTCTGTTATCTTGCGCGAAAGAAGCCTTGGCGCTCGGTTATGACAGATTCAGCGCGATAGAGTTCGGCGTTGCCGGCGGAAACGGCTTGGCTTGGCTGGAGCGTTATGCCCGGGAAGTCGAGCGTTATGTTGGCGTGGGAATCGACACATACGGATTCGACTGCGGTGAGGGCTTGGCCGAATCGAACGATTACCGGGATATACCATATATATTTTGCGCCGGCGATTTCAAAATGGATCAAGAGAAGTTACAACGGCGTCTGGATTCGTCACGCCTGGTGATTGGCGATATTCTTGAGACATTGCCCGGATTTTGCCCCGTATCCCGCGTTGGCGTTGTTCTGTGCGATGTGGATTATTACAGTTCCGCCATTCCTGTATTGGAATTTTTTGCGGATGATGACACCAAGTTCATGCCCCGCGTCTATCTGTATTTTGATGATTTGCCGACGAGGACTGTTTCGTTTTCTCCGGTTGGCAGCGAGTTTCAGGGTGAATCGCTTGCCATAAAGGAATTCAACGCAAAATCAGCGCAATTGAAAATATCGCCCGAAGCGACAAATGTCTCGGATAAACTTAAAGTTGCTATTGACGGTGTTCACGCAAACGGCATGAAGGTATTGCATCGTTTTTCTCACCCTGATTACTGTAAAACTTTAGTTTCTCATCGTCATCATGGTTTCCTGAATTCCTCGTTGTTCAGTTAGTCAGCTCAGGGAGAAAGGGGGGGCTATGACGGATCGGCATGAAATCGTATATATGGCGCTGAAGGAAAGATTCACGGATATTTTCCCGCCGGGGGCTGGAGTTGCCGTTTACGGAATCGGCAACGCGGCGTTTCGTGTTGCCGAAATTCTACGGCCGCACTGCGAGATTATCGGTTACATTGACCGTGACGAGAGTATTGCGGGGCAGGAATTGTATGATAGTCGTATCATAAAACTCGAAGAAGCCAAAAGTGCCAATGCGATTATTATTGCCGCTAACCCAATCTATTGGATAACGATTTATGAGCGGTTGCGGGACTTTTCGGTATCTAACAATATTCCGGTTTACAACACGGACGGAACTCTCGCATTGGAGCAAAAAAATGAGAAACCGGCGGATAACTCGCTGTTTGATGTTACCTTGGCGCATTTGCACAGCGAGTGCGAGAAGTACAGTGTGATTTCATTTGACATATTTGACACGCTGTTGGTTCGAAAAGTTTCGTTGCCGGACGATATTTTTGCGCTCGTTTCTGTTCCTGTCACGAATTTTTCTTACCGGCGCAGACAGGCGCAAACCGCGATACATTTCGCAAAAGACGGAGTATTCACGCTATCCGATGTGTACGAGCATATGGGCATCGACCGTCGTTACACCGAAGTCGAGCTTGAAACCGAGGCGCGGTTCCTGGATGTTCGCGTGGAAATGCGTGATTTACTTCTCAGACTTTCGCGCTCCGGCAAGCGTGTGGTTCTGGTTTCTGATATGTACGTTCCGCAGAAATGGCTGGAGCGGCAAATCGAAGCGCGCGGCATTGTTGGTTATGAGCGGCTGTTTCTCTCCAATACTTGCGGCGCGACGAAAGAGTCTGGCAATATTTGGCCTATACTCAAAGAGCAATATGGTACAGACAATATTTTGCATATCGGCGATAGCATAGACGCGGATGTACTGCCCGCAAAAAACGCGGGGCTGGCAACGTTTCGCATTATGAGCGAATCTGAAATGCTGCACGAATCCGGTTTACGCGAGTTGGGGAATTCCGCAAAAACATTGGGCGACCGCGTTGCGCTGGGGCTTATACAAAATCGGCTATTCAACAATCCTTTCGCGCTTGCTGGATCAGAAGGCGCGCCGAAAATCGCCACGCCTTTCGACTTGGGTTACTGCGTATTCGCGCCGCTGACGCTTGTTTTGCTGGACTGGATTGCGGAATGTGCCATGAGATCAAGACCGTCAAAAATTCTGTTTGCCGCACGTGACGGATATTTGCTGAACAACCTATGGAATAATATGCGCCGATTAAGGCAGGAACTGCCGGAGGGCATATACTTTCCTATCTCCAGACGGTTATGCACCGTATGTTCGTTCAGGAATGCGCAAGATGTGTTGGATAGCCTGAACATTCCAATCTTTTCCGGCCGTCTGGATACGTTTTTCCGAATGCGGCTTGGCATCGAATATCGTGGCGATGATTTGAATAAGCGAATTCGTTCAACGGATATTTGCGTTATTGATCTCGTAAAAGCGCATATGTCTCAGGTTCTGGAGAGCGGCAGTATACAGCGCGGTCGTTATCTGAAATTTATAAACAGAATTATTTCGGATGACGAAAAAATTGCGCTGTTTGATATCGGCAAGTTCGGCAGTTGCCAGCATTTGCTCCAGGAAGTATGCAAACGCGAATTTACTGGGCTGTACCTCCACTATGACGACACAGGCTCGAACGCGCATTTGAAATTCAACACGAACGCGGAGGCGTTGTTCCGTAAGTCGGCAGAGGATGGCTACGAAACTATCGAACGCAGAAATTCGTTTAATGAGGCTGTTTTTACGGCATTGGAGGGAACATATCTTTCACTCGATGAAAATGGCAATTTCGTTACGGATGAGGTTTCCGCAAATACACAGATTTGGGATGGAATCTGCGGCATTCACGCTGGGATTGCACAATTCATAGAAGATTGTCCTACTCAACGAAATCGCTTTCCTATCAGCAAAACTTTCGCCGCCAAAACTTTGGATTTGATTTCAGCGTATCAAATAAAAGACGCCGTTTCAAACTTGCTCCAGTTCGACGACATTTTCATGGGCATGGTGAGGAGGGGAGTATTGGGAGCAAATTCTTAGTCCCGTTGAAGATATAGAAGATGGTAATCGAGCCTTTTGCAAAACTCAAAAATCCACACGGATCGATCTATACAAATCAATGACTTACGTGGCAAAAATACGGCACTACCGGGGTTTTGCAAAAGGCTCAATCATATACCACTACTTCAAGTGGTGGTATATGATTATGGGGAACCTCTAATCACTCGGGAAGATATAGAGATTCCAACATAAGAGTTGTCGGACCGCGCTTGTTCAACCCATGCACAGAAAGGAAAGTCTGAAAGAAATGAGTACGATTGATAAATTCACCAATCTCTTGCGTAACTGCAAGCCAGCGCCCGCCAAATGGTCTCCTGGAGCGCATCCTGTTGTGATTTATGGCGCGGGAGATATTGGAACACAAGTTGCCGTCACTCTGAGAGCGCGTGGATTAACTGTTGCTGGACTCCTGGACGAGAAAGCCAGGCCGGGGCAATGTTTTGACGGACTGCCTGTATCGACGCTTTCCGATTGGCTTTCAAATCACGATCCCTCTCGATATGAAATACTTATTGCCATTTCCAATCCGGTTTTTTTGTCGCAATTGCCAGAACTTTCTCAGAAAATCACTTCGCATGGTTTCGCGCAATGCATTCACAGTTTGCATGAATTAATGCACATTATCAGCCCGAATGCCTTGCCGCCCCAATTTGAAAATGCCAAACAATGTTACGAACAAAGCTTACAGGATATCACTCGTCTGGATGCGCTTCTTTCCGATGAAAAAAGCCGTCTGTCCGTCATGGACTTCGTGCGCGCCAACTGTCTGGAAGAAGCCGTAAAAGAATATTCTCCCAACGATCTGTATTGCCCCGCTGATTTGCCGCCCTGGCCACAACCTTTGCGCTTCATCGACGGCGGCGCGTTTATTGGCGACACCCTCGCCGATTTCAGTCAACATGGCTACCGATTTGAAGCAATCGTCGCTTTTGAACCTGATCAGGAAAACTTCCGGCGCTTCGTTTCAAATACCGTGCAGTACGAAAATCTTATCCGTTTCCCTTGTGCGTTGGGTGACAAGACAAAAATGCTTCACTTTTACACAGGCGGATATGCTGGGGCGCATATCGTTTCGAAGGGGAGTTCTGGGAGCAGTATCCAATGCGCCGCAATAGACGACATCCTGCCCGGTTTTCGTCCCAATCTGATCAAAATGGATGTTGAAGGCGCGGAACCCGAGGCGCTCATGGGCGCGAAAAACCTGATTTCCCGCAATCGCCCGCATTTGGCCATTTGCCTTTATCACCAACTCGATCATTTGTGGCGCATTCCGCTCATGATTCACGAATGGAACCTCGGTTATCGTTTTTACATACGACAACATAGGCCATTGTTCGACATCGTGCTGTACGCCTATCCGGAAAACTGAAAACCAACCACGGACGATGGGATTATGTCGGCAATCGGCTGTTCGATGTATTGTCGGATGATCTCGATGGGAGCGCCGCCACAGCTTCCCGCGAAACAGGAAGGCGACCAGAGCGCATTGCCCCACAGGTTTCCGCGGATGATCGGGTAATGTTTTTTGCGAATCATGTGGGAAGAAACGCCGTTCAAACCCTTGGGACTGTTTGCCAGCGTCGAGACGGTCAAGGGGCTTGTCCTTTGTCGCTTGGAAAGCGAAAGGGGGCGGAATCCCTGCGAAGCAGTCCTCGAAGGGGATGAGCGCGAAGGATGGAAGCACCCGGTCGGCGCCTGCGCCGATTCGCCATGTTTTTGCCGCCGCCCCTGTCGGCGCTTCTGCCGCCGCTGGCGTTGCTGTGCTTGGAAGCGTCAGACGCGGCGCAGCCGCGCCTGCGGGGTTGGGTTTTGGCGCCGTTTCGCGGCTGTGGCCATTGCCGGTTGTTCCTGCTCCCGTCGCGCCCATAAAAAACCGGGCTTTTGCCCGGTTTTGCCGTTGTTTATCCCATTATTTTTATGATTGTTGCAAAAATTCCGATTGCGGCGATCATTGTTGCGATATTCCATTTTATGATTCTGGCCTCCATTTCGGCGAGATCGCCCCGTGTCGCTAGTTCTCTGGCGTGGATGGCGTAACGGCTATCAATGGCCTTGTTGATGGCTTCGACTGCTCCTTTTGCCTTGTCGTTTGGGATGCCTGCCGCCTGAAATGCCTCGTAAATCTCTAGTTCCATGATATTGCCTCCTGTTCTGTGCAGTTTAGCAGGAAAAGTGGACTTGTCCAGGCGGTGATGCTGTCTCCCCGCTGCCGCCCCTGACGATGCAGGCGCCATTCTATGGAAAAACTCGGGAACGGCCTGTTTTTTCCGTTATGCGCGACAGGTATTTTCCCCGCGATTTCTGCATGACATAAAATGTAACAAGCCTCTCGTCCGGGTCTGTATTTAACACCCGGACTTTGCAGGTGATTTCTGTCTACCTCAGCGGTTGGCCGGTTGTCCTGGAGTCGCCCGCCAATTTTCCGCTCGCGTGGAAATCTTCGTCATGCGGGCCGCGAATCCTTGCGCGAACCGCCTAGGGTCGTTGATTCCCGCTTGCCTCATCCGGGCGCGGAAATCGGGGTTGGGCGCGGGAGGAAAGTTCCGGACGCGGGCGATGTAGTCTTCCGGGCGCGTCGCGATCCATTCTTCGGCGCCCGCCAGTTCCAGGAGGGCGGCGGGGCGGCGCGACCAGGGGAGCGGCGAGGCGAGCGCCAGATAAGGGCGTCCCATCCACAGGCAGGCGGGCAGCGCCAGGTCGCCCGCGTCCGTCGGCGGATGGAGGCCCAGATCCGCTTCCCGCCAGAGGCGGCACAGTTCTTCCGCCGTATGGGCGCAAACGAAGCGCAGGCGTTCGGCGGCAATGCCGTGCCGGGCGAATTCGCCCTGGATGAAATTTCGCGCGGCTTCTCCCAGGTCTTGCAGGTTGACCTGCAAGGTACTGCCAGGAGAAGCTTCGAGCGCCCCGGCAAAGAGCCGCCAGCCTTCCCGCCCGACGCGCGAAGCCGGGGTGAGGCAGGCAAGGCGCGCGGGGCTTTCGGCGGGGCGCGCGGCTTCCAGCGGAAAATCCGGCAGATCGGCGTATTCGCCCATTTCGGGCAGGGTCACGCAAGGCAGGGCGGCGAAGGATTCGGCATCGGCCAGCCGCGCGCCCGTCAATACCCGGCATTCTGGCGACAGGGGCGGCAGGGGCGTTTCGCCCCAGAGGAATTTGTGGGAAACATCGGCCTTGAGGAAGACCGCCAGACGCCCCGCCGGATCGTAGGCGTCCAGGTCGATCAGGATGTCCGGCGCGGTTTCCCGGATGAGTTCGAGCGTCCTGGCATCATTGGCGCCATGGATTATCCAACTGTGCGCCGCCAGCAAATTGCACAAATTGGCGCAATCGTCATGTCCGCATCGCGGGTCATTTATCAACAGAAAGGGGACGAATGATCCCAGGGGCATATGGCAAAGCAGCGCCGGGAGCCTTTGCAGGCGCGCTTCGCGTGTGAAGTCGCTTGCCAGGAACATGATTTTCAAGGGGGATCCCGGCGGGCTGGGTTTGTCGATGTTCCTTGGCTCATTCGCGCGGGCGTCCGCCAATTGCCGCTGCGCGCGCCCCAATGTTTCCAGCAGCGGCCCGCCATCGGAATCGAAACGGGAAAGACAGCGCGCCGCCCGCAATTCATCTTCCAGTCCGCGCGAGAACCGCAGACAAAAGCGCGTGAATGCCTCCAGATCGCCGCGCTTCTCCAGGATTTCAAGAAGGAGTCCCTGGATGGCGGCCTGCGCCGGAGAAGGAAGGGTTGCCGCGGATTGCAGGAGCGCGAGCGCCGCCTCGTCCTGCCCGGTCAGATGCAGGGTTTGCGCGTAGGGAGGATAAGCCTCCAGCAAATCAGGCCGCGCCGAAATCGCTTCTTCCAGATGCTTCGCCGCCAGGATGGGGTTGCCTGCCTTCAAAAAGCTCTCGCCCAGCGCCGCCCTCAGGTCGGCGCGTTCCGGGGCGATCCGCGCGGCCATTTCGATGAAATCCGCCGCCGCCCCGGTTTCTCCCTGCCGCGCGGCGATGAAGGCCAGGTAGGCGGGCGGCAGGGGGTTTTGCGGAAGTTCGTCGAGCAGCGGGGAAAGGCGCGCGATCGCTTCTTCAGTCTGTTGCGCGTTGAAAGCATCGATGGCGCGCCTTAAGCGGTAATCGGGCTGCCTGGCTTTCTCCGCCTGGGCGCGGACGGCGGCCTGGGTGATTTCGATGAAGCGGAAAACCGTCTCCAGCGAATCCCGTTCCAGCGTGTCGCAATAGGCGCGAACAGCGTTGGCATCCACCGGGGGGGGCGAAATGGCGGAAGAAATGATTTCGGCTTCGGAAGCCTTAAGATAGGACATGCCGGGAAGAGGGGGGGGGAGGTCGAACTGGCGCAGATAGTCCGTCATCACCAATACGACCGGGCAGCCGCAGAGAAAGGCTTCCGTCGTGATGGCAGAGGGATCATAGCTATACAGCGTTTTCGATCTTCGCAATATGCCGGCGATTTCCTCGGCGGAGAGCGGGACATCCTGACATAGGCTGACGCCATTCTGGATGATGTATTCCGCGATCTTTCCGCTGCCCTTCAGGAGGTATTTATGGGCGTAATAACAAAACCCGCTCCTGTTTTCCGGGGCGGCGCCCTTGTCATGAAAAATCCTTCTGTCCATGAGGGGAACAAAAAGTCTTCCCTGGGTCTCTTCCCCATTCAACATCCAGTTATCCCAATGAAAAATCAAATCGTCAGGCCTGAAGTTCTTATCCCCTCCCAGGTGTCCCGCCCTGTTGAGCAGCCAGCGGACAACGACCTCCTGCCCCAACGGGTTGCCGGATATGATTTCCGGATATACGACAATCGGCGTGCGGCCCGTGGCCTGGTGGCGGGCAAGCGTTTCCTGTGTCAGCAATGGCGTTCGCAGATAGGGGTTGGTTTTTGGGGGGTGGGCTTGCACATAGGCTTCGTAACCCAGTTCGTTCAACAAATGGCAGAGATGGTGCAGCGCGCGGTGTCCGGCGGATTTCTGGGTGTAATGGGGCGCGGAAATATAATAGGGCGCGTGGGAAGTATCGAAAAAATCCAGGGATGACCGGGCGGGAAAACGCGAAGAAATCATCGGATATTTCCTTTCGTAAAACAGGATTTCCAGGGAAAATATCGCCAGCCATGTTTTCCGTGGTCCGGCAATCGCGTCCCGTGAGGCGAAGCGTCGCTGGGCAAGAGGAGCGCCCGTTCGTGGCGGTCATTCGACATGGTCTCGCTCTTCCTTCAGGCTATTCGTCTTTTGAGTAAACGATGTATCTGCGGGCTACCTCGGCAATGGTTGTATCGTTTGACGGCGTAAATCCATATTCGCCCAGCAAAAGGGATATTTCATCGAAGTACATCGCGTTTTTATGTCCATGAGCGCGCATGAACTCCGGGGATATCGACATATTCGAGCGGAGCAATGCGACGATTATTTTGTTTTTCGCGAATCTTGCGCATTGCGCGAGCAGCCATTTCGGATCGTCCATATAATAGAGCATCGCGCATAGGACATAGACATCGGCATCGACATTGGGAAACTCTTTCTTGTTGAAATCACAAACAATCGTTTCATGGGTTCTTGCCTTGTAATCGACGGGATAATAGACCACGCCGTCCCGCAGATAATTGCGCAGCGTCATTCCTCCCGCGCCCAGGTCCGCGAGCGACTTGTCATTTTCCCCGACATTTCGGGATATATGCTGGACAAGGACGATATTTGTGTTCCAATCGTATGACTCGTCCGCGTGCTGCCAATAAAAACTCTCCGCGGGCAAGTCCTTGCATAGTTGCCGTATTATTTGAGCGTAACCAAGGACGCGCTCCCAAGGAAACCCCATGCGCGTGAGTTGATCGTGAATTTCCGCGCAGTCATCCGGCTTCAGGACATCGAATACGCCGATAACCACCATATGGTCTTCGTTGTAAGCCGCGCAATCGGCGGGGGAGAGAATCTCCAGCCCCGTCCTGGCGTCAACGCCGGACTTATGCGTATCGCAAAAAGCGGTAATGGTTATGCCGTCGATTCCGCGAAGGATGCTGTATACTTCGCGCCCTGTCGATCCCGCGCCGTAAATGATCAGTTTTTTACCCGCCAGATCCGAAAGTGATTCAATGTTTTTCATGCCGCGCCTCATGTGATCGTTATTGAATGGAAAGGTTATTGTATAGCCGGGAAAATTCCGCGTCCGGTTCCCGTTCCAGAACCGGGAATAGCATGAATGCCGGGTGTTTTATCGCGCGGGGCAATGTATCGAGGTTTTTGCAATAGTCCATCATCTCTTGCGCCTGGGGTTCCCGGAAATAGGCTTCCCAATCTTCTTTCGGCAACCGAACGGGGATGCCGGTAATGCCGCTCATTACCAGGAAAACAGTACGGTGGTTTCCATCAATGATATTTATCGCGTTTTGACTCAAGCTAAAAACGGCCAGAGCTGGCGCTTCATAAAAATCCCGAATGTCAAACAGCATGTTACGATAGTGTTCCATCCTGGCGATGTTACGAGTCTCATTCATGAAAATTTCTACAACCCTCGGATCATCAATCGGAGATCCAAACATGGCCCCAAGAATCATAGAATTTAAATTTTTATTTTCAAAAAAATAAGCAGCATGCGGATTATCGGTTTCCTTTGAAATAAGTTCAACACCTTCCTTGGTTAGAAGCTTGATATGATTTTTATGAACCAACGCCGTTACAAATCCATTTTTCTGTGAAATGGTATAGTCATCGGCACTGACCTCAAACAGCGCGTCAAAATCTGGAATGATGCCATCGTAGATTCCCTCGATAAACTCATTCCAGATGCCGATCATCTTCTTTGCGCTTTTTGAACGAAGTGAAGCCGGGAGAAACAGGGCGCGGGTAAATCCGATTGCGCGCAGGTTTTTTACGATGTCAATATGCCCAAGACCGTATGCTGTTACTACTATCATTGCTACATTCCCGAATATTTCATAGCATTCCTCGGCCGTATGGACCGGCAGGGGCGCGTCCATCACTCCACTGGGATCGCGATCGGCAATGGCCACGATGTTGAACCCGGCGCCGAGCATCGCCCGGCAACGCCTGCGCCCGAATACCCCCCCCGCATATAGAATGACGGGTTCTTGTTTGCTGATGATGAAGCTCATGGATATTTTCTCCTGTGCGGGCTTGTCTTCAATTCGCGTCTGGCGGAAGAATGCCGAGGCGATTCAGGTTCCGGCGGCAATCATTCTAACACAGAAGGGCAGGCATACAACACCAGATCAAGGAGAGGCTGGTGTTGGCGGAGATAAAAGCGATAGCCGAGGTCCCATTCGTGGATCATGAGCGGGATGCGCCACAAATGATCGAGCCGGTGATAAAGGCAAATAGCCAAATGCGGACGGTCGCGCATGATCATGTTCTTCGCGCCCATGAGCGCCTCCGGTTCCGCGCCCTCGATATCCATTTTGATCAGGTTGGGAGCAAGAAATTAGCGACAGCCCTTCAGGGCTGTCGCTAATTTCTTGCTCAGCATAACCGGCAATCTGGTGCAGTCCGATATTCTTGTAGTCATCGGCATTATATGGGAGGTTTTTCAAGATACAGTGCAGGACAAGGGTTTTATCGGGATCGATTCCGGTATCTTTGACATCCTCCCCCGCCTAAAGTCGGGGGATTCCTACGGTGCTCATTTGGGCGTTGTCGCTCAAACAAGTCGCTTCGGTGGGTTCCTGCTTCGCCGAGTGGCCTGACCGCGCCATCTCTCCACAGGCTGCAACGCGGTGTCCCCGCGCCAGGATGTTGATCGCGCCGACGAGATCGGCGTTTTCCTCGAAGCCGCAGGCCGTGCAGCAGAACCGGGCCTGCGTCGGACGATTTTCCGCCGACACATGCCCACAGGCCGGACATGTCCGGCTTGTGTCCTGTGGTGGAACCGCAATGAGCCAGCCGCCGTTCCACGTCAGCTTGTAGTCCAACTGGCGGCGGAACTCGAACCAGCCCTGGTCGAGAATGGATTTGTTCAGCCCCGATTTCGCTCGGACCTTCCTTCCCGGCGCATCCTTCGTGCCGGAAGCGGAACGGGACATGTTCTTCACCTGCAAATCCTCGATACACACCATCGCGTGGTTTTGGCTGATCGTGGTCGAGCATTTATGCAGGTAGTCCCGCCGGACGTTGCCGATCCGGACGTGCAGCCGCTGGACTTTGGCTTTTGCCTTCTTCCAGTTCTGGCTGAATTTCACTTTCCGGCTCATCGCCCGCTGATAACGAAGAAGCCGTTGCTCATCTTTCCTGAAACTGGAGAGCGGCGCAATGAACGATCCATCGGAAAGCGTGGCGAAGCGGGCAATGCCCATGTCGATGCCCACGGCGGAAGTCGCTTCCGGCACCGGATCGGGAACTTCCCGCGCCGTTTGGATTGAGACAAACCACTTGCCCGCCGACAGGCTCACCGTGACGTTCTTCACCACACCGGGCGCTTCCCGGCTCTTCCGATAGCGCATCCAGCCCAACTTGGGCAAGTAGATACGACTGTTGCCTTCGTCGAGCTTCACGCCTTGCGGAAATCTAAAGCCGTCCTTCTGCCCTTTTTTCTTGAATTTTGGGAAATCCGCGCGCTTCTCGAAAAAGTTGGCATAGGCGCGCTCCAGATTTTTCAGCGCCTGCTGCAATACCTGAGCGTGCGTCTCCGACAACCATGACATCTCTGGCGCGCGTTTCCACTCCACAAGGACTTTGCACAGCCCCGCATATCCCAGTTTCTTCTCCCCGGCTTCATGCCGTGCTCTCTGCAACGCCAACGCCCTGTTGTATACGAAACGGCACGACCCGGCGAAACGGCGCATGTCGCGCCCCTGTTCGCCGTTGGGCATCAATTCGTATTTGAAGGCTTGAAGACGTTTCATATTCAGCATTATACTTTGGCCTATGAGCAACGACAACGATATTCGACACGGAAGAAACTGCGTCTTCAAGATGCACGTTCATTTGGTCTTCGTCTCCAAATATCGACGCAAAGTGTTCGACGGCGACGCCATCGAACGGCTCAAAGGGTATTTTGCCAAGGTCTGCGCCAAATTCGAGGCCAAGCTCGTCGAAATGGATGGCGAACACGATCATGTCCACTTGTTGGTCGAGTACCCTCCCAAGGTATCCGTCTCCAGTTTGGTCAACAGTCTGAAAGGCGTCTCTTCACGGTTGCTGCGCAAAGAGCGGCCAGACATCGAAAAACGCTATTGGAAAGACGCACTCTGGTCGCCGTCCTATTTTGCCGCTTCCTGTGGCGGCGCTTCCATCGCCATCGTCCGGCAATACATCGAACAACAGAAAACGCCTGTTTAATCGCCTATAAGGACGCCTTCGGCGTCCGCGCTATCCATCCCCGCCCAACTCGGGCGGCTTCGCCTGAATGTCGCTACGCGACAGTCCGAATTGGACGGGGCTTTCCGCGCCTTCTGGTAAAGGGGAGAAGAACGGGTTGCGCGCCGACCTTCCGCAGGTTTTCGGCGTTCATATCCCAATACAGGATTCTCTCCGGATCGATGCCGGCATTGACGAGAAAATCCCCCATGTTGCGGCCAAACAATCCGGCGCCCCGGATGACGATCAGGGAATATCCGCGGATATAGAGAAGGATATCATCCTTGAAGTCGCGGTTCCCTTTCCTGGTTTCCGCAAGCATGAACTCGATTTCAGTCAACATTGGATTTCCTTGCCACGCCCCATAATGACGAATCCATGTTTTTCATCAATTCCGCGCGCTCCAGAAAAGGGTATAAGTCTTCCAGCGGACTCGTTTCCGGTTCTCCCCGCGCGTTCAGGCGGGTCATCACGCGGGGAGAGCGGGATTCATCCGCCTGCGCGACGAGTTCGCAGAGAACCGGTCCCGCGGCATCCAGGATGGCGCGCAAACCTTCCTCCAGCCCGGCGTGGCGCTCGATCCGCGCATAGGGAATGTCATAGGCTTCGGCCAGCCTGGCAAGATCGGGAAGTTTGAGGCCGCTGGTTTCATCCGCGCCGGCCAGTCGCCCGAAGTTCGCCGTTTGCGAAGCGCGGATGGAGGCATAGCCGCGATTATTGACCACAAAGCATTTGACCGGCAAGCCTTCGCGGGAGAGGGTGGCGAGTTCCTGGACGTTCATCTGGAAACCGCCGTCGCCATCGACGCAGATCGCGCGTTTTCCGCCGGAAGCCAGGCAGGCGCCAATGGCGGCGGGCAGGCCAAAGCCCATCGAACCCGTGCCGCGATTGTGAAAACACCGTTGCCCGGCCTTCAGGCAGAGGTTGAGAAGGAAAAGTTCGGAAGCAAAGCCGGAACTGCCGGGGGCGATCAGGTCGTCATCGCGCAGGAGCCTGGAAAGACAATCGGTAAAGTAATAAAGGCTGACGCCCTTCTCGTCGCCGGCGTGTTCGGGACGCAGGAGCGGATAGCGCGTTTTCCAGGCGGCGATGCGGGCAAGCCAGTCGTCGTAGCCGGGAAGCGCCGTTTGCGCCAGCGCCTTGTTCAGGGCGCGGATGAAGTCGCCCGCGTCGGCTTCTACAGGCAGGGCGATGGACATCTCCAGCTTGGCGATTTCGGCGGGGTCGATATCCACCACGATTTTTTGCGCGCGCGGGGCGAAACGCGCGTGATCGTAGGCGGTCATCGCCATGTCGAGGCGCGCGCCCAGGACGATCAGGCAATCGGCGTTTTGCAGCGTGAAATTGGCGTAACGCGGCGCGATGGAACCGGGGCGTCCGGCGTGAAGCGGGTGATCGCCGGCGATCAGGTCCATGCCCAGCCAGGTGGGGAGCACCGGAACGCGGGCGGTTTCATACAGCGTCTGGAATTCCCGCGCCGCGCCCGCCATGCGGATACCCGCGCCCGCGATGAGGGCGGGGCGCCTGGCGGTTTGCAGGAGCGCCAGGGTTTTCAGGATGGCGGCGCTCAACAAATCCGGCGCGGCCTGGGGAGCGGGCAAGCGGGCGCGGGCAAGGGTTGCCGGGTCGATTTCGGCCGCTTGCACGTCGAGCGGCACATCGAGCCATACCGGGCCGCGCCTGCCGGTCAGGGCGGCATGTTCCAGACGGTCGAAAACTTCCGCCGCCCGCAGGGGGTCGGTCAGCGTGACGGCGGCCTTGGTGATGGCGGCGACGATGGCAACGATGTCGGCTTCCTGCACGCCCTTCATGCGAAGGCCGGTTCCGGCTTTCAGGTCGGCGGTCTTGACCTGGCCGGAAAGGAAGAATACCGGCGTGGAATCCAGCCACGCGCCCAGGACGGCGGTCACCGCGTTGGTCGCGCCGGGTCCGCTGGTGGTGAGGCAGGCGGCAGGCCCGGCGCGGTATTTTCCCGCCGCCTCCGCCGCGATCCCCGCCGCCTGCTCGGTCAGGCAAAGCACCGGCGTCAAATCGGGATGCCGCCCCAGAGCGTCGTTGAGGTGCATGGCGCCGCCGCCCGGCAGGAAAAACACTTGCCGGATGCCCAGGCGGGCAAGGCGATCCATCAGGTAATCGGCTACGCGCATGGGGTTTTGTCCTTCAGGTTTTCCAATGGCAAGGCGGCGACCGCGTATAGAGCGGCGCGTTACACATCCAGCTTTCCTCCCGAAACCCGGAGATCGAAAGCCGAATGGCGCGGGGGATGGCATACGCTTTGGAAAACACGGCCAGGCTTTTGCTTTTCAGGTTTTCTTCGGCCTATTGACTTCCACCGGAAAGAGCGCCGGCCAAATTCTTTCAACAGCCAGGTCTTGCCTACCCGCCGCGCTCCGCGCGGGATCAGGGGGCTGCGCGGAACGCGATGCCGCCAATCCTGTAACGAGGCAAGTAAACGGCGTTCCATGACTTCAGGTTTTCGGACGAAAAAGAATTTACCCGCACATTCTACGGACGAAAAATGTGGGCGGCAAGGTTTTCGCGGCGTAGCAGGGGAGAGAAGAAAGAGGACAGATCGCTCGCTACGCCGTGGTCAGCCGTCCGTATCCTGCCTCGGCGCGTCCCTCCTGCTGAGGGCTGGCCGCTGCCTACCCTTCTGTCTTCTGTCCGGCGGATGGGATGGGCAGCGCGAGGATGAAGCGCGCGCCGCCGGGGGGCGTGGATTCGACGGTGAGGCGGCCGCCGTGGGCGCGGGCGACGCCCAGCGCGATGGGCAGTCCCAGTCCGGTGCCTTGCGGCGTGGTGGTAAAAAAGGGTTCAAAGATGCGCGCCTGCAAGTCTTCGGGGATGCCGGGGCCTTCGTCCGTGACCGACAGGCGGATTTCGTCGTCGCCGATGTCGGCGCAAAGCTGAATGGCCTTTCCGGGCGCGCTGACCTGCAAGGCATTTTCCAGGAGGCTCACCAGCGCGCCGAACAGCGCCTTCCTGCCGCCGACGACGCAGACCTCCGGCGCGGGCGGGTCTGTTTCCAGGCGCACCTTTCGCGCTTTCAGGAGCGGCACCAGCGTTTGCGCCGCCTCGAGGAAGAGGCCGGCGACGGGAATCACGTCGCGACCAATGCTTTCGCCGCGCGCGAAAAGCAGCAGATCCTGGATCAGCCGTTCCAGGCGCTTGAGTTGCAAGGCAACCTTGCCGGCAAAGCGGCAACGCGCCGCGTCGGAGAGTTCGGGCTTTTCCAGGTTGCCCGCGTAGAGGAGCGCCGTCGCCAAAGGCGTCCGCAATTGATGCGCCAGCGAAGCGGCAAGTTCGCCCATGGCCGCCAGGCGTTGGTTCCGTTCGAGTTCGGCCTTCATCTGGTGCGCGACGGAAATGTCATGGAGGAGCAGCAATTTGCCGCCGGAAGAATCCAGCGGGCTTTCCGCGAGGCTCAGGCGCCTGTCTCCCAGTTGCCATTCGCCCAGCGTCAGGCTGGGTTCGAGCCGTTCGCGCGCGACTTCCCCCCAGTGACGGCCCTCGATGTCCGCGCCCAGCAAGTCGCGGGCGGCGGGATTGGCTTCGGTGATGCGCGCCGCGCCATTCAGCACCACCACGCCCGCGGGGAGGGCGTCGAGCAGGAGACGCAGACGTTCGGAAAGCGACTCCTTTTCCTGGTACTGGCGGCGCAATTCGCCGTTGGCGACGGCGAGTTCCCCGGTGAGCGAAGTCACCTGTCCCTGCAGGGCGGCGTAGGCTTGCGTGAGTTCGGCGGAAACCTGGTTGAACAGGGTGAATGCCCGCTGCAATTCCTGTGTCTGCACTTTTGCCTGGGCGGGCGGCGTCGCGGCGGGGTTCGCGTGAGCGTCGGCGGAGGGCGTGGGGGTTTGCGTCATGAAAAAATCGCGCTGCAAATTACTGGGGCGTCAGAAACGGATAATAGTAGAATAAACAATGTTTTGCGCCCGCGCCGCGGAATTTTGCGGGGAGGCGTTTGTTTCGCAGGCCTTGCCTGTTCACCCAATCTTGCAACGGCATATCGACGATTTGTAACTTTCATGGCGGCAAATCCAGAAATCACGGCGGAACTGGCGGAGGCGGCCAGCGGCGCGGCCAGCCCTTCCGGCAATACGAACATATTCGCGCGTCTGCGCGAATCCCTCGACCGCCTGAACAGCCAGCAGAAACTCATGCTGGCGGTCGCGGTCGCCGCCATCGTCGCCATTCTGGCGGGCGCCTATCTGTGGGCGCGGCAGCCGGACTACCGGGTATTGTTCGCCAATCTTTCCGAAAAGGATGGCGGCGCGATCATCGCCGCGCTGGATCAGGCGAATGTGCTTTATCGTTATTCCGACAACGGCGCGGCGATTCTGGTGCCCGCCGCGCAAGTCCATGACGTGCGCCTGCGCCTGGCGAGCCAGGGCTTGCCGCGCGGCGGTTCGATTGGGTTCGAGCTGATGGAAAGCCAGAAATTCGGCGCCAGCCAGTTCATCGAACAGGTCAACTATCAACGCGCCTTGCAGGGCGAGCTGGAACGCACCATAGAATCCATTTCCGCCGTGCAGTCGGCGCGGGTGCACCTGGCCATTCCCAAGCCCAGCGTCTTTGTGCGCGAGGAACAAAAGCCCACGGCTTCCGTGCTGTTGCGTCTTTTCCCGGGGCGATCGCTGGACGCGGCGCAGGTGGCGGGCATCAGCCATCTGGTTGCCTCCAGCGTGCCGCAGCTTCCGCTTTCCAATGTCAATATCGTCGACCAGAACGGCAATCTGATCTCGCAGATCAGGGATCGGCTTACCGAGGCCGGGCTGGATTCCAACCAGCTCAAATATGTGCGCGACGTGGAAAAGAGCGTCATCGAGCGGATACAGCACATTCTCACGCCGGTACTGGGCGAGGGCAATTATCGCGCCCAGGTCGCCGCCGACCTGGATTTTTCGCATGTCGAGCAGACGGCGGAAACCTTTGGCCCCAACGCCAATCGTGAAACCGCCGCCATTCGCAGCGAACAGGTGTCGGAATCCGCCAATCTCAACCAGCCGCCGCCGGGCGGGATTCCCGGCGCGCTCACCAACCAGCCGCCCGTGCCCGCCACCGCGCCGATTTCCCAACCGCCCGTGACGCCGCCCGCGGGCGAGGCGGGCGGCTCCGCCGGCGGCTCGCGTACGGCCAATCCGCGCGATCCCAACCGCGGGCAGGTCGACGCGGCGGGCGTGTACGCGCCGCTGGATCCCGTATCCCCGCCCCTGGCGACGCAAAAGGGCGTGACGACCAATTACGAGGTGGACAAGACCACGCGCTATACGCGCCAGTCGGCGGGCGCGGTGCGGCGGCTGACGGCGGCGGTGGTGGTCAATTACCGCATGGCCAGGAACCGGAGCGGCGTGGAAGCGCCAGCCCCCCTGCCGGATGAGGAAATCGAGAAAATCCGCAACCTGACGCGCGAGGCGATGGGGTATAACGAGGCGCGCGGCGATTCGTTGTCGATTGCCAATGTTTCCTTTACGGCGGACGCGCGGGCGGAAAGCGCGGGGATCCCCTTGTGGAAAGACCCGGAAACCGTCGCGCGCGGCCTGGATATTCTCAAGTATCTCGTCATCGCGGGCATCCTGTTTGCCATTTACCGCGCCCTGCTGCGCCCGGTCTTGCTCGCCATGCGCGCGCCGAAACCCAGGGAAGCCGCGGGCGAGGCGGGTAGCGAAGGCAGGGGCGGCTTCCGGGTGGAGGGCGGAGAAGGCGCGTCGGAAGAAATCAACAGTTTCGCCGCCAAGGTTGACCAGGCCAAGACCCTTGCCCAGGGCGATCCAAAGGTGGTCGCCAACATGATCAAGGATTGGATGGGCTTGAATTGAATGGCGCCCGATCGATGAACACGCTTTTTCAGGAGAACGGACATGGCGGATGAAGGCCTGGAAAAAAGCGCCATCCTTTTGGTGACGCTGGGAGAAAACCATGCCGCCGAAGTGCTGAAGCTCCTGGGACCGCGCGAGGTGCAAAAGCTGGGACACGCGATGGCCAGCCTCAAGACCGTGCCGCGCGCCAAGGTGGAAAACGTGGTGGATGAATTCCTCAGCGCCACGGCGGAGCAGGCCGCCCTGCACGTGGATACCGACGCCTATATCCGCACCGTGCTCAACAAGGCGCTGGGCGACGACAAGGCCGCCAACCTCATTTCCCGCATCCTGCACGGCGGCGAGACCAGCGGCATCGAGGGGCTGAAGTGGATGGACGCCAGCACCGTGGCCGACCTCATCAAGAACGAGCATCCGCAGATCATCGCCACCATCCTCGTGCATCTGGAACACGATCACGCCAGCGAGATCCTCGGTTTTTTCTCCGAACGCCTGAGAAACGACGTGGTATTGCGCATCGCCACGCTGGAAGGGATCCAGCCGCAAGCCCTGAAGGAGCTGAACGACGTCATGCAGCAACTCCTCGCCAATTCCGGCAACATCAAGAAGACGGCGATGGGCGGGGTGCGCACCGTGGCGGAAATCCTGAATTTTAGCGGCACGGCGGAAGAAACCTCGATCATCGACGCCATCAAGGAATACGACCCGGATCTGGCGCAGCGCATCCTGGATGAAATGTTCGTCTTTGAAAACCTTCTGGATCTCGACGATCGTTCCGTGCAGATGCTGCTTCGGGAAATCCAGTCGGACGCCCTGATCATGGCCCTGAAGGGCGCTTCCGAGGAACTGCGGGAAAAAATCTTCAAGAACATGTCGCAACGCGCCGCCGAAATGCTGCGCGAAGACCTGGAATCCAAGGGGCCGGTACGGCTCTCCGAAGTGGAGGCCGAGCAGAAGGAAATCCTCAAGGTGGTGCGCAGGCTGGCCGATGAAGGACAGATCGTCCTGGGCGGCGCGGGCGGCGAACAGATGGTCTGACGGAGATTGGCGCGTGGCGGATTTCATTCCCAAGGAGGCGCTGGTCACTTACACCCGCTGGCGGGCGGACGATTTTGGCGCGCCCTCCGCGCCGCCTGAAACGACGGACGTTGCCCCGTCCGCCGCGCCGCCCGACGGGACGGCGGAAGACGCGGGCGCGGCGGCGGTGAGCGTTCAATCCGGCGTCGCCTTCAGCCTGCCGACCGCCGAAGACATCGAGCGTATGCACGAAGAAGCCCGACAGAGCGGCTATGAGGCGGGTTACGCCGAAGGACTCAAGGCGGGCGGCGAAGCGGGACGGCAAAGCGGGCAGGCGGCCGCGCAGGGCTATGCCGAGCGTCTGCAAACCCTGTGCCGGGGCGTGGAAGAAGCGGTTGGGGCGCTGGATCAGGAAGTGGCCGAGGCCGTGCTGGCCGCCGCGCTGGAAGTGGCCGGGCAGATCGTTCGCGGCGTCATCCGCGTCCATCCCGAAATGCTGCTGCCCATCGTGCGCGAGGCGCTTGCCGCCCTGCCGTTGCGGCACGGGCCGGTCACGCTGTGGGTTTCGCCCGAGGAAATCGCCCTGGCGCGCGAACATCTGGAAAGTCAATTTGCCCAGTCCGGCTGGATACTCCAGGAAGACCCGGAACTTTCTCCGGGCGGCTGCCGCCTGCGCGCCGACAGCAGCGAGATCGACGCCACTGTGGAAACCCGGTGGCGGCGAACGCTGGAAGCCATTGGCGTGACGCCGGAATGGCTGGATCGGCAGCCATGAACGCGACGGACGGCGCGACGGACAAGAAAGAGGCGCAAGAGGCCGAAATTGCCGAATCCATCGCCCATGCCCGCCTGCAACGCTGGCGTTCCCTGGCGGCGCAAGCGGGAGAAGCCGCGCGTTACGCCGAACCTTTCCTCGCCAGCGGCCACCTGACGCGCATCAATGGCCTGGTGGTGGAAGCCTCCGGGCTGAAATTGCCGCTGGGCAGCGCGTGCAGGATCCAACCCAACCAGGGCGCGTCGGTGGAAGCCGAAGTGGTGGGGTTTGCGGGCGAAAAGCTGTTTCTCATGCCTTCGGATGATGTCTATGGTTTGTCTCCCGGCGCGCGCGTCATGCTGGTGGAGCCGCCGCTTGCGCATCCGCGCGTGGGCGTTCCCCTCAAGCGCCGCCGCGCCAGTGATCGCGCCCGCCAGGTTCCGGTGGGCGAATCCCTGTTGGGGCGGGTGCTGGATGGCGTCGGGCGGCCACTGGATAATCGGGGCGCGCTTTTCCCGGAGACGCAGCGTTCCCTGCAAAGCCGTCCCTACAATCCGATGGGGCGCGCGCCGATCGCGCATGCGCTGGATGTGGGCGTGCGCGCCATCAATGGTCTTTTGACGATCGGACGCGGGCAGCGCATGGGCTTGTTCGCCGGTTCCGGCATCGGGAAATCCATGCTCCTGGGAATGATGGCGCGCTACACCACGGCGGAAGTCATCGTGGTCGGGCTGATTGGCGAGCGCGGGCGCGAGGTGAAGGAGTTCATCGACCAGATACTGGGCGAACCCGGCATGGCGCGCGCCGTGGTGGTCGCCGCGCCCGCCGATACCGGCCCCCTGATGCGCCTGCAAGGGGCGGCCTACGCCACCACGCTGGCCGAGTATTTCCGGGATCAGGGGCGGCATGTGTTGTTGATCATGGATTCGCTCACCCGTTTTGCCATGGCGCAGCGGGAGATCGCGCTGGCGATTGGCGAGCCGCCCGCCACGCGCGGCTACCCGCCTTCGGTATTCGCGCGGATGCCGCAACTCGTCGAGCGCGCGGGCAACGGCGCGCAAGGCGGCGGCTCGATTACGGCGTTCTATACGGTGCTGGCGGAAGGCGACGACCAGCAGGATCCGATTGCAGACGCGGCGCGCGCCATCCTCGACGGACATATCGTGCTGACCCGCGCATTGGGCGACGCCGGGCATTATCCGGCCATCGACGTCGAACAGTCGATCAGCCGGGCGATGGTCAATCTGATCACGCCCGAACACCTGAACCTGGCGCGTCATTTCAAGCTCCTGTTTTCCCGCTACCAGCGCGCCCGCGACCTGATTGCCGTCGGCGCCTATGTGGCGGGTTCCGATCCCGTGCTGGATGAAGCCATCCGTCTCTATCCCGCCATGGAAAAATACCTGCAACAGGATTTCGGCGAAAGCGCCCAATTCGCCGCCAGCAAATCCGGCCTGGAAAGCCTGTTCGACCAGGGGTCTGGCCTACCGTAAACTGGCGCGTCATGCGGCGAAGCCGAAAATTTTCTTTCTTCCGATCGCCTAAAGTAAAAATCTTCATCGCCGTAAAGGAAAACAAGCAGGCAAAGGCTTTTGATGCCTTCTGCTCGATTACAACCGCTTTTTCAAAAGGAGACCCTAAATGGCTGCCATCATCAATACCAATATCCCTTCGCTGAACGCGCAGCGTAACCTCACCACGTCGCAGGGTTCGCTGAACCTGGCCTTGCAGCGGCTGTCTTCCGGTTTGCGCGTCAAT
>JAIRMN010000060.1 GCA_031258715.1 Zoogloeaceae bacterium
ACATCCTCTGCGTCACTTTCACCAACCGCGCCGCCAATGAAATGAAGCGCCGGGTGCGGGCGACGCTCGGCGATCTCGATCTCGGCCTCATCTGCACTTTCCACGCCTTTTGCGTGCAGCGGCTCAAGGAAGACCATCCACGTCCTCAATTACCCGAAGAATTTCGTCATCCTCGACGTTGCGGATCAAAAGCAAATCCTGCTCAAGATCTTCGCCGACATGGGCCTCGGCCTGCGCGACACCACCGTGCAACGCACCCTCGACGAAGTACTGGAGGCGAAAAAGCTTTTCGCCACGAATTACATCGGCGATATTCACGAACTGGATAACGAAGCCTTGTGGGCGCGAGCCTTGCAAGCCAGCCGCCGCGATGAGGAAATCTTCCTGCGCTATCTCTACGAACAGAAAAAGTGCTTTGGCTGCGACTTCAACGATCTGATCAATTTCACCGCTTATATTCTCGACCGCTTTCCGGACATTGGACAGAAATGGGCAAACCGGATGCAATATGTGATGGTGGATGAATTCCAGGACGTGAGCGCCCGGCAATACAACATCGCGCGTATCCTTGCGGAAAAACACGGCAATCTTTTCATCGTCGGCGATCCCGACCAGACGATTTATTCCTGGCGCGGTTCGCATGTGCGGCTTTTCCTCGACTTCGACCGGGAATACCCCGACAGCCAGACCATTGCCCTGTCGCTCAATTATCGCTCGCCCCCCGACCTGCTCGCCGCCGCCGGGGCCTTGATCGAAAAGAACGGCGCCCGCATCCCCAAACCACTGACCGCGCATAAAACAGACGGCGGACGACCGCTTTATTTCCACGCCAGGAGCGAGCGCGACGAAGCGGACTGGATCGCGGCCCGCATCGCCGCCCTGCGCGCGGCAGGCACGGCGGCGGGCGAGATTGCCATCCTTTACCGCGCGCACTACCTCACCCGCGCGCTGGAAGAATGCCTGATCGACAAGGGGCTGCCGTACAAAATCTACAGCGGCGTCGAATTCTATGGCCGCAAGGAAATCAAGGATGTCATCGCCTACCTGCGCATGGTGACGAGCGGCGACGATCTCGCCTTTCTGCGCACCATCAACATCCCGCCGCGCAAGATCGGCAAAAAGAAGCTGGAGGCGCTGAAAGACCACGCGCAGGAGCGCGGCCTGCCGCTGTACGCGGCGCTGAAGGAAAATCTCGCCATGCCCTTCCTTGCGGGCAGCAAGGCGCCGCAATACGTGGAAGCCATCGAGCACGCCCGCGCGCGCCGCGCCGACACGCGCCCTGGCAACCTCCTGCAAATCCTGCTCGACCGCGCCGGTTTCGAGGAATTCCTGCGTTTGCAGGGCGACCAGGAACGGCTGGACAACGTCGCCGAACTCAAGCGCGCCGTGAGCGCCATGGACGAGGACGAGGACGCCACCCTGGAAGACTTTCTGGCCAGGGCGGCCCTCTTCAGCAATCTCGACCACGAGGAGGGGCGCGACACGATAAAACTCATGACCATCCACGCCGCCAAGGGCATGGAATTCCCGCACGTTTTTCTTTGCGGCCTGAACGAAGGCGTTTTCCCGGGCCGCCGCGTGAATACCCCGGAGGAAATGGAAGAAGAGCGGCGGCTTGCCTATGTGGCGATCACCCGCGCCATGAGCGGGCTGTATCTGTCGGATGCGGAGGGCGTGGGCAATGACGGGCTTTTCAAATACCCATCGCGCTTCCTTTTCGAGATGGGCAAGGAGAACGTCGACTACGTCGCCCCGCTCGATCGCCAGCTCGAAGAGGATGCCCGCGCCCATATCAGGCTCGATGAAGCCACAATGGCACTGCGCCGCGCCGCATTCGCGGCTGGGGAGCGCGTCATGCACCCGATTTTCGGCGCGGGGACAATCATCGCGGCGGACGCGGCGACGCTTTGCTACACGATCCAGTTCGACAGCCTCAAGACCGAACGCGCCATTCAGTTCAGCGCGCCATTGGGACGAAATTGAAGGCGGATGCGCCATCCCGCAATGGCGCTGTACCCCAACCGTAGCCAAATCAATCCGAAACCGGCACCATTCGACCCGCTCCATCCTGGCTGCCGCTGAAAAGGAGAGTCCGGACTGGAGATGAAGGATCAGTCCGTATTGGGCAACGAGCCAGCGTTGCGTCAAAAGCGTATGCGCGATAGCATTCACGGGCGCGGGCGTTATGATCACCGTATTCGGTATCCGGATCATGCCAAAAATGGCCGTCCGTTTCCCTTTTTGCTGGATTGCGCAGCAATCAGGATCCGATGAACGTGGGGTTTTGTGAAAGACTCACCTGTATCAGGGACACATGACGCAAGAAATCCGAGTTTCCATCCACATCCGGGGTGAAGACAGAACCGGGCAAATCAGCGACTGGAAGATCCGATGGGACGAACAGTGCGCGGCTTTGATGCTGACCTGCCATTTCCATTCTGGCAAGTCATTTTCCTGTCCTCTCAGCGACTGCCGCGTTACGCCCACCCGGGAACTGGACAAGACCTTGCTGGTGAAAAAGGGCTGCGCGGTCGTCAGCGCCTTCGACAAGGCGAAGATCTACGGCGAAAAGTACGCCGTCGCCCACTATCCCGGCGGCGCCAGACCCTATGTCTGGAAACTGGATGGCAACATCTGGTTTGTCCCGCAGACCACGATGAAGGACGAAGCGGTCTTCCGTTACTTCGTTGCCGTGGCAAACGCACGGGAAGAACGCGCCACCTCAGAGGCGCAAAAAAAGATCGCTGCCAATGTGGTGCGCCAGTTGGAAAAGTTGTCGGCCTACCCGCGCACCGCCTTGCATGCCTATTGCACGGGGCGGCTCGCCCGACAGGCGCCGGCAGTCCCCCTGATCTATCCGTTCGGCGTAAACGCAAGCCAGCTTGTGGCGGTCGAGCGGGCTTTTGTTTCGCAAGTCAGCTTGATCGAGGGACCGCCGGGCACAGGCAAGACACAGACGATCCTGAATATCATCGCCAATGTCCTGGTGCGCGGAAAAACGGTTGCGGTGCTGTCCAACAACAACGCGGCTGTGGAGAACGTGTATGAAAAATTGAACAAATCCGGGCTGGATTACCTGGTGGCCCGGCTGGGAAGCAAGGAACGTCAAAAGAAATTCTTCGCCTGCATGCCGACGCTGCCGTCGGGCGCGCCCGAACCCGCTCCCACAATGGCGCGCATTCAGGAAATCCTGGCTCAGTTGAAAGACCACCTGCAAGCACGCAACACAGCCGCGCAATTGCAGGCCGAGGTAGACGAATTGGCCATTGAACGGCGCTATCTGTTGCAGTGGCAGCAGGAGAACGGAATACAGACCTCGGCATCTCTGGACAAATACAGGCTGTCTCCACGCAAGACGGCGGACCTGATGGCCTACCTGTCCCATCTTGCGGAGAAGCGGATCCGGCTTCAGGACAGGATCGCGCTGCTGCTCAACTTCGGGATCTTCCGCACCAGGCCTTTCGGCGATGAGAACCGGCGCCGATCCGTCATCCACGCCTTGCAGCTTCACTA
>JAIRMN010000103.1 GCA_031258715.1 Zoogloeaceae bacterium
TTGGAAGTAGGGTAGGCCGCCAGGGGCGGCTCACGGTTTCATGGGCGCCTTTGAGGCGCTCACCAGCAAAGCCACCGGCTTTGCCGGTGGTATTTGACTTTTCTGTCCTCTGTCTTCAGGCCGATGCCAGTTTTCTCCGGTCATCCCTTGATCAGCGGTTTCAGCGCTTTCAGGACGGATGGCAGGTCGGGTGGCGCGCCGCTTTCGCCCAGGTTCCTGTACCAGCCGCCGCCCAGAACGCCGGTCAGGTCGGGGCGGGTGGCGGTGTAGAGCGCGAGGACGGGTGTTTCCACGGCGGCGGCCAGATGGACGAGGCCGGTATCCACGCCGACCACGAAGCGGGCATGGGCGAGCAGCGCCGCCAGATCGGCAAGCGACATGGGCGGCACGGCCTGCGCGCCGGGAATCTTTTCCGCGATACGTCCGGCGCGTTCGCGTTCCAGCGCGTTGCCGCCCGGCAACAGCAGGGTCAGGCCCAGACGGGTAAGCACGCGCCCCAAGTTGATCCAGTTGTGCTCCGCCCATAATTTGTCGGCGCGGCTGGTGGCGGTAAGAAAGACCACGGATTCCCCGGATGCCGCTTTCCCAAAGCGCAATGCGGAAAGACCATAGTCCGGAACAGAAGGCAGATCGTAGCCCAGCGCCGCCGCCGCCAGTTGCCGGTTGCGCGCGACGGCGTGCAGGGATTTGGCGACGAAGAATCTTTCGTCATAAGCCCATGCCGCCAGCGGCTCGCGGATGGCGCGAAACCCGTAGCCCAGCCGTCGCCCCGTTACCGCGCGACGCGCCATGCGGACGATCAGGGCGCTTTTCAGCAAACCTTGCGTATCCAGCACAATGTCATAGTCTGTCGTCTGTATCGCCTGCCGCGCCATCCGTATTTCCCGCCAAGTCTTCGCGGAAAACGGCTGGCACTTCCAGCGGCGCAGGGCGACCGGCAGGGTCCGGCGCACGGCGGGATGCAGGCGGGGAATGTCGGCAAAATCTTCTTCCACTACCCAGTCGATGCGCGCTTGGGGAAGCCGCGCCGCCAGATCGCTGACGACGGGCAGATTGTGGATGACATCGCCCATCGAGGAAGTCTTGACCAACAGGATCTCGATAGGTTCGTCTTCGCTCATGGCTTCGCGTTTTCCTGGCGCGGCAGGAGCACCCATAGGCGTCCCGCTTGTTTCATGCGTCCGGCCTGTTGTCCGGCGGCGGCACCAAAGCCCCAGAAGAAGTCGGCGCGCGCGCCGCCCTTGATCGCGCTACCTGTATCCTGCGCCAGCACAAGGCGATTCAGCGGCGTCTTGCTGTTGGGGCGGGTAGTCGCCAGCCAAACCGGCGCGCCCAGCGGAATGTAACGCGCGTCCACAGCAATGCTGCGTCCGGCGGTTAGGGGAACGCCCAGCGCGCCGAGGGGACCGCGCGTGGCGTTTACGTCGTCCGGCAATTCGCGGAAGAACACATAACTGGGATTCGTATCCAGCAAGGCGCGCAATTTGTCGGGATGCCGCCGCGCCCAGGCCTGTATGCCCTGCATGGAAGCCTGGTTCGGCTTCAATTCGCCGCGCGCGATCAGGACGCGGCCAATGGAACGGTAGGGATGGCCGTTCTGATCGGCATACCCGATGCGGACATGGCGGCCATCGGGTAGTTCGATCCGGCCAGAACCCTGGGTCTGCAAAAAGAAGAGTTCCACCGCGTCCGCTACCCAGAAGAGCGGTCTTTGCGTCTTCGGCAAGGTTCCGGCCTCGATTTCGGCGCGGCTCCAGTAGGGGACGATCTTGCCGTTTTCGAGGCGTCCGCGCAGGCGCAGGTGCGCCAGTTCGGGATAGAGGTTGCCCAGGTCAATGGTCAGCATGTCGGAAGGCACGCCCCATACCGGAACGCGGTTGCGTGCGTCCGGTTGGCGACTGCCGCGAATTAGGGGTTCGTAATATCCCGTCACCAGCCCCTCGGCGCGATCATCGGCGTTTATGACGGCATGCGGCAAAAACGCGGTCTCGAAAAAATGCCGCACCGCTTTTTCATCCTGCCCCTCTACCGTCCGGGCTTGGGCGCAGACCCTGTGCCAGGAAGCGTCGCGCGGTTTTTCCGTCATGCCCTGGCAGGAAGCGAGAAAGGCGCTCCAGGCGGCGGTGAGGGTATCCGTTTTCCAGCCCGGCAGATCGTCCCAGCGCGCGGACGAAAGGCGCGGCGCGGCGATCTCCTGGGGCGGAGCGGTCTCTGCGGCGGGCAGCGTCGCCGGAACCGTGGGACAGTCCGGACAAACCGGGCAGGCCAGCGCCCACGGCGTTTCGGGCGCGGGCGCCGCCTCCGGAAACCATGCGCTGCACGCGGAAAGGAGCAAGACCGCAAGGGCAAAATATGCGATGATGCGAAATTGGGTTTTTTGCATGATTTTGGCTAAATTGATGATTCTGCCGGAGTATACCTTCTGCCATGTCTTCTTCCGATTCCGTTTATGCCGCCTGCGCGTATACCTTGGGCGAGGCGCTGCTTGCCCGCATGGACGCCCTGTTGTCGCGTCTCGACGCGCGCTGGCCCCCGCCGCCTGCCGCGCCAGACTGGTCTGTCGTCATCGCCTGCCGCTGGAAAAAACGCGCGGAAGGACAGGGATTTTTTGCGCCCGTGCACCAGATTCATCCGCTGCGCCTTGCCGATCTCACCGGCATCGACGCGCAAAAAGCGCGTATCGTCGCCAACACCCGGCAGTTCCTGGAAGGCAGGCCCGCCAACAACGTGCTGCTTACGGGAACGCGCGGCTCCGGCAAGTCCTCGCTGGTGAAGGCGCTCTTGAACGAATTCGCCGAAGCGGGGCTGCGACTGATCGAAGTCGACCGCGACGATCTCGCCGACCTTGCCGACATCATCGACCGGATTGCCGGTCACCCGGAAAAGTTCCTGGTTTTTTGTGACGACCTTTCCTTCGAGTCTGGCGAAAACACTTACCGGACGCTGAAATCCGCGCTCGACGGTTCCATTGCCGCGCCGCCGGAAAATACACTCATCTACGCCACTTCCAACCGCCGCCACATGGTGCCGGAGTATTTTGTCGACAACCTGGAAACCACGCGCGCCGACAACGGCGAGATTCATCCCGGCGAAGCCATCGAGGAAAAGGTCTCGCTCTCCGAGCGTTTTGGCCTGTGGATTTCCTTTTATCCCTTCGATCAGGAAAACTACCTTGCCATCGTCGCTCGCTGGCTTTATACCTTCGGCTTCAGCGCGAAGGAGATTGCGACCGCTGAACGCGAGGCGCTGAACTGGGCGCTTGCCAGGGGTTCGAGAAGCGGGCGCGTCGCCTGGCAATTCGCCCGCGACTACGCCGGAAAAGCCGGAAAATCCGGCGCGAGACGCCGCACCAAATCCAGGAAATGAATGCCTGTCCATATCCGTCCCTCTTGCCGGTCGAAGTCGCCGCCGCCGTGCTGCTGCGCGAAGACCCGGATCGCTTTCTGCTCGCCCGCCGCCCGGAAGGCAAGGTCTATGCGGGTTATTGGGAATTTCCCGGCGGCAAGATCGAAGCCGGGGAAACGCCGCTTGACGCGCTGGCGCGCGAGCTGCAAGAAGAACTGGGCATCCGCCTTGAAACCGCCCATCCCTGGCTGTGCCGCGATTTCGTCTATCCCCACGCCCAGGTGCGGCTCCATTTCTGGCGAGTGACGAAATGGCGGGGCGAAATCGGCGGCGACGCGCCCATCGAACACAGCGCCATCCATTGGCAAACAATGGACGCACCCTGCAAGCGCGCACCCCTGTTGCCCGCCAACCTGCCCATCCTCAAGGCACTGAGCCTGCCGGTTCGCATGACCATTACCCAAGCGGAGACGCGCGGCGTTCCGGCGGAGCTGGCGCGTCTGGAAGAAGCGCAATGGCAGGGACTGCGCCTGATCCAGGTGCGCGACCGCAACCTTTCACCCGCTCGTCGGCAAGAATTCCTGCGCGCCGTACTGACGATGGCTAGAGCGCATGGCAGCTTGGTATTGGTGAATGAGCAGGGCGACGGCGCGTCCGCCGAATTCGCGCGGTTGAGCGGCGCGCATGGCCTACATCTGACCGCGCGCGCGCTGGCGCGCACGACGACGCGCCCGGATTTTCCCTGGGTGGGCGCGTCCTGCCACAACACAGCGGAACTGGCGCGCTCGGCGCGCCTGCAACTGGACTACGCGCTCCTCGGCCCCGTCCTACCCACGCCCAGCCATCCCGCCGCGCTCACGCTGGGCTGGCGACGCTTCGCCCAATGGATCGCCCAAACGCCCATCCCCGTCTTCGCCTTGGGCGGCCAGAGCGCCCAAACCCTAGACATCGCGCAAACCCACGGCGCACACGGCATCGCGGGGATCAGGGGGGGATAGAGGACAGAGAAGCTACCGGCGCCGCGCCGCCTGTTACGCATCTGGATTGCTTCGTCGCTTTGCGCCTCGCTTTTGACGGGGTGGGCGCGAGAGCCGCCTCCTACCCCCATCCGTTTGAATCACGCCCGTCGTCCGCTGTAACCGGTTGTCCGTCGCGTCTCGGTTGATGGCCCGGATTCGCGCCGCACGCTTTCCGTCGCGCGGTCAGGCTTGCCCGCGCGGTATAGATTTCTGGTTTCTTGGTTGAGGGTATCCAACTCGCTGCCCGCATCTTGCGGGTGTGCGGCAAAAGTCAGCGCGCAGAGAAAACGAAAGCAAGAGCGCTCGAAAATTTCATTGTTGGCTCCTTCATGCGGCCAAGGCACGACGAGGTCATTACACATTACAGGTGCATAGACCTCTGTCATTTACACAGAGAAGCCCCGAAATCCAAACGCCGCAAGGGAAGAGGGGTTTTCCTTATGCGATCAATCCGGTTTTTGTTCCGGCTCGATCTGCTTGGCGGCGGGCGCGGCGGTTTCCTTTTCCGCGTCTTTCATGCCGTCCTTGAAGCCTTTGATTGCGCCGCCCAGGTCTTGTCCGAGGTTGCGCAGTTTCCGGGTGCCGAAAAGCAGCACCACGACCAGCAGAATAATCAGTAATTGCCAGATGCTAGGTCCCATGATGAAAAGCGCTCCTCAGATTTTGTTGAGCATGGGGCCGACGGACATTTCCCCGCCGACGATGTGCAAATGCAGATGCGGCACTTCCTGTCCGCCGATTCTGCCCGTGTTGATGATAACCCGAAAACCCTCCGGGCTACCATTTTCCGTCGCCAGCCGCTGGGCGACGGACAGGAGCCTGCCCAATACGGGTTCGTCCGCCGCCGTTACCTCGGCAAGCGAAGCAATGTGCCTTTTGGGAATCGCTAGGATGTGCATGGGACGCAAAGGGTGGATGTCATGGAAGGCATACACCCATTCGTCTTCATAAACTCTGGCGGAAGGAATTTCGCCCTTGGCGATTTTGCAGAAAACGCAGTTGGTCATGTCGGTGGTCTCGGAAGTCAAAGAAGAGTAAGGGATGGGCGGTCAGGCGTTGCGCGCGGCTTTTTCCGCGATGCCGGAGACGCCCTCGCGGCGCGTCAGTTCGCGGCGCACGTCATCGATGGAAAGGCCGTGGAAAGTCAACAGCACTAGAAGGTGAAAGAGCACGTCGGCGGTCTCGAAGACGATGGCCGCCGGTTTGCCGTCCTTGCTGGCCATGATGAGTTCAGCGGTTTCCTCGCCGATTTTCTTCAGGATGGCCTCTTCTCCCTTCGCCAGCAATCGCGCGCTGTAGGAGTTTTCCGGCGCGGCGCTTCTGCGTCCGGCGAGGGTTTTTGAAAGACGCGCCAAGATGTCGGCGTCGATGTCCGAAGGGAGTTCGCTCATGGTTTGTGACCGTAAATGTTTTCTGGATCTTTCAGTACCGAGTCGATAAGCCGCCAGTCTTCGCCCGCCAGTTCGCGGAAGAAACAGCTTTCCCGCCCGGTGTGGCAGGCGATGCCGCCTTGCTGTTCGACCAGGATGAGGAGCGCGTCGCCGTCGCAATCGGCGCGAATGGCGCGAATGCGCTGCACGTGGCCGGATTCCTCGCCCTTCTTCCACAGCCGCTGGCGCGAACGCGACCAGTAGACGGCGACGCCCTCGCGCGCGGAACGTTGCAAGGCCGCGGGATTCATCCAGGCGAGCATCAACACCCGCCCCGTTTGGGCTTCCTGGGCGATGACGGGAATCAGGCCGTTCTCGTCCCATCGCAGGCTATCGAGAAGGGAAGACGAAAGCATATCCGCCGGGTCATCCATCGTCATCGCCGCACCTCGATGCCGCGTTTGGCCATGTACGCCTTGGCCTCATGGATCGTGTATTCCCCAAAGTGAAAGATGGAGGCGGCGAGCACGGCGTCGGCGCGGCCTGCCGTCACGCCCTCGGCCAGGTGCGCGAGCGTGCCGACGCCGCCGGAGGCGATGACGGGAATATTCACGGCATCCGCCACGGCGCGGGTCAGTTCGAGATCGAAGCCGTTCTTCGTGCCGTCCCGATCCATGCTGGTGAGCAGGATTTCCCCCGCGCCCAGGGTTTCCGCCTGCCGCGCCCAGCGGATCGCGTCCATGCCGCTGTCGTTTCGTCCGCCGTGGGTATAGACATGCCAGCTCTCGCCTGAACGCTTGGCGTCGATGGCGACCACGATGCACTGCGCGCCGACTTTTGCCGAGGCGTCCGCGAGCAGTTCCGGACGATGGACGGCGGTGGTGTTGATGGAAACCTTGTCCGCCCCCGCGTTCAGGAGCCGCCGCACGTCCTCGACCTGCCGGACGCCGCCGCCCACGGTAAGCGGAATGAAGACCTCACGGGCGCAGGCTTCGATGACGTTCAGGATGATGTCGCGCTGATCGGAGGAGGCTGTAATGTCGAGAAAGGCGATTTCGTCCGCGCCCTGTTCATCGTAGCGGCGCGCGATTTCCACCGGGTCGCCGGCATCGCGCAGATCGACGAAATTGGTGCCCTTGACCACGCGCCCGGCGGTGACGTCAAGGCAGGGAATGATGCGTTTGGCGAGCATGGAAACGTGCGCTAAAGATGTTTTGTGACGGCTGCGGGCGGGAAGAAGCGACAGGTCTGGTCATGGCGTCACGTCATGGCGGGTGAGCTGGCGTACTTCTTCCGAAGATAATTTGTCCAGTTCGAATCTTTTTTCGAGATCGCATTCTATCGGATAAATTCTTGCCAGGGCAGCATTCAGCCTGTCCGCCACTTCCTGGCTCATCCCGTCGGGGGGCGCGATCTGGCCGTCTTTGAACGAAACGCCGTAGTCCTTCCCATCCTTGCCATATGTCCTCAGGCGCGCTTCACCCTCGAGTTTGCCGTTCTTTGCTTCAAGATAAGGATAAGCGCCAGAATCACTATATAAATGAACTTCAGGTTCACGCGAGTTCTTTCCATATAATTTCATGCCGAATTCTCCTTCGATTTTTCCATTGGCCAAGCCATTTTCAAAATCGACAAGCGTATTCAAAATAATATCGGGATTGGAGTTCCTGTCCCGCATGACTATGTATGCCCTGCCCTCGGCTTTGCCATCTTTAAAATCTGCGGAGCAATACAGGTCATCATATGAGGGCGAGGGCATGGAATGATATAAAATGGCGCTCACCGTGCGTTTTCGCGGTAGCGCGTCGATCGTCATCGATCCACCTTCTCTTGGCACTGCTACATTGCCGTTTTGTACTGTATCATCCAACTGCCGGTCTTCTTGCCATCCTTGAAAACAACCTTTTCCCTGTCGCCGTTCGGGTACAGTAGAAAACCTTTTCCATCCGGCTCGCCATCTTTGGTTTCGCCTGTCCAGAAGCCATTGACGGAAAGCCGGTCATATTCTTTGCCGATCGCTTGATAATGCGTGTCAAATTCGTCGTCAAGCGCCTTGGTGGGCGTGGTCAGAATATGCTTGGCATGGTCGAGCAAGAGCTTGCAATCCTTCATGCTTTCTTCGCCAAGACGTTCCGCCATCACCGCTTCATATGCCAAGATCGGCGAAATATCGCCGTCGGTAATCACGTTGACCACGGTCGCCTTCTCCTCGCCGCTCCAGAAATCGGACAATGTCCTGTATTCATGATCCTTTGGTCTACGGAAATAGCGCGCTTCCCGATCCGGATAAAATTCTATGCCATAGATGAACGCACAGTAATTTGCCTTGGGGCGGTAGTTGTCATCGCCCACCCTCGCGTCGATTCTGAACAGCTTCCCATTGACTTTTATCTCGTTCAGAAAAAATTCCGCCTGGCCTTTGCCGGTCCGGGCGTTGGCAATCAGTGAAAATTGTTCGAGGCGCGGGAAATTACGGTAATGGACAGTCTGGTTTTCCAGATTGTCCGGTATGTTTTCCGTGAGATCGAAGGCCATCTGGATGTTGGGAATACCGTACCCGTACCTGCCTATGGTGTATAGCTTGCGCCGTTCGTCAAACAAGGGCTTGCCGTCGGATTCCGGCGTCTTTGCCACGCCGTTTTTTATTTCGGAGATTTTTCCGGCAACAAGAATTCCGACATCATTTTCGAAAGGTTCGGAATAGTCTGTCTTGTAACGTGGCGATGCCCCGATTTCAAATTCAAAATAACCATTTTGAATGTTGGCATATTTGGACTTTCGTGGTTTTTCAAAGATTTCCGCCAGATCATGGAGGGGTATATGGATCACAAAATGATCGATGGGGATTTCCCCGATATAGACGCCACTGACTCTGCCGAAATTCGGCGTGGTAAAGCGTATCTTGCCTTCTTCTTTCCGCGTGATCTGCGCCCTTTTCCATTCGCCTCTATCGCCGGCCTCGATGGGCGGCCAGATCATGGGTCTGCGGGCATATAACGAGCCAAACAGCGTTCCGACTACGACCATAGCAGGGGGATTGATTTCCTTGATGTTTCCTGAATAAAATACGGAAATACGCGCCAGGTCATTGATCATCTTTTCCTTCAGGGCTTGCGTTTCTTCTTCGCTCAGAAGCGGATAATAAAGTTCGGCAATCTCGAACTCGAATTCCCTCATCTTCGCTGAAGGCGTTCCATCGGCCCACAGGCTGTTCATGAACAGGACAAGAAAAAGGCAAAGGATTTTTTTGCTCATGGCGATTTTTCCGTTTCCCGATCCGCCAGCGCCTGCGCGGTCTTGAAATCCAGCGATCCGTCGTAGATGGCGCGTCCGGCGATGGTGCCGACGATGCCTTCGCGCTCGACGGCGCACAGCTTGCGGATGTCCTCGATGCTGGAGAGTCCGCCGGAAGCGATGACGGGAATGGTCAGAGATTGCGCCAGATGCACGGTGGCCGCCACATTGATGCCGGTCAGCATTCCGTCGCGTCCGATGTCGGTGTAGATGATGGCCTCGACGCCGTAATCCTCGTACTTTTTCGCCAGATCGACGACCTCGTGTCCGGTGAGTTTTGACCAGCCTTCGGTCGCTACCTTGCCATCCCTGGCGTCCAGTCCGACGATGATGTGACCGGGAAAGGCGACGCAGGCGTCGTGCAGGAAGCCTGGATTCTTCACCGCAGCTGTGCCAATAATGACATAGGAAAGCCCCGCGTCCAAGCCGCGCTCGATGGTGTCCAGATCGCGAACGCCGCCACCCAGTTGCACAGGGATGGCTTCTCCCACTTCCTCCAGGATGGCGATGATGGCGGTGCGGTTTTTCGGCGCGCCCGCGAACGCGCCATCGAGATCGACCAGATGCAAACGCCGCGCGCCCTGCTCCAGCCAGTGCCGCGCCTGCTCGGAGGGGGATTCGGAAAAGACCGTGACCTGATCCATCAGGCCCTGTTTTAAGCGGACGCAATGCCCGTCCTTGAGATCGATGGCAGGAATGAGCAACATGATCGAAATGAAGGGAAGGATGATCTAGGGTTGCCAGGAAACGAAATTCTTCAGGAGTCGCAGGCCGTCCCGGGCGCTTTTTTCCGGATGAAATTGCACGGCGAAGATATTAGCCCGACCCACCGCACAGGTAAAGGGCAAACCATATTCGCAACGTCCGGTCTCCAGCGTCATATCGTCCGGAAACACGCAATAGCTATGCACGAAATAAAAGCGCGCGCCGTCTTCGATGCCTGCCCAGAGCGGATGCCTGCCCTGCCGCCAGACCTGGTTCCAGCCCATATGCGGCACTTTGAGTTTTTCCTGCCGGGCGCCGAGGAGGGGCGCGGGAAAGCGGCGCGTCCGTCCGGCGAAAATCCCCAGCCCTGGCGCGTTCCCTTCTTCGCTTTCCTCGAAAAGCATTTGCAGGCCGATGCAAATTCCAAGAAAGGGCTTTTCGTCGGCAGCCCGCAATACGGCGGGTTTCAGATGGCGGCGTTCGAGTTCGGCCATACAGTCCGGCATCGCGCCCTGGCCGGGAAAGACTACCCGTTTTGCGGCGTCGACTTCCGCCGGATCGGACGTGACGCGCGTCCTGGCCTCCGGCGCGACCTTGTAGAGCGCCTGGAGCACCGAGCGCAGATTGCCCATGCCGTAGTCGATGACGGCAATTGTCATTACAGGACGCCCTTGGTCGACGGCGTCAGCCCCGCCATGCGCGCGTCCGGCGTCACCGCCGCGCGCAATGCCCGCCCGAACGCCTTGAAGATGGTCTCCGCCTGATGATGGGCGTTCGCGCCCTTGAGGTTGTCGATGTGCAGGGTAATGCCCGCGTGATTCACCAGCCCCTGAAAGAATTCGCGCACTAGCTCCACATCGAAAAGGCCGATGGTGTTGCGGCTGAATTCCGCCTCCATGAAAAGACCGGGACGCCCGGAAAGATCGATCGCCACACTGGAAAGCGCCTCATCGAGCGGCACACAGGCGTGCCCGTAACGCATGAGTCCCTTCCGGTCACCCCATGCCCTGGCAAGGGCTTGTCCCAGCGCAATCCCGATGTCTTCCACCGTGTGATGATCGTCCACCTGCAAATCGCCCTTGGCCTCGATTTCCAGATCGAAAAGCCCATGCCGGGCGATTTGGTCGATCATGTGCTCCAGAAAGGGAACGCCGGTTAGGAGTCGACACTGCCCGGAGCCGTCCAGATTGAGACGCACGGTGATCCGGGTTTCCAGCGTGTTGCGAGAGATTTCGGCTTGTCGCATGGCGGTAAGCGCCCTGAATGGAAAGCTCGCATGATACCACCTTGCCCACTTCAAGCCTCCCGGAGTCAGGAAGCAGGGGGCGCGATTCAGGCGCAAGGCCGGGGTCTGTTCGGTGTTGTGGGACAGCTCCCTGCACCGGACCTTTGGGTTGTTGTTGGACGAGATGGCGATGTGTGTCCTCGATTCGCCGGAACCGATCGGCAAGTCCTGGCGTAGCGCGCCCTGACACGCTGAATCCTTTTCGTCGCGCGCTTTGGCGAGTCATGCGTTATAGCGCCTGCTTTCTTCCGGCGCGATCCCTGCCATGCCCCCTGAAACCTTCATCGCCAAGTGGAAAGGGAACCCGCTTACCGAGCGCGCCGGGGCGCAGGGGCATTTCGACGATCTTTGCGATCTTCTGGGCGTGGAAAAGCCGCGCGACGCGGAAAACCATTGTTTCGAGCGCGGCGCGAAGAAGGCGGGCGGGGGAGACGGTTGGGCGGATGTCTGGAAGCGCGGCTGCTTTGCCTGGGAGAACAAGAAGCCGGGGCGCGATCTCGATGCTGCCCTGAAGCAACTGACCGACTACGTCCTGAATCTGGAAAATCCGCCGCTCCTTGTCGTCTGCGACCGGGAGATGATCGAGATTCACACCGCCTTTACCGGCTATCCCGACGAAATCACGCAAATCCGCCTGGAAGATTTGCGAGACGAAGCCATGCGCGAAAGACTGCGTTGGGTGTTCGATGAACCGGAAAGACTGCGCCCGCAAAAGTCCAGCGCCGCGATTACCTTGGATGCCGCCGGGCGCTTGGCCGCCATGCGCGGACGCGGGCTGGAGGGGCAGCGGGTGGCGCATTTTCTCATGCAATGCCTGTTCGCCATGTTTGCCGAGGATGAAGCCCTGTTGCCGCAGGGCATCTTCACGCGGCTCCTGGAGAGAACGAAGGCGGAACCCGCGCGGGCTGCCGACCGCATCGGCAAGCTGTTCGCGGCCATGCGGGGGAAAGGCGGGGCGTATGGCGACGACGACATTGCCTGGTTCAACGGCGGTCTTTTCCGGCGGATCGATGTGCCGCCGCTTTCCGCCGCCGATCTCGCCGCGCTCCACGAAGCCGCCGCCCGGATGGACTGGCGGGCGATTGACCCAACGATTTTCGGCACATTGTTCGAGCGCGGGCTTGACCCCAAAAAGCGCGAGCAGCGAGGTGCGCATTTCACCGATTCCAGCACCATCGAAAAACTCATTCGTCCCTTGGTATCCGAGCCGCTCCTCCGCTCTTGGAAAGAGATCAGGGCGGGAATCGAAAAGGCCATGCCGAAGGCGAAAAAGAAAATCCCGAAGAAGGCGACCGACCTGTATCAGGCGTTTCTGAAGCGTCTGGAGAGATTCCGTGTTCTGGATCCGGCCTGCGGATCGGGAAATTTTCTGTACCTTTCGCTGCACGCCCTGCGGGAAATCGAAAAACGCGCCCGCATGGAAGCGGCGGAACTGGGCATGCAAGCCGAGGTCGCGCTGCGCACTGGCCCGCACAACATATTGGGCATCGAAATTGACGAATATGCCGCTGAACTGGCGCGGGTGACGGTGTGGATCGGCGATATTCAATGGTGCCGCAGGAATGGACATGTACACTATATCGACCCTATCCTGCGTTCTCTGGACAGTATCGCGCACCGGGACGCGCTCCTGAGTCCCAACGGTTCCGAGGCAAACTGGCCGGAGGCGGACGTGATTATCGGCAATCCGCCGTTTCTGGGCGGCGGCAAGAAGCGGCGGGAGCTGGGGGCGGATTATTTCAATGCCCTGAACGCCATCTATGCCGGACATGTGCCCGGCGGGGCGGATCTAGTCTGTTACTGGTTCGAGAAGGCGAGAAGACAGATTGTCGCAGGCAGGGCAAGGGCGGCGGGACTGGTGGCGACCAATTCCATTCGCGGCGGCGCGAACCGGAAAGTATTGGACAGCATTGTGCGCGACATGCGCATTGTGGAAGCATGGAGCGACGAGCCGTGGGTAAATGACGGCGCGGCAGTGCGGGTATCGCTCGTCGCCTTTGGCGATCAGGGGACAGGAGACAGGAGACAGGGGACAGGGGACAGATCAGTTACCGGCGCTCTGCGCCGCAGGCAACGAACTGGATTGCTTCGCTGCGCTCGCAATGACGAGTCCCCCCAACCGTCATTGCGAGGAGCGAAGCGACGCGGCAATCCAGATTCGTAACCTGCGGCGCTTGTCGCCGGTAACTTCCCCTGCCTCCTGTTTCCTTGACGGTCACGCAGTGGCGCGGATTCACGCCGATTTGACGGCGGGAGAGGGACTGGATTTGTCGCGGGCGCGTCCTCTTGCGGAAAATATCGGAACAACGGTCAGAGGTTCAGAAAAAGGCGGGTCATTTGAAGTGCCAGGAGAGTTAGCACGCAGTTGGCTAAGACAACCAAACCCGAACGGGCAGCCTAATTCAAATGTATTGCACCCTTGGGTTAACGGCATGGACATTACCAGACGACCATCTGACAAATGGCTAATTGATTTTGGTGTTGATATGCCGGAGAGCGATGCAGCTCTGCATGAAAGCCCGTTTGCTTATGTACTTAAGAACGTAAAGCTGTTCCGTGTAAAAAACCACGAACAGCGAACAAGTTGCAACTGGTGGTTACACCGTCGATCTGGAGAAGAATTACGCGCTGTGTTGGCTAGGGCGTGTTCACACTAGCGAATTGCATCGACAATAAGTGCGAAATGGATAAATGCCCGAAACATCGAGTCGAGTTTCTCGAAGCGGGAGAAGATCCGGCGAAAGCCCTTTAGGCGACGGAACAGACGCTCGACTTC
>JAIRMN010000113.1 GCA_031258715.1 Zoogloeaceae bacterium
CGAACGATCTCTTCCTTGCCTGATTTCTGCCTTTCTTCGGGTGCGTTCATGGCATTGCCCTCCATCGCAGAGAAAATTCGCTTTGAGTGACCCTCTTGGATCACCATTCCTTGTCTATATCACAGCCTCTTCCCACTTTGCTCTTCGGCCATCGCCTTTGCCACTTCTTTCCTCACTGAGGACTCTCCACCACTTTTGATTGCACCCGGACGAAGCGCGCGTGGCTCGCTACCACAAAATTTGGGATATTCTCGAAGGCTACGACTATCTCCCCGCCCGTGTGGACGAAATCGACGAAATCTGCCCGCTTCCTCCGGCGAAGCTGCCGCCGTGGGACGGCAAGCTGAAGTGGGTGGAAAAATGGGAAAGCGACGAAGCGCCGCCGCTGCCGAGCGTGGAACGCATCACGGAGATGGCGCGGGCAAAGGGCCTGGATCCCGAAACCGGCTATCCATGCCACCAGTTCCGTCATTAGGCGCGGCGTGTCGAACGGCGTGGTCGTCTCGGACACAATGCCGATCTGCACGCCGTTTTCGTCGAAGGCCGCAACACTGTTGGAATGGGTCTTGTAATGGCCACGGTGCCGTTCATCTTTCTGGCTGAACGCCAGAAGGATCTGGTGCAGTTGCTTCATGTCTGATTGTCCTGATATGTCATGCAAGTTTACTGCTGTGAGATATAATGGCATCTCTCGCAGGAAGGCAATGGATTCAGGTGGACAACAGGCAAGAGACCCGCTTGCCAACGAACGAAAAAAAGTCCACGATTGAGTCCATTCCCAATGCGGGAATACCGTAACCCTCTTTTTAAATCAATGAGTTACGGCCTAGATAAGGGTTCGACGCGGCAATCCATAGAGCGGTTCAGTTTGCTTCGATGTTCCAGGAAATTTGAATTTGAACCGCTCTATGGATTGCCACGGGCCTCTCGTTCTGAGAATGGCGAGGGTTGGCGATTCCCATCTCCTGATCTGTCCACATCAGTTTGAATCGAACCTGTGGCGAGAGCGCAATCAAAAGTGTCCCTTGAATCATCATGACACGTGACTTGCTGGGAGAGCTGGTTTATGTAATTTTCACAAGAGGCTGCCATGAAATCGAAGGGAAAAGTATCAGGAAAGGCGCTGCATGCGCGTCTGGAAGCGCATCCTGAGTGGATGGCGAGGGTGGAGCGGATACTGGATTTGGTGGAGAACACGGAAAGGAATGTTTTTCGCGCGGTGGATGCCGAAGAGTGTGCGATCCAGGAGATCATGGCCTTGGGACAGGAAGTGTTGCAGGACTGGGCGAAGCGTCTGGCGGCAGAGGCGAATGTGGCGCGTACAGGGGAAACCCGTGGTAAAAAAACGGCTCTACTGGCACAGCAGCCTTGGAGAAATAGAAGTTCTGGAAACCTGCCATCGAGACTGCCAAGGTCATCAGCGGCGGCGCTTTTCCGATTTGGCGGAGATTCGTTGTCGCGCCTGTTCCCTGCCGCTGCAACGTCACATCGTGGATTTTGCGGCGGATATTCCCTTTGCGGCGATATAGGCAAAGCTCCTGGAACATGAACCGTGCCTGCCCTGCCAACTCGCTGCGCTCTCGTCGCGCGTCCATGCCATCCCCGCCATCATTCCGTCACGGACAGGGCATCCACCACGAAAGCGCGCTTGCGAAGATCACCGCGCTCTTCGCGTGAATCAGGCGACAACTATCTTGACTTGCTCCGGACGCACGAGTCCGTTTGAGGCGCATTGGATCACGATCGGAACCATGCCGCCGTCCATCCTGGCGATGATCCATGCACCATGAATCCTTTTGTCATGCACAGGCGTGAAGTGCTTTTCGCCGAGACTTTGTGTAGTATTGATCCGCTTTTCTTTTCGAGGAACCATCATGCCCATTTTTCCGTTTATCGCAGGGTTGGCCGCGGGCGTTGTCGCCGTTCGGCTTTACAAGAATGAACAGTTTCGCGCCGGGATAGCGTCCGCCGGGCAGAAATTGCGGCAACGGGGCAGCGTTGCCGAAGATCGCCTGCGGCGGGCGGCGGCTTCCGGATTGGGGGCGCTTGCCGATTCTTCGGCGCGTTTGCGGGATCGCCTGCAGCACGAAGAAGGCGCGGAGGCCGTGGAAGCCGCCATCACCCTTGCGGTCAAGCCCGCTTCCGGCAAGCGCAAACCCGCCGCGCGCGCGGCGGCGAAATCTGTCAAGCCTGCCGCCAAAACCATCGCTTCCGTCCCCGCGAAAGGCCGCAAATGAAAAAGCGCAAAGACAGGAACAAGAACGCGCCCGCGTTATTTACGCTTTCCGGCGTGGCGGACGATTTTACGCGCGGCTTCGTTAGTTACGCCGCGGTAGCGGCATTGGCGAACGCGCGCGGATATCCGGTCATCGACGCCCGGCTGTTGCGCCAGTCCGCCCTCGCGGGCGTGGCGCTGGTGGCGGGCGTGGCGGCGGGCAAGGCCGCAAGGCGCGGCGATTATCTTACCGCCCTTTTGTCGGCGGCGGGCGGCGTCGCGGGCGTCTATGGCCTTCATCGGCTGTTCGAACTCTCTCACAGCAAAGGAACATGAACATGGCAAAAAAAGGCAAGGGTAAAAAGCAAAAATTCACCGTCGTGGCGACGCCGCAGAACCAGGGTATTTTTGCCGCGCTGACCAAGGCGTTGCCGAAAAAAGGCCGCGATCAGCTTTTGCTTGGCCTCATCATTGGCGCGACGGCGACTTATGTCCTGGGCAACGAGGAAATCCGCGCCCGGCTCATCAAAGCGGGCATCGCGCTCTATACGGGATTGATAGGCGGCGTGGAAGAACTTCGGGAACAATTTGCCGACATTCAGGCGGAACTGGAAGCGCAAGCGGGACAAGACGCGGTTGCCCCATGAGGCAAGGCGGTTCCGGCGCCGCTCCTTTGGGCGGCGCGTTTCTTTCGCTCGCGCTTGTACATCTCATAGCCCAAGGCGATGTCGGACGAGTGCGTTTTCGCTATCGCCCGCGTCCGGTCGTTTCATGCGCGGCGGCGGAAACGTGGATTGCCGCGCTTCCCGGTGTGCGTTCGGCGCGCGTCAACGCCAGAGCTTACTCTATCGTCATCGAATTCGATCCGGGGAAGACTTGCGCCGATGATTTGCGTTCGGCCTTGCTGGGCCTTCCGGAATCGCCGCCCGTCACCCTCTCCCGGGCGGCGGAAGAAGACGCGTTTTCCAGGCGCGGCGTGGCGCTCACCTTGTTGAACCTGATCGCTTCCGGTCAATTGCCGGAAGCCTTGCGCCTGCCCTTGGGACTGGCAACGGCGCTGCCTTTGGGAAAAAAAGCGCTGGCGGATTTTCGCGCCAGCGGCATGACCTCGCACGTGCTGGAAGCGGTTGCCGTCGCCATTTCGCTGGCGCGGCGCGATTTTACCGCCGCCAATACCACGACGTTCATGCTGACCCTAGGCGAATACCTGGAAGAAAGCATCGCCCGCCGTTCCGACGCGCTCCTGAAGCATTTGCTGCGTCCCAACAGCGATATCGTCTGGGTGTTGCGCGATGACGAGGAAATCGCCGTTCATGCCGATAAGGTAAAGGCGGGCGATAGCGTGGTAGTGGCGACGGGAGGCGTCATTTCCGTGGACGGCACGGTGCTTTCCGGCGCGGCCAGCGTCAATGAAGCCGCGATGACCGGCGAGAGCGCCGCCGTGCGGAAAGAGCGCGGGCATCGCGCGCTTTCCGGCACGATAGTGGAAGAGGGACGGCTCATCATCTATGCCGAACAGGTGGGCGCCTCGACCACGGTTGCCCGCATCGCCGATTATGTCGAGCGTTCGCTCACCGCCAAGAGCGCCACCCAGATCAGCGCGGCGGCGCTGGCCGACAGGCTCGTGCCCACGGTGCTGAAGCTGGCGGGCGCCTCTTGGCTGGTTTCCGGCGACTGGCGGCGCGCCGCCGCCGTCTTGCAGGCTGACTATTCCTGCGCCCTGAAACTGGCGATTCCCGTGGCCTTCAAATCCGCCATGTACAGCGCTGGCCGGCAAAACATCCTGATCAAGGGCGCGGACGCCCTGGAACGGCTTGCCGAGGCCGACACCCTCATTTTCGACAAGACCGGCACACTGACCTCTGGCGATCTGGAAGTCACCGATGCCATCACCTTCGACGCCGACTTTTCGCCGGAAGAACTCATCTGGCTGGCGGCTTCGGTGGAAGAGCACTATTTCCACCCGCTGGCGCTGGCGGTCGTCGCCGCCGCGCACACCATACACGGACGCCATTTCGCGCACAACGAAGTGGAATTCGTCGTCGCGCACGGCGTGAGCAGCGTGATTGAGGGCAAGCGCGTGGTGGTGGGGTCGCGCCATTTCGTCGAGCAGCACGAACGCATCGACACCACGCCCTGGAACGCCGAAATCAATCGCCTGTACCGCGAGGGCAAGACGCTGCTCTACATCGGCTATGGCGGCAAACTTTCCGGCGTGCTGGCCTTGAAGGATCATGTGCGCCCGGAAAGCCAGGACGTGGTTACCCGTCTGCGCGCCTTGGGCGTCAAGCGTCTCCTGATGCTCACCGGCGACCACGAAAGCCGGGCGCGCGAACTGGCCGATACGCTGGGTCTGGACGGCTTTCACGCCGAATTGCTGCCGGAAGAAAAGGCGGGTGTCGTGGAAAAGCTGAAAAACGCGGGCGCGAAAATCGCCTTCGTCGGCGACGGCATCAACGACGCGCCCGCGCTGGCGGCGGCGCATGTGGGCATCGCCATGCAAAAAGGCGCGGATGTCGCCCGCCTGACCGCGGACATCGTGCTTCTGGAAGACGGGATGGAAAGCGTCGTCACCGCCAAGGACATCGCCAACGCCGTCACGCGGCGCATCGACGCCAACTACAAGCTGACCCTGGGATTGAACACCACCATCCTCTCCGCCGCCGCCCTGGGACTCCTTTCCCCGGTCGCCGCTACCATCCTGCACAACGGCAGTACCCTGGGCATTCTCACACTCGCCTCCCTGCAAACACCGAAGAAAGACCCGCGAAACGGTGTAAGGCCGCCTCGCTCCAAACACCCGCCCTCCCGCCCCGCCGCGCCAAAATGAGGATGCCGCAAAAAACCATCCGCGCGCCTCGCCAAAAGCGCGGAACGACCTGAAACACACCCAAGCCCCTCAAAAGCGAGGCGCGAAGCGACGAAGCCATCCAGAAGCCACACTGCGGCTTGATACGCCGGTAACTTCCTCTGTCTCCTGACACGCCGGAGCTACCGAATAAAGGCCGACTGGATGGCTTCGTTCCCCGCTTTTGGCGGGGAGGGGGCGCGTTTTCTGGAAGGGTGGAGCCGACGGAATCCCCGGCTGGATTGCCGCGTCGCTCCGCTCCTCGCAATGACGGAATTGGGCGCGTCATTGCAGCGCGGCGCGACTTGGCGATCAGGTATCAGGAAACAGACCCTCCGCCTCGTCAAAAGCGCTTTTTCCAACACTCGGCCCCCATGAATCAAACCTTCGAGAGCGCGCGTTCGATGTCCCAGAGGATGTCGTCGAGGGTTTCGAGGCCGATGGAGAGGCGCACAAGGTCAGGGGGGACGCCGGCGGCGATTTGTTGTTCCTCGCTCATCTGGCGGTGCGTCGTCGACGCGGGATGGATGACGAGGGTTTTCGCGTCGCCGATGTTGGCCAGGTGCGAAAGGAATTCGACGCCGTCGATGAACTTCCGGCCCGCCGCCGCGCCGCCCTGGATACCGAAGGAGAGCACCGCGCCGCTGCCGCGCGGCAGGTATTTTTGCGCCAGCGCGTGATAGGGGCTTGAAGGCAGGCCGGGATAATTGACCCAGGCGACTTTCGGGTGCGCTTCGAGAAAACGGGCGACGGCGAGCGCGTTCGCGCAATGCCGTTCCATCCGCAGCGCGAGCGTCTCCACCCCTTGCAGGAGCAGGAAGGCGCTGAACGGGGAGAGCGCCGGGCCGAAGGTGCGCAGGACTTCCATGCGGCATTTTGCCGTAAATCCGAAATCGCCAAACGTCTCGTAGAAGCGAACGTCGTGGTAACCCACCGACGGCTCGGTCATGCAGGGGAATTTTCCGTTGTCCCAGGGAAACTTTCCCGATTCGACGATGAGGCCGCCCATCGTCGTGCCGTGTCCGCCGATGAATTTCGTCGCCGAATGCAGGACGATGGCCGCGCCCCATTCGAAGGGACGGCAGAGCCAGGGCGAGGCGAAGGTGTTGTCGACGAACAGGGGCAGTCCCGCGTCGTTGGCGATTTTGGCCACGCGCTCGATGTCGAGCACATTGAGCGAAGGGTTTCCGAGCGTTTCGGCGTAGAGCGCCTTCGTTTTCGGCGTAATCGCGCGCGCGAAGGCTTCCGGGTCGTCGCCGTCAACGAAGGTCGTCTCGATGCCGAGCTTGCGAAAATTGACGTCGAGCTGCGAATGCGTGCCGCCATACAAGGTTCGCGCGGCGACGATTTCATCGCCCGCCGCGACGATATTGAAGAGCGCGGTCATCTGCGCCGCGAGGCCGCTCGCCGCAGCGACGGCGGCGCGACCGCCTTCGAGCGCGGCGATCCGCTCTTCGAGCACCGCAACCGTCGGGTTGGAGAGACGCGAATAGACGTTGCCAAAGGTCTGGAGATTGAAAAGGCTGGCGGCGTGATCGGGCGTGTCGAACACGTAGGACGTCGTCTGGTAGATCGGCACCGCGCGGCTGCCCGTGGCGGCGTCCGGTATCTGTCCGGCGTGCAGGCTCAGGGTTTCGAATCCATACTTGCGGTCGGGCATGGCCTTCCTTTCAGAAAAGAAGCGGTCGGCGCGACGAGATGATGCCAGTATTGACGCCCATCCAGTTGAGTCCCCCGAAGAGGCGCGCGTACTCGATTTTCACGCAACGATCCATGACCACTTCCAGTCCGGCGTCTTCGGCGACTTTTTTCGCTTCGTCATTCACGACGCCAATCTGTAGCCACAGCGTTTTCGCGCCGATGACCACGGCATCGCGCGCAATCGGCACGCAATCTCTTGGCTTACGGAACACATCCACGAAATCGACCGGAAAAGGAATCGCGCGAAGATCGGGATAGCTCTTTTCGCCCAGTATCTCCGGGTATTTCGGATTGACGGGAACGATGCGATAACCATGTTCCTGCATGTATTTCGCCGCGAAGAAGCTGGGACGAAACCAGTCCGCCGAAAGACCGACGACGGCCAGGGTGCGCGCGTTGCGCAGGAGGCGACGCAAGGTGGCGACATCGCTCATGAACGCCCCCTTGCCGCCGCCCGCCCAGGGACTTCAAAGACTTCCAGACACGTATCAGGCATGACACCAGACGGGCGGGCGTTTGTCGATGAAGGCGGAAATGCCTTCCTGCGCGTCGAGCGACTGGAGGTTGCCGACCATGACGCCCTGCGCGTAGGCGTAGGCCTCGGCAAGCGTCAGTTCGGACTGGCGGTAATAGGCTTCCTTGCCGATAGCCAGGGTGTGGCGCGACTTGGCGGCGATCTTCGCGGCCAGCGCGTCGACTTCGGCGTCGAGTTCGCCTTCGGGGACGATTTCATTTACAAGGCCAAAGCGATACGCCGTCGGCGCGTCGATGAGATCGCCGGTCAGGAGCATTTGCAGGGCATGTTTGTTACGCACGTTGCGCGAGAGCGCGACCATCGGCGTCGAACAGAAAAAGCCGATATTGACGCCCGGCGTGGCAAAGCGCGTCGTCTCGGCGGCGATGGCCAGATCGCAGGTGGCGACGAGTTGCGCGCCCGCCGCCGTGGCAATGCCGTGCACCCGCGCGATGACCGGCTGATGCAGCGCGACGATGCGCTGCATCAGCGCGCCGCAGGTGGCGAAGAGCTTTTCGGCGTAGGCGCGGTCAAAGCCGGTCGCGCGCATTTCCTTCAGGTCGTGCCCGGAACAGAAGGCCGGCCCCGCGCCCGCGAGAACGACGACAGCGGCACTTTTGTCCGCCGCGATAGCGTTGAATTCGGCCAGCAAGGTATCGAGCACGGCCTGGGAAAGCGCGTTTCTCGCCTGTGGCCGGTTGAGCGTCAGGCGAACGACGCCGTTTTCCTGACTTTTCAGGATGAGCGGTTCTGTTGATGTCATGATGTCTCCTTGGTTTCGTCTTTGTTGATGTGGCTCTGGTTGGCCGTCCGGGTTTTCCCGCGGTTTCCCTCACTTCTTGCGCAACATGCCGGTTTCATCCACCTTGCGCAACGCCGCCAGTTCCGCCTCGGATGGTTCGGGAACCAGCGCGGCGTCCGGCGAA
>JAIRMN010000171.1 GCA_031258715.1 Zoogloeaceae bacterium
GGGTGCGGCCCTCTCCCGCGTGCGCCCTTACTTTTGCGGTGCCGGCGGGCGGGGGGGGGGGGGGGGGGCCGCCCCAAGTCATACTTCATTCATCCATCCTTTCTATCACAAAAGAATCATAACATCATGACAAAGTTAAGTCAAATACCACCGGCAAAGCCGGTGGCTTACCTCTATGAGTTAATTGTCCGCCGCTGGGTACCAGTTTTTCTTTGTATGGCAATTCGCAATAACGACAAGCGCTGCTATAGGGTAAGTCCCAGAACATATCAAGCCGTTGTGAAAGCGCGTCAATGTCACCGTCCCATATATCAACAACGGTTTCGTCAAGCGGCAGTTTGCCGGTGACATAACCGGCGTACAAATGCAAGCACCTGAACAGTTTGCCGTCGTATAACCTGTGACAACTGTTCACCCTGCAGTTGTGGAAACGCTTCGCAAGCTCTTCTTCACTGTCATTGTTTCGCTCAAAAGACGACATATCGAACCATGTCATATTCTTTACATGCGTAGTGGCGACGCCCGAAGCTTTTAGAAGCAAAATAGTTTCCTTGATTCTTTTTTGTTGCTGAGATGACAACTGAGCCGAATAATCACTGACATTAACCATAACAAAATCGCGTTTCAGAACATTGAGCAGTCTTGGAGAGGGATGGATGGTGCCGTTTGTAAAAACATTCACAGTTCCGACATTCTCAATTCGCAGAACATCCTCGATGATGTCGGGAAGTTCATGATGCAGGAATGGCTCGCCTCCGACAAAATCTACAACTGTCACGAACTCAATTGCTTGCGCAAGCCGCCTTATGGATTTCATGATCTTTTCTTTTGGCTCTTGCGACCGTGATATATGAGAGTGAGGTATTGCCTCAACACAATGGTCGCACTTCAATGTGCACATATTACCCAGCAAAACGCCAATAAGCGGAAGCCGGCTTCTTCCCGTGTTTAACTTTAGCTCACGCTTCTGGCTTATCACGTTACTGCGCAGAATGTCACAGTAATTGCGCTCAAAAAAACAGAGCGGGCATTCTTCATACTTTAGCCTTTCGCCCATCGCGTGACGCATAGCACAAAGCGAACGCTGGATCGGGGAGTGCATAAGCGAACCGTCCAGCACAATATGCGCCACTCCAAGCTCGCGAAGAAAATTTCTCATCTCTTCATAATTTCTGACGTTAGACGCCACAATTAGAAAGTCCTCGTTATTTAATACTGAGTCAATGATTTTTGGTGAAAGCACTTCAGTATCAGGTATGTTTTTGTTCTTGTAGTCTCGATCAAAGAAAGCTGCGATATCTATTCCTATGACTTTGAAAATTTCGCGGAAGGTCAGACCTACGGAACCGGCGCCATAGATGAAAACACGCCCACCGGACAATGACGACGCCTTAAACTGCTTCAAACACAACTCAGGATTTGGTGGAGTCACCACCTCTGTCGTGCCATACGTTTCCAACCATTGCTGAATAAGAGTCATTTGGTTTTTTCTTCCATAATCTGGGTAGTGGGGCCAACGTGTTGACGGACTTTCGTGATGGTACTGATATCAACGGCTGAAGACTGTCCATCAACACGTTGAACCCTCTTTACCATAATCTGCGTCCCGGCAGGCTCAAGCTCCGCGTCGAAGGGCATTTTGCAGTGACGGCACGCATCTACATAACGTATTTCTTGATATTGGTCGATTTTGGCGACAAGCGCATCGGGGGAATGCTCATGTATGCGGAGCACATCGTCCCAATTATCGAGATAACCGAGCGTTAGCCCCGCGTAGTGGTGCGGGCAGGTGAACAGATTCCCGTTATACAGCCGATGACAATGGTGCAGGAAACACGCCTGATACCGTTTCGGCAGTTCGGCTTCATCTGTGCAACGCAACTCAAAATCAGAAAAATCAAACCAGCTTTTTCCATATCCGTACAGGTACTCTACGCCATATGCGTCCAGTTTCGTCGTCGTTCGGTCAACCCGCACAGCGAGTTCTTTCGAAAGCGAGCGCGAATAGTTGGAAAGGTAAACAACAATTCTCGGATTCGCCAGCACGTTGCAAAGTTCGTCCGCTGGCGTGACGGTGCCGTTAGAAAAGATATGCACAATGCCAATGTTTTTCAGCTCCAACACGGCTGTCAGAATTTGGGCGAGTCCAGGATGCAGGAATGGCTCGCCTCCGATGAATTCGACCAAAGTCAGAAATCTACAACATCCCGCCATCACTCGGATGTCATCAATGACGATCTGCGTCTCGACGAATTTACGCTTGTCAGACGGAAAGTGAGGGATGGATTCGCAGCAGCACTTGCAATTCAGGGTACACTTTTGTCCGAGAATATAGCCAATCATCTTCATTGCGTCAGAGCCGCTCGCGGCGGAGTCGTCGAAATTATTGCGCTTCTTCAGACGCTTGGCGAGAACCGTGCAGGTATTGTCAAGAATTGTACAGTCGTAGCAACGTTTATACTCCTGCTCCGTGCCATTCTCCATATCGAGCATACAGGCCGAACTTCTCGCCGAGGTCAAGAGCCTTTCGCCGATGACCAGATCAGCGTAAACTCCCATTTCATTTGCCGCCAGCTTCAGCTTTTCAGCGGTTTGCGAGCTAACTCCGGCAATAACTACCGCATTGCTGAGGTCAAGCGTCGCGAGAATCAGCGGCGACTCAACGGTAATTCCTCCAATTGGATGTACCTCCGCATAACGCTGATCGAGAATGTGCGCAATCGGCAACCCAAGCCGTTGAAGAATCTTGGCTATCTCGTTGCCGATTATCCCCGCACCCCAGAGTACGATCTCTTTTCCTGTCAAGGCGAGGTTCATGTCACTTAAACACGATTTGGCTTGCTCAATGTCGTCAATGATACCGACATACTCTGACAGCCATTTTTTTATCGTCACTGCTTTCATGAATATTCAAGGTTTCCGTTCCAGATTCATCAAAAATTCCAGTGCGCTCCAGAAGCCCGCGCCGTGGTCTTTATGGCCTTGCCAGATTTCCGGAATGAAGCTGATTTCCGGAAAGGCGCGGATTTGCGCCCAGGTTCGCGGCCAGTCGATGCCGCCCTCGCCCATCGGCACGCCTTCGCCATTGTCGCCCAGGGCGTCGGCGATGTGCAAGTGGGCAGTATGCGGCAGCAGGGTTTGCAGCGATGCCTGAAAATCCAGGCCAAAGTGAAAACAGCTCATGGAAAGGTGGGAAAGATCAAGGCAAAGGCGCAGCTTGTGTTCTTGCGCCTCCCGGGCCAGTTCTTCCGGCATCATGAAAATGTTCTGGTGTCGCTGTCCGCCGAAGTGCCAGGGGAAAGGCGCCATGTTTTGCGGGATCAGTTCCGCGCGCCCGAAACGAACCTGGGCGCAGGATTCGTAAAAGCGCCGGTAAAGTTCCGCGCGCCGTTCCAGCGGCGCGGGCGCGTCGGCGGAAAAGCCGCCGACGTTGGCGACGATCAGCACATCCGCAGCGCCGGGGAAAAATTCAGCAACGGCAAGGGCGGCGTCGACGACGCCTTGCAGGTTGTCGATGGAACGCTGGCGATAGGCCGGGTCATCCGCGGCGAGATCGAGCAACTCGCTGTTGGCAAAGAGTTCCGGGGCGTGGATGACGAGGCGGGAAACCTCCGTTTGCGCAAGGAAAGGGCGCGGGTCGAGGGCAAGATCGCGGCAGGAGAGATGGAATTCAAAAAGGTCAGGGGTAATCCATTGCCGATAGCGCAAAAAATCGTGGTAACGCACCGGCACGCCCCAGCGGACGGGAAAGGCGAAATGCCGTTTTTTTTCTTCCGGCGTTTCCAAGACTTCTGACGCTTCCGGCGGCGGGGCATCGAGGTCGCTTGCGAACAGGAAGTCACCGGCCTGGAAATCCCGTTTGGCCGTTTTGCCGATCAGCTCCTCCAGGCGATAGGGCGGCAAGCCCTGGCCAGGGCTTTGCACGGCGAGCAGGGCGCGCGAAAACACTTCGCCCCTGGCAATGGGCCGCGCAGCCACAACGCTTTTTCCCAGGTTTTCCCGGTTCAAAAGTTCGCCCTGGCTGACCTTGCGCCCGGTGCCGTTTTCGTCCGCGCGCCAGGGCAAGGCGCGCTCGAGTTGCCGGATGCCTTCCACGAGCGCCTGAAATTCGCGGGGTTCCAGGCTCGCCAGATGATCCGGGCCTTCCATGCCGCGGTCGAGGGTGAGGTGCCGCTCGATGATTTTCGCGCCCAGCGCCACGGCGCCCAGGCTGACGGCAATGCCGCGCTCATGCCCGGAATAGCCGACGATGGGATGCAGCTCCCGCAGGCGGGAGAGGTAACGCAATTGAATGTCGCCTTCCGGGGCGGGGTAGGCGCTGTTGCAGTGCAGGAGCGCGAAGGGGACGCCGAATCCCTGGAGAAGGGCGGCGGCGCGGATGATTTCATGTTCGAACGACATGCCGGTCGACAGGATCAGCGGCTTGCCAAAGCTGGCGGCCCTGGCGATGAGATCGGGATTGCCCAGGTCCGCCGAGGCGATTTTGAACGCCGGAACATCAAAGGCGGCCAGCGCGTCCACGCTTGGAATATCCCAGGGGGTCGCCAGGTAGATGAGTCCCTTTTCCACGACATAGGCCCTCAATTCGCGGTGTTCGTCAAGGCTCAGTTCCACCCTGGCGAGCAAATCCTGGATGTATTCCACGCCCAGGTCTTCGCTTTGCGCCTCTTTACGTTGCCGGTAGAGGGCATGACGGTTGCGCAACTGGAATTTGACGCAGTCCGCGCCCGCTTCCCTGGCGCTATCCACCAGACGCCTGGCGCGCTCCACTGATCCGTTGTGGTTGTTGCCGATTTCCGCGATGACAAAAACGCGATCGCCGCCAACGGGGAAGCGATCGATGTGGAAATGCCTGCTATCCATCAGGAAATCTTGCTGCGCCAGGAGGTTACGCCCTGGGATTCAAAGCGAAAACTGAAAACCGCGCACCCCAGTTCCTCGACAGCCTGGATGACGCCGCGCCGGTATTGCGGCTCGACATAGAAAACAAAGAAGCCGCCGCCGCCCGCGCCAAGGAGTTTTCCGCCCAATGCGCCCGCCGCCCGCGCGTATTCGTAGATACGGTCGAGATCGGGGGCGCTGATGGCGCGGGAGAAAGTTTTTTTCAATATCCAGGCTTCATGGAGGCAGCGGCCAAAGCAGGTGAGTTCGTCGCGAATCAGGTGCTGGTGCATGCGGTGGCAAAGCGCGACGCCCTGCTGGATCTGTCCGGTCTGCGCGGCTTCGGCGGCAAGTTCCTGGCGCGCGATTTCATGCAGTCTCCCGGAATCATGGGTAATGCCGGTATCGACGAGGATCAGGCAGGCTTCCAGTTCGTTTTTGGCGCGTTCCTCCAGCCGGATGGGGTGCACCCGGTTTACGCCCTGCTCGAATTCGATCAGATTGAGACCGCCAAAGGCCGAGGCGTATTGATCCTGCCAACCGCCCGCGACGCCAAGACACAGGCGTTCCGCCTGAAAGGCCAATTCAGCGATGTCATAGGTGTTCCAGCGATCCTGGCGGAGTTCGTTGAAGGTCGCGAGGGTCGCCGTGGCAACGGCGGAAGACCCCCCCAGGCCGGAGCCGACGGGAAAATCCGAATGGAGATAAAGGTCGAAGCCATGATCCGGCGCGACCACGGAAACGACCGTGGCGATCAATCCCTTGTCCGGCGCCGAAAGGAGTTCGGCAAAGGAGGGGTACGCCTCTTCCCTGCCGATGTCGCGCGAAAAAATGCGGATGCGCGCGTCGGCGCGGGGAATCAATGTGGCGTGCGCATAGATGCTGACCGTGCAGCTCAGGACGGCGGCGGCATGTTCGTTGAAAAAATGGGTGAAATCCGACCCGCCGCCGCAGAAGCTCATCCGCACTGGGGCGCGGGCGCGCGCCAATACCGGGGATTCCGGCCGGGCGAACAGGTTGCGGGTGTATATCTCGCGGATTCGCCCCTGGGCGTCCAGCGCGGGAATGGCGTGATAGCCCAGGTCGAAAATCTTGAGCAGCTTTTCCCGCGGCGCGCCGATTTCCACCGCGTGAAAATCGCGGTTCATGCACTCGGAAACCGGATTTTCCGAATGGCCGTTTTTCAGGAAATAACGGCGAATGTCGCCATTGGTGACGGTCCCCCGCAAAGATCCTTCGGCATCCACGACGAAAACAATCTGCATCCTGCCAGATTCCATGCGTCCGATGGCATCCCGGATGCGGCTGTCGGCCTGGATGCAAAGTTTCTCGATGAGAGGATTCATAAGCGCGCGAGATGGGAAAGTTCCGTCCTGAAGGTTTCCAGCGATTCCGGTGTGCCGATATCGGTGAAGCCCCGGAGTATGCCACAGTCCAGGGCGTCTGGCGTTCGATCAGCGCGGGCAGGATGTCACGCTCCAGGAAAGAGGGACGAAGCGGCCAGCCCGCGAGCGAATCGGCGGGGCGCGACGCCGCGCGGGCGCGTTCCAGGCCGCCGAAGAGGAGGTGCAGACAAGGAGGAGGCGCAAGGAACGGTCATGTAAGGTTTTGCTCCATAGACGGCGGGTTCAGGACAAGGCTGGATAAACCCGTGTGGAGCCTGGTCAATTCACGCTTGATTTCTTCGGCATGAAAAAAAGGGAGGATGACAACCAGGGTATTGCCGGGAAGGCGACGCAAGCCCTCTTCGGGAGATCGTATAATGCAATCCGCATATATTTTTCCCTGCATGGCCGGATCGCGGTCAACGACTGCCACGATGTCGACTTTCTTCCAGGCAGGGTCTGCCAACATTCGGAATGCCTGTTCTCCCACGCCCCACAGCGCCACCGGACGCCCCCCGATTTGATCCAGCAGGAATTCAATCCGGCTACTCGACCGGCGTTGCGATTCAAGATGATAGGCGGCGATGATATTTTTCAAATGATTTTCTTCTTCCTCGCCCAAAGCGCATGGGAAATGCGGACTGACCAGAATTCCAAATGCGGGTATCACCGGTTTTCGGCAGACATCGGACACACCCAGACCGTGCAACGCGCAAAGCCTTGTCAGATGGGGAAGATCGAAATGGTTGATGTGCTCAGGGTAAAAGAAGCCAAACGGCGGACGGGTTTCCTGGTGGTGGTGATAACGGCTGGCGTCTGGTACTTCGATATAGAGCTTTCCGCCGGGAGCCAGCAATTCGCGCAGACCGGAAAGCGCGCCATGCGTGTCGACGACGTGCTCCAGGACATGGGAGAGAATGATGAAATCAAAGTCCTGTCCGCAGCCGGGCAGATGGCTCAAATGCCCTTGCCAGGCGGAAAAACCCGCGGCCCGGACATGTTCGACGCAACGAGCCGATGGGTCGATGCCGGCAAGCGATGAAAATCCCCTGCGCGAAAGCGCCTTCAACAATCCGCCGCGCGCGCAACCGATATCGACGATCCGGGCATTCCTCGCGCCGATGCGCGCCTCCAGCCAGCCGGCGGTTTCTTCGATGCGGCGCGCGTCTTCTGGTTCGTCACCGCTTCCCAAGGCATCCTGTGATTCATAAATAGAAAAGTCCGTGTAGAGCCGGTCGTAATCCGCCTGCGTTCCCGGCGTATCGGCATAGACCATTCCGCAATCGATACAGGAAACGACGTCGCTGACGCCCCCTTCCAATACGGCACAACGCATGGCGAAGAGGATTTCCGCGCGGTTCCTGTCACAGATCGGACAGGGGCGCAGGGCAGTTTTTTTAGCGTTCAATGGTCGATGCTCCTTTTATCAGCCCGTTCATAAGCGCGAGAGATGGGGAAGTTCTGTCCTGAAGGTTCCCAGCGATTCCGGGACGCCGATGTCGATGAAGTTTCCGGAGTATGCCACAGTCCAGATGGCCTGACGCTCGATCAGCGCGGGCAGGATGTCACGCTCCAGGGAAGAAGGACGAAGCGGC
>JAIRMN010000188.1 GCA_031258715.1 Zoogloeaceae bacterium
TTGGACAACGAAACCGGCATGGACAGGATGACGGTCATGGTGGAACTGAAACCAGACGCCTTCAGCGATTCCTTCGAGGAAATGGATCGTTTCAGGCGCCACGTCGTCTACCGTCTGAGGCAGGCGCTGCTGATGACCCCGATCGTCAGGCTGATCGAACCGGGCGGGATAGAACGCACCTTCGGCAAGAGCCGGCGCGTCGAGGACAGGCGGGAGGCCGTCCGTCCCCATGACCCGGCGCGCAAGGCGGATCGTCTCTTTCCCGGCGCCTGATCGCGCCGTCTCGCCCGCGCAACCGGAATCCGGGATGGACGGAATCGAGACGCCGGGCGTCGGGGATAACGCCTCAGCGCGCGGAGATCGCGAGCGCCTCGTCGATGGTTTGCGGCACGCCCTTGTCGCGCAGGGCATCGAGGAGGCGGGAACTCCGCTCTCCGGACAGGACGGCTTCGTCGCGGCGCAAGCCATCGCCGATCGGGGGATAGGGAAAGCCGCCGCCCAAACCATCGTCATTGCGAGGGCGCTTCATGCGCCTGAAGCAACCCAGAATCCGCCCCGCGGCGGCAAAGCCGCCGGTAACTTCCTCAGTCCTGCCCGCGGGTTCCTGTCCTCCGTGGCCGGATTTTGACCGTTCATCGCATGGATTTGACCGTTTGTCTGGCAATCCGGTCTGGGTTTCATGTCATCGGTTATAAACAGGACGCATATGAGGGACTGGCGTTTTTTTGGAGGATGTCATGAGGAATTTTGACAGGACGCGCGGCTTTACGCTGATTGAATTGATGATCGTGGTGTTGTTGATCGCCATTTTCGCGGCGTTCGCGGCGCCTTCGTTCAAGCACCGGATGGCGCGGACGAAGGTGGAATCCTACGCGAACGAGTTGTTGACGGCCTTGCGTTACGCGCGCAGCGAGGCGATTGCGCGCGGGGAGGAGGTGTCGCTCGAGGCGAAGCCGGGCAGTATCCTGCTGGAAGAAGGGTGGATCGTGAAGACGAAGAGGTTTGGCGACCCTGACGACACTGACCCTAGCCTTGTCTTGCGCACGCACGCCCCCCTGAATGGCGTGAAGATCTGCATGAAGGCGGGGGGGACGGGAGAGGGAGATTGCGGCAAGGAGATGACGTTTGTTTTTTCGCCCAGGGGCAGCATGAAGGCCACTGTGGACGACGCGCCGCTTTCGCGTCTCACGATTTTGTTGCGTCCCGAGGATTACAACCCGGTGGCGGGCGATTCGTCGGAGGGCACGGGGTTGTTGCTCGAGATTGGTTCCCTGGGTCATGCCAGGGTCAGTGAAGTTTGATTGGCGAGGTGTGTCATGCGCGATATGTCTTTTTCCTTTCCGTCCGCGATGAAGGGCTTTACGCTCCTGGAGGTCTTGGTGGCGGTGGTTGTCCTGGCGATTGGCATCCTGGGCCTGGTGGGTTTGCAGACCTCGTCCCTGAAGCAGAACCAGAGCGCGATGACGCGCACGGTGGCGGTCGAGTACGCCAACGCCATCATGGACAAGATGCGTTCCAATCCCAAGGAGGCGGCGATGGGGTATTACATCACCCTGAACGGGGCGCGTCCGTCGGGCATTCCGGAGGATTCCCAGGCCAACAAGGACGTGACGCTGTGGTATGAGAACCTGAAGAAGTCCTTGCCGGGCAGGGCGGGGGATGTGAAGGTGCAGGTGTGCAATGTCAAGGGCGAGTCGGCGCATGGCGGCAAGTGCGGCACGGAAGGCGACTACGCGATGGTGTGCATCCGTTGGGATCAGGCGGGCGGCAATGCCGATCCCTTGTTCGAGAAGGACACCCAGCAATTTTCCCTGGTGGGGCGGATATGATGGCTACCTTGCGCGAAAGACCCCTTGCCCTCCAGGGCGGGTTTACCCTCATCGAGCTGATAATATCGGCGGTCATTGGGCTTTTGGTGTTGATGGCGGTTTCCTATGCCTTCGTGGGCGGACGTCACGCCTATGTGTTGAACAGCGAGATGATGCGGATGCAGGAAGACGCGCGCGCGGCGCTGGAGGCGATACGGCGGGACATGCGCATGGCGGCTTTTCATGGGTGCTCGGAGCTTGCCCAGGTGGAGGACGCCTCCGGGATGCCGGGGTTTTCCCATCTCAAGGATGGGTTTCAAGTCCAGAATGGCAGCCCCGATACGGAAGCGCCGTCCAAGATGGCGGACGAGAACCCCGCTCCGGCCCTGGAGATCTACGGCGCGCGGGCGAACTCCGCCGAGGCCAATGTGCTGGAGGAATTCGTTCCCGCCGATGGCGGCGCCATAACGGTTGAGGGCGGCAAGTTGGCGAGCCAGCTTGTCGCCGCCGCGCCCGGGCGGGTATTGGTGAGCGATTGCACCGGCGGGCTGGTGATGAACTTTTCGGGCGCCTCCGTGCCGGATACCCCGGGCGCGAGCGGCAGCGTGAAGGTGTCGGGCGGCGGGGGGAGCCGCCATTTGTTCGTGCGGGGCGCGCAGGTGTTCCTGTATCCGCCGCCGCGCGCTTTTTTTGTCGGAAAGCCTGACGACCTGGGGACGTGGCCCGAGGACGCGGGTTCCCTGCGTTACCATGATGGCGGCATCGCGGCGGCGGGCGCGGGGCTGGACGATTCGGACGTGCTGGTGCGCGGGGTGGAGGCTTTTCGCGTCTGCGTGATGGATGAAACGCTGGGCGTGAATCGTCTGGTGCGCTGGCAGGACGCGTCGGACGCGGTGAGGCAGAAGGCGACGCAGGCGCAGATCGATCTGGTGTTGATTTCGTCCCGGGACAAGGTCTTGCCGGAGGCGGCGAAGTATGACATGAAGCTCTGCGGCGAGGCGGATCCGGATAGGGCGATCTCCTATACCCGGACGGATCGGCGTTTCCGGCGGCTTTTTTCCGCGAGCGTGGCCATACGCAACAAGATCACGGATGTGGACAAGGGCGGGGAATCGCATGATTCCTTGGCGGATTGAGGGGTGGTCAAAATGAACGGAAAAACGATCATGGTTTCGGGCGCGGGTCTTTCCCGGCAGCGGGGCGCGGCGCTGGTCATCGGGTTGATCATGCTGATCCTGATCACCATCGTCAGTCTTTCGGCGATGCAGGGCGTCCGTGAGCAGGAGTCGATGGCGGGGAGCGCGGGGCGTCTGGCCACGGCGTTCGAGAAGGCGGAGGCGGGGTTGCGCGGGGTGGAAAACGAGTTCCTCTATGAAAAGCGCGCGCTCGATCCGACGAAGGATGGCGAGTGCCGGATAGTCGAGAATGTCGAGGTCGCCGAATTCTGCGGGGGGCGGTCGCGGGATTTCACGCAGTATTCCGGGTGGGTGGATGGCGGCAATCCCGATTACCGGGTGTACCGGATTGCGCTCTATGGCGCCGCGGCTTCGCCGTGGTATGTGGTGGAGCAGTTGCCCAACGCCAAGTCGAGCGCGACCTTGAGCGTGAACAACCCGGCCGCCCGGTACGACATGGAAGTTTTCCGGATCACGGCGCTGGGCAGTAACGGCCAGGATCCGGCCACGGACGCCTCGGTGTCGGTGGTGCAATCCCTTCTCCTGCGTCAGTGATTGCGGCGGCGGAAGGTCTTGGTTGAGTTTGTCGAGGGTATGGAACAAGGAGAAAGACGATGAAAACGCAAAAAATTCGTTCCGGCGCGGCGCGCCGGATGGGAGGTCTGGTTGTGGCGGGCATTGCCGCCGCTTTCCTGGCGCAGGGCGCGTCCGCCGCCCCGCCGGCGCAGCCGCCCACGGCGGATACCGGCGCGGGCGAGAATTTCAACGCGCCGGAAATTCCCGCCGCGCCGATGACCATCGCCGGCAGCCTCCCGCCCAACATCATGCTGCTCCTGAATACGGGGAGCATCACGCACTACGGCTACCTGCCGACCAACGGCGATCGGTATGATTTGAAGAGTGACGCTTTTGGCGTTGATGAGCCGTCGGCGCTGAACAGGACCTTTCATTCCGTGCACATCAACAAGATCTATTACGATCCCGCAGTGGAATACAAAAAGCCGTTGGGCATCAATCCCAGAACCGGCCTTGACTTCGTGGACGCGCCGTTTGCCGCCGCGCCCGTCGATGGCTATGGGGTGTACTCCTCCGCCGTGAAAAACCTGGGCGACGATTTTCGCGCGACGCACTATGACAACGTCAATGATTATGTGGATGAACCTAAATACAAAACGGATTCCGGCGTAACCATTGGCAAGACGGCGCACTACAACCTCTATCATCCGGGGCGCGTCGCGTACAATGACGACGGCACGCCCCGGCTCAACCCTTCCGTCAAGGACGCGGCGGGCAACGAAACCTGGGAGGATGTTCGCACGATAACAACGACGCTGGGCGTGATGTCCCAATCCGGTGCCTCTATAAATAGCGGCACGAAAACGTTTTACATTGTCAACAAGGGCGGCGAGGCGCATCTGACCTACGGCGAGCCAGAAAATCCCGGCCGTTTGGGCTGCGCCTTCCAGTACAACACTGGAAGCGTTTCTTCAATAGTGGATTATTCCAAGTATGGAAGATTTGGCGGTAGTCGCAGCGATTACGTTTTCCCGGATGACTACCATGGCTACCCCGTTAAGGACGGCTACACTAATGATGTCAGTGGTACAGACGAGACTAATCTTGCGAATGCTCCGCAATCTCACCTCAGAGATGTAAGTCGTAGTCTTCAATGGATCGCGAATTACTACAATTGCTTTGAGGCGATTCGCGTGGGCGAAGCCGAGGACAAGGACGAATATTACCCCTGGTGGAAGAATTCGGAAAAGGGCAGAAAAGGCATCGCCATCACGGCGGCGGACAAGCGGCAGAATTTCGCCAACTGGTACAGCTATTACTACCATCCCGCCATGCTGATGAAAACCGTGTTGAGCCACGCGCTGGAGGATATGGATCCGGATACGCGCATCGGCTATGCCGTGACCGGGTGCAGCAGCGGATGTGGGAGTGGCGACGCATGGGGGGGCGGATTCAGCGATTCCACTCTCACTTCCGTTGTCGCTCGCAATACGCATGATGGCGTCAATATCAAGAACAGCTACGTCAAGCGCGGCGTGCGGCCATTCAGGGATTTCCCGTCCGACGATCCTTCCGGCTATGGACCCGGCGGCCCGGGCGCGTCCGCCTGTACGCCCGCCGGGCAGTGCAAGACGCAATTGCGCAACTGGCTGTTTGGCCTGAAGGGAACAAGTTCAGCGTTTGACGGTTACGCCAGTATGCGCAAAAGCCTGGCGGGGGTTGGCGCTTATTACATGAACGACAACCTGCAAGGCCCCTGGTCTTCCACGCCGGGCTTCAACAACACCAACGAGACCATCGCCCCCGGCAAGACCCGCTATCAATCCTGCCGCAAAAGCTATACCCTGATCCTGACCGGCGGGAACTTCGATCACGACGACGGTGCCCCGCTCAACGATGTCACCAAATTCGTCGACTCGGACGGCAAGGATGGCCTACCCATCCTCCACGCCAATGAGACCGACGCCTTTGGGACTATCCCCTATGCGTACGTCGCCATGCCGCCGTTCCAGGATCAGACCGCCTATTCTCCGGTATCCAGCACTACCACCACTTTGGCGGATGTCGCCATGACCTTCTGGAAAAACGATCTCCTGCCTAGTCAGGTCGATAGCCGGCCCGGCGACAACAACAATGTGCCGAGAAGCACACAGGATCCGGCTTTCTGGCAACACATGAACGTGCTGGCCATCCACCTGGACGCGGACGCCCATAGTGTGGACTGGAACAAACTCGTCGGGGTAATGAAAATTTCGGATCCGGCGGCGTCGGCGGCGGCGGTGACGGCGTTGGGCAATACCTGGGGCTACCCCGGTCCGGCATACGCGTCGAAATGCTCCACTACCTGGATTAATAAACCAGGTTGCCCGATGCCGCCCGGGAGCGGATGGGGCAACCCCGACTTCAGTGACCGCGAGGAGCAGCCCGGGAACCTGCTGAATGGCGACGACCTGATGCACGCCGCCTTGAACAGCCGCGGGTTTTACGCCTCCACGTTGAATCCCAAGGAAATCAGCGCGCTCATCGAGCAGGGCCTGGCCTTCGCGCGCAAGGATAGCGCCATCGGGATGTCCACCGTCACCACCAACACCACGTCCTCGCGCGTGCCGATGATCTACCAGGCGCTTTTCAACGACAGTTGGAACGGCAAGCTCCTGGGCTACCGGATATGCACCGCCGCCGACGTGGCGCGCGACTACCATTGGGATCCCGTCACCCAGGAGGAGACCCTCCAGCAAAACGACAGCCGCTGCCGCGAGAGTGAGGAACCGTGGTTCAAGGCAAGCTGGGACGCGGCCAAGGAACTCCAGGCGCAGATCGGCGCGGACGACACGAACGCCACGGCCACCACGGCCGCCCGCCAGATCCTCACCTGGAATCCAGCCACTGGCGGCGGCGTCTTCCTCAATAGTCCGCCCGTCGCGTTGAAGAACGCGCTCGCCTGCGGCTCGGCCGACTGCGCCGCCGAAATCGCCTACCTCTACGGCAACGCCAGCAGGGAAGAACGCAAGGGCGGCGCGTGGCGCAACCGCGTGGACGCCTTCAAGACCGACGAGACCGTCAACCCCAGCCTGACGGGCGAGCCGAGCGGCGATCCGCGCGTCCTGGGCGACATCGTCAATTCCAACCCCCTCTTCGTCGGCCGCGACGACTACGGGTGGGCCGGCCTGGGCGGCATCACCTACGGCATGCGCCAGGACTACCGTCTCCGCAAGGCGGTCGAGGTTCCCAACGAGGACCGCCCGGAAGTGATCTACGTCGGCGCCAATGACGGCATGTTGCACGCCTTCAACGCCGAAACGGGCGATGCCCCCGGCGGCTACCTGACATCCAAGAACGGCGGCGGCCGGGAGATCTTCGCCTACGTGCCCTACGCCGTCTGGGGAAAACTCAAGGCGCTGCGCGATCCGGACTACACGCATGAGTTCTTCGTGGATGGCTTGCCCACCGTCGGCGACGCCTACCTCGAAAATTCCTCCACCTCGACCAACGGCTGGAACACCGTGCTGATCGGTTCCACCGGCGCGGGTGGCAGCGGCTACTTCGCGCTCGACGTCGAAAACCCCGCGGGCTTCAGCGCCGGCAACGTCCTCTGGGATATCCGCGGGCCGGAGGTGATCGTCGATGCGGCCGGAACCACGAAGACCAAGCGGATCGACGACGCCGTCCCCTACACCGCCGGCTTCGACGACCTCGGCTACACCATCGGCCAGGCCGTCATCACGCTCCTCAAGTATTCGGTGAAGGATTTGGAGACGGGTACGGAGAAGAGCGTGCTCAAATGGGTCGCCGTCTTCCCGAACGGCTACAACAGCTACCTCGACCGTCCCATGCTCTACGTCGTGGATTTGAAGACCGGCGCAATCCAGACCGCCCTGAAAGATAACCTGGGCCTCGTCAATAACCTCATGGACGAGGGCAACGGCGAAGGCAGCCCGACCAACCCCAACGGCCTGTCCACGCCTGTCGCGGCGGATCTGGACAACGACGGCATCGCGGACGTGATCTACGCGGGCGACCTGCGCGGCAACCTCTGGCGCTTCCGCCTGAACGGCGCGGGAGCGATCCATACCGAGAAGATCTTCGAGGCCAGGGACGCGGCGGACAAGATACAACCCATCACCGCCCGCCCGGAAGTGGGACGCGACCGCTACGGCAACGTCATGGTCTACTTCGGCACCGGCAGCTACATCACCCCGAAGGACATCCACGACAAGAGCGTCCAGACCTTCTACGGCGTGCGCGATACCTGCGCCTCGGACACGACCGGTTGCGGCAGCGTCTCGGGCGGCGTCCTCCATCGCGGCAACCTGCTCAAACAGACGATCAAGAAACAGGAAAACCGCGTCTATCAAACCCGGGGCGAGACCTACAGCGCAACCATCCGCGTGGTCAGCGACAACCAGCTGGGCGCCGTCGAAGACGTCAACGAATTCGGCTTCTACCTCGATCTCGAACTCTCGAGCGCCGCCAACCTCAAGGGCGAACGGTCGATCTACACGCCGCTCCTCTGGAGCGACCGCGTGATCTTCAACACCGTCATCCCCAATACCGACGAGTGCGATCCCGACCTCGAAGGCTTCATGTACGAGCTCGATCCCTCCGACGGCAGCTCGCTGGAATTTTCCGCCTTCGACCTCGACCACGACGGGACTTTCGGCGACAAGAATGACCTCTCCCTGGACGGAGAACGCGTCAGCGGCTTGGGGATCGGAGGGGGCGGCGGCCTCGCGCAGCGCGGCGACACCAAGTATCACAGCAATACCAAAGGCAAGGTGACGGCCATCCGGAACAACAAGAACCCCGCCATGGGGCGCAAATACTGGCGTCAGATTCGCTGAACGCGCGAGGGGCGGGCGGGGACAATCGCCGCCCGCCCGCCCCTCGCCCCCCGTCCGCCGGGGAAAACCACCCTTCCAGGAGTTACCACCAT
>JAIRMN010000218.1 GCA_031258715.1 Zoogloeaceae bacterium
TGGCAGATCTCGCCAGGGAGCGCCTGTGCGCCAAATCCAGAATACGCCATTGGTGAATTGCCGGTCATCCCGTGCATTGCCTCCCCACGCTCCTTTCCTGCCCGGAAGGTGCGCCTCCAAAAGCGACTAGACATGATCCGTAATATCGTGACGGTGCTGCACACGGTACATGGGTCATCCTCAATCTTTAAAGTCATGTCGGAATAATGACATGTCTTTTGACGACACCGTCTAGATCGCGGCAGACGGAAAAAAGGGGGCGCCTGAAGCACATCGCCATATAGATGCCGCACGCGGCGATCAACAGCCAGAAAAGGGCAGCCCGGCAAAACCACAAGACACGCGGATCACACAGGAACCGCCCGATCCGGTTTTCGGGTTTTTGGGCGCGTCTTTTCGCGCAACATCGAAAGCGGTTGTCATTTTCGTTTCCGTGGGCGCGCGGGGATGGCTCAGGTCTTGGGCGTGGCGATGACGGCGGCGCGGTAGGCGGCGATTTCGTAGTCGTTTCCCTGTTCCAGCCGCCTGACCGGGGTCAGCGCGATGCGTCGGCCACTGTAGCTGAATTCCAGGCTTTCTCCGGCGGCGAAGGTATTGAGCGGCAAGACGAAGCGCATGTCGCCCTTGGGATCGTCATCCTGTAGCCACAGGGCGGGCGTGCTTGGCGGCAGGGAGGAATCGCGCGGGCCGACGTCGATGCCGGTGACGCGACGCGACAAGGTTTCGATGCCGACTTGCGCCTCCTGTTCCGAAACGCGCTGGTAACGGCGCACTAGGCCCAGGAGCCAGTTGCCTTCTCCGCCGGGTTGCATGGCCAGCAGCGCGCCGACGCCGAGCCAGTCGCCCTTGATTTCCTTCACGATGGCGCCAAATCCGCCCTGGCTGACGTTATCCGCAATCCACTCTTCCTGCGGCAATCCTAGGGACTTGCCGCCAAATTCAGGCGAAACGACGATAAAGGCGTTGATGAAGCCGGGCAGCACCACCATCTGGTGTTTCACCCGGTAGCGCGCGTGTTGGCGTTGTGGCGGCGCGGGCGTCCAGCAGGCGGCAAGGTGCTGGATTACCGGCAGCAGCCCTTGCGCGGAGGTTTCCAGTCTGAGGCGCGCGGGGATGACGTTACTGTATTCGATTTCTTGTTCCAGCATCTTCAGGCGCGCCTGCGCCTGGCCGGGATGGAAAAACCGCAAGGTTGGCGCGGGCGTCTGCGCGGCGTCGGTCAGGCGCGTGGGCGGCATGGCGGTTGCCGCGTCTAGCCACCACACGCTTTGCAAAGTCCTTTCGGTGGAAAACACGAATTCCGTTTGCGTATGGGCAATCAGCCTGTCCGCCAGATCGATTTCCTGCGGCGGCAGGCAGTCGAGCGAGGAGGCGTGGAAAATCAGGATGCGCAAGTATTCGGCGAAAGGCGAGGTGATGCCGCCGTGTTCGGCGTGCATCTGTAGCGTTTTCTCGGCGAAGCCTTCGCTTTCCGCCAGCAGATACGCCGCGCCCAGACGCGCCCAGCAGTCTTTATCGACCGGACTGTAGCGAAACCCCTTCCATTTGATGACCTGTCCCCAGGCGACAATGACGCGCGTCACCGCCAGCGCGAGTTGCGCGCGCACCATGTCCGCGCCTTTTTCCCCGCGCCTGCCGTATTTGACGCAGATTTCATACTGGCGGGCGATCTTCTCCCAGATACCATGAATGAGCGTCCATAGCTGGTTTTCCCTGGGCTTGGGCAGGCGTGTCGTGTGCAGGTATTCTTTCGTCAGTGCGCTGATGCGCGGCTGCGCTGCGCCATCCAGGAGACGCGCGATCTGGAACCGCGCGTTGCCGCTGACTTCGCCCTGCCGGCAGGCATCCAGCCATTCCGCAATTTCTTCGAGGGCCGCGGAGTCGTCGTCTTCCGGCAAGAGGGCGAGCTGGCGCTGCAATTCGCCGGGATTGATCAGGGCTATCGAGGGTTTGTTGGATGATGTATTCATGAATCGTGGCCGTCGGACAAGTGTGTTTTGATGGACGCAGGGCGAAAGCAGGCATGAGTATATTAGAATGTTGGCTCGCAATCCGCCTTATCCTTGTTCCCTTTATGCAAGCCTATCTTGACCTGATGCGTCACGCGCTGGAAAACGGCGCCGACAAACCCGACCGCACCGGCACCGGCGTCCGTTCGCTCTTCGGCTGGCAGATGCGTTTTGACCTGGCCGACGGCTTTCCGCTCCTGACCACCAAGAAGCTGCACCTGAAATCCATCATCCATGAACTCCTGTGGTTTCTCGCGGGCGACACCAACATCGCCTATCTGCAAGCCAACGGTGTGCGCATATGGGATGAATGGGCGGACGAAAAGGGCGAGCTGGGGCCGGTGTATGGGCATCAATGGCGGCACTGGCCGAGGCCACAAGGCGGCGAGATCGACCAGATCGTGGAACTGGTGAGGAAGCTCAAGACCCATCCGGATTCCCGCCGTCATCTCATCACCGCCTGGAATCCCGCCGAAATTGAACAGATGGCCTTGCCGCCCTGTCATTGCCTGACGCAGTTCCATGTCGCGGACGGCAGGCTTTCCTGCCAGCTCTATCAGCGCAGCGCCGATATTTTCTTGGGCGTCCCTTTCAACATCGCTTCCTACGCGCTGCTCACCCTGATGTTGGCGCAGGTCTGCGGTTACAGGGCAGGCGACTTCGTGCACAGTTTCGGCGACGCGCATATCTACCGCAACCACTTCGATCAGGCGCGTCTGCAACTGACGCGCGCGCCGCGCCCCCTGCCCCGGATGCGCCTCAATCCCGACATCGACGATCTGTTTGCCTTCCGCTACGAGGATTTCACGCTGGAAAGCTACGACCCGCATCCGCACATCAAGGCGGCGGTGGCGGTCTGAAGCGCATTCCAAACGGACGCGCGCATGACGACGACGAACGATACACTGGAAGCCGCCTGGCGCGCCTTGCAGGAACACGCGAAAACCCTGCGGGCGGAGCATCTGCGCGACCTGTTCGCCGAAGACCCCCGGCGCTTTGCCGATTTTTCGCTGAAAAACGGCGACATTCTGATGGATTTTTCCAAGCAGCGCCTCACGGTCGCTACGCTGCGTCTCTTGCGCCAGATCGCCCAGGCCAGCGACTTTGCCTGCTGGCGGCAGCGCATGGCGGCGGGCGAAACCATCAATCACACGGAAAACCGCGCCGTAGTGCACATGGCGCTGCGCGCGCCGATCCATGCCGCGCCGGACGCGACCACGGGACGCGAAGTGGCGGAAAACCTGGATCGTATGCGCATCTTCTGCGCGGCGCTGCACGCCCAGCCAAAAGGCGGCGAGCGTGTGACCGACGTGATACATCTGGGCATCGGCGGCTCCGATCTGGGGCCGCGCATGGCGGTCCAGGCGCTTGCCGCCTGCCAGCATCCGGACTTGCGGATACATTTCGCCGCCAATGTGGATGGCGCGGCGCTGGCACCTCTGCTCGCACGCCTGAATCCTCGTTCCACCCTGTTCATCATCGTCAGCAAGACCTTCACGACGCAGGAAACCCTGACCAATGCCCGCACGGCGCGAGAATGGATTGAAGCCACGCTTCCCGAAAAAACCGCCCGCGCGGACGCGGACGCCGTTGCGCGGCATTTCGTCGCCGTCACCGGCAATCGGGCGGCGGCGACCGCCTTTGGCATTCCGGCCTCGCGCGTCTTCCTGTTTGCCGACGGCGTGGGCGGACGCTTTTCGCTCTGGTCGCCGGTCGGTCTTTCCATTGCGCTCGCCATCGGCTTTTCGGGGTTTTCCGCCCTGCTCTCAGGCGCGCGCCAGATGGACGAGCATTTCCTCTCCGCGCCGGAAAAAGAAAACCTGCCGCTCACGCTAGCGCTCATCGACCTCTGGAACGTGAACGCGCTGGGCGCGTGCAGCCGTGGCGTGTTTCCCTACAGCCAGTCGCTGGAACTCTTTCCCGCCTATCTGCAACAACTGGAAATGGAAAGCCTAGGCAAATCCGTGGATCGCCAGGGCGCCCCCCTGACCCGCGAGCGCAGCCCCATCCTCTGGGGCGCGGTCGGCACCAACGGACAACACGCGGTCTTCCAGTTTCTGCACCAGGGCGGACGGTTCGTCCCTTGCGATTTCATCCTCTTGAAACACGCCGACTTTCCCCTGCCCGACCACCACCTGCGCCTCCTGGCCAACGGGCTTGCCCAATCCGCGGCGCTGGCCTTTGGCGAGACGAAAGCAGAAGCCCACGCCCGGCAGGGCGGCGCGACGCCTTCGCCTTGGCGCGATTTTCCCGGCAACCAGCCTTCCACCACCTTGCTGCTCGAACGCCTGACGCCTCACGTCCTCGGACAACTGCTGGCGCTCTACGAGCACAAGGTTTTCTGCCTGGGCGTGCTGTGGCAATTGAACGCCTTCGATCAGTGGGGCGTGGAACTCGGAAAACAGATGGCAGAGCGCCTCCTGCCCTGTCTGGAAGCCCCGGAAGAAACGCCCGGCGCGAGTGCGCTGGACGCTTCCACGCTTGGCCTGATCGCCGCCCTGAAAGCGGAACGTCTTCCGTGAGTGCGCCCCGGCTTACCTTGATTGCCGCCGTTGCCCGGCATCGCGTCATGGGCTTCGAAAACCGCCTGCCCTGGACGCTTCCCGAAGACCTGCGCCATTTTCGCGCGACCACGCGCGGTCATTCGGTCATCATGGGACGCAAGACTTGGGAATCCCTGCCCGACGCCTTTCGTCCCTTGCCAGGGCGCGTAAACATCGTCATCAGCCGCCAGTCCGGTTATTGTCTTCCCGCAGGCGCGCTTCTAGCGGGCACATTGGAAGCGGCGCTGGCGCTGGCGCAAGCCGGAGAAGCCTTCATCATCGGCGGCGCACAACTCTACGCCCTCTCCCTGCCCGCTGCCCAGCGCCTGATCCTGACCGAAATCGACCAAGATTTTCCCGGCGACGCCTGGTTTCCCGCCTTCGACAAACACGAATGGCAAGAAACCCACCGTGAACCCCACCTCAGTGAAAACGGCATTCCCTTCGCCTTCGTCACCTATGTCCGGACAGGCGCGTGACTCGATGGCCATTTCACTGTCATTGCGAGGCGCGAAGCGCCGGTAGCTTTTCTGTTTTCTGCCCCCTGTCTTCTGTTATGGGCGACAACTATTCTGACATGGAGGGCGTTGGCTTCGGCATTCCAGAAAACGGAACCGCTGCCTGGATGATTACTCTTGCATGCCCTTGCAGGTCGAAAAGCCGTGTCACGTTGTTTCGGAGGATGACGAGGCGGTGGATTCTCCGTTCTCTGTCTCCTGATTCCCGACCTCCTGTTTCTGATGATTGACAGGTGTCGCGCTTCAACCTAGAATCCTGCCTCTTTTGATTTTTGTGGGCAAAAGGATGTCGCCGATGAGAACTTTTTCCGCCAAACCGCATGAGGTGGTGCACGAGTGGTTCGTGGTAGACGCCACGGACAAGGTGCTGGGCCGTTTGGCCAGCGAGATTGCGCGTCGTCTGCGCGGTAAGCACAAGGCCATTTACACGCCGCACGTCGATACCGGCGATTTCATCGTCGTCACCAACGTGGAAAAGCTGCGCGTCACTGGCAACAAGGCCGAGGACAAGAAGTATTTTCGTCATACGGGCTTTCCCGGCGGCATCTACGAAACCCGCTTTGCCAAGATGCAGCAGCGCTTTCCCGCGCGGATACTGGAAAAGGCCGTCAAGGGCATGTTGCCCAAGGGTCCGTTGGGCTACGCCATGCTGAAAAAGCTGAAATGCTACGCGGGCGCGCAGCATCCCCACACCGCCCAGCAACCCCGGATACTGGAAATTCAAGGATGAAAAACATGGCAGTCAGTTATTACTACGGCACGGGGCGGCGTAAAAGCGCGGTGGCCCGCGTGTTCATGAAGCGCGGCTCCGGCGCGATCATCGTAAACGGCAAGCCGCTGGACGTTTTCTTTTCGCGGGAAACCGGGCGCATGGTGGTACGGCAGCCGCTGGTGCTGGTCAACCAGCTGGAAGGCTTCGACATCAAGGTCAATGTGACCGGTGGCGGCGAATCCGGGCAGGCGGGCGCGGTGCGTCACGGCATCACCCGCGCCCTGCTCGAATACGACGCCACGCTAAAGCCCACGCTCTCCGGCGCGGGGTTCGTGACCCGCGACGCGCGCGAAGTGGAACGCAAGAAGGTTGGCCTGCACAAGGCACGGCGCAGGAAGCAGTTCTCCAAACGCTGATTCGTCCGGGCTTTCCGGATTTTGTCTTAGCTCTTGGCTTCGTTCTTCCGAAAAAAAGAGAACAAGGCATTGACAGGGCAGAAAAATCAAGACAGAATCATCGTCTTTATTTCTTGCGGCTTTTCGGGCAGCGAGTCGAGATTGATCTCCTTTGCGGAGTCCAAGACTGTCCGCCTTTGGGCGGGATAAGTTGGAGTGAAAAATGATTCAGATGCAAACGGTTCTGGGCGTAGCCGACAATACCGGCGCGCGTTCAGTGATGTGTATCAAGGTATTGGGTGGTTCGCGCCGCCGTTATGCCGGCATCGGCGACGTGATCAAGGTCAGCGTCAAAGATGCCGCGCCGCGTGGTCGCGTCAAGAAGGGTGACGTGTATAACGCCGTGGTGGTACGCACCGCCAAGGGTGTGCGCCGTCCCGATGGTTCCGTGGTGAAGTTCGACGGCAACGCTGCTGTGCTCTTGAACAACAAGCTGGAGCCGATCGGCACCCGCATCTTCGGGCCGGTGACGCGCGAATTGCGCACCGAGCGCTACATGAAGATCGTGTCACTCGCGCCGGAAGTGCTTTGAGGAGCCAAACGGAAATGGACAAGATTTGCAAGGGCGATGAAGTGATCGTCATCGCGGGCAGGGACAAGGCGCGTCGCGGAACGGTGCTATCGCGCGTGGATGCCGAGCATGTGCTGGTAAAAGGCGTGAATATCGTCAAGAAGCATGTGCGTCCCAATCCGACCAAGGGCGAGACGGGGGGCGTCGTGCAGAAGGCCATGCCCATCCATGTCTCCAACGTGGCGCTTTTCAACCCGGCCACGGGCAAGGCGGACAAGGTTCGTATCCAGGTGCAGGTGGTCGAGGGCGGACGCAAGAAGTTTCAACGGACGCGCGTGTTCAAGTCGAACGGCGAGCCGGTGAAGGTATAAGGGAAACGACATGGCTCGCTTGTTTGAAATGTACAAAAAGGACGTATTGCCGGAACTGGTCGGGCGTTTTGGCTACAAGTCCGTCATGGAAGCGCCGCGCATTGCCAAAATCACGCTGAACATGGGTGTGGGCGAAGCGGTGGCAGACAAAAAGGCGCTGGAAAACGCCGTGGCCGACATGCAGAAGATTGCCGGGCAGAAGCCCGTGATCACCAAGGCAAAGAAATCCATCGCCGGGTTCAAGATTCGTGACGGCTATCCGATTGGCTGCATGGTGACGCTGCGCGGCCCGCGCATGTATGAGTTCATCGATCGCTTGGTCAGCGTGGCGCTGCCGCGCGTGCGCGACTTTCGCGGCATTGCCGCCAAGGGGTTTGACGGCCGCGGCAATTACAACATGGGTGTGAAAGAGCAGATTGTTTTTCCTGAAATCGAATATGACAAGGTCGACGCGATCCGGGGCATGAACATTAGCATCACCACCACCGCCAAGACCGACGAGGAGGCCAAGGCCCTTCTTGGCGCGTTCCGATTCCCTTTCAAGAATTGAGGCAGACATGGCAAAACTTGCCCTGATTAACCGTGAAGAAAAACGCCGCGCATTGGTGGCGCAGTTTGCGAAGAAGCGCGCGGCGCTTCTGTCTATCATCAATAACGCCCGGCTTTCCGATGTCGAGCGTTACGCTGCCCGTTTGAAATTGCAGCAGCTTCCCCGAAATGCCAGTCCTTCCCGGCTGCGCAACCGTTGCCAGCTTACCGGGCGTCCGCGTGGCGTGTTCCGCAAGTTCGGCATGTGTCGCAACAAGGTCCGCGAACTGGCCTTCGATGGTCAGATTCCGGGTGTCGTCAAGGCAAGCTGGTAAGCCAAGGAGAATAGAAATATGGCAATGAGCGATCCGATAGCGGACATGTTGACCCGTATTCGCAATGCCCAGATGGCGGAAAAATCCGCTGTGACGATGCCGGCTTCCAAGCTGAAGACGGCGATTGCCGCCGTGCTGAGAGAAGAGGGCTATGTCGAGGATTACGCGGTCAAGACGGCGTCGGGTAACAAGGCGACCTTGGAGATTGCCCTGAAATATTACGCGGGACGCCCGGTGATCGAGAAGATCGAGCGCGTTTCCAAGCCGGGGTTGCGTATCTACAAGGGTTCCGGCGATATTCCCCGCGTCATGAACGGCATGGGAATTGCCATCGTGTCGACGCCGAAGGGCGTGATGACGGACCGCAAGGCGCGCGCAACCCATGTGGGCGGCGAAGTGCTTTGCATTGTGGCCTGAGGAAGAAGAAGATGTCACGAATTGGCAAGAATCCAATTGTCCTGCCCGCTGGCGTCGAAGTGAGCGCCGACGCGCGGGAAATCACCGTCAAGGGGCCTTTGGGCGTCTTAAAGGCGGCGGCGCATCCGGCGGTGGAAGTCAAGATGGAAGGCGGTGCCATCGTCTGCGCCCGCGTGGACAGCGTGGAAAACGCATCCGCCATGTGGGGCACCATGCGCGCCAACCTGAACAACATGGTGACGGGCGTTTCCAGGGGCTTCGAGAAGAGGCTGACGCTGGTCGGCGTGGGTTATCGCGCCCAGGCGCAGGGGGACGTGGTCAACCTGACCCTGGGCTTTTCGCATCCGGTGGCGCACAAAATGCCGGCGGGCGTGAAGGTGGAAACGCCGTCGCAGACCGAGATCGTCATCAAGGGCATCGATCGGCAAAAAGTCGGCCAAGTGGCCGCCGAGGTTCGCGCCTATCGCAGCCCCGAACCCTACAAGGGCAAGGGTGTGCGTTATGTCGACGAAGTGGTTTCCCTGAAGGAAACCAAGAAGAAATAAGAGGCCATGACATGATAGACAAAAAACAGGCGCGTTTGCGCCGCGCCCGCAAGTCTAGGGCCAAGATTGCCGAATTGAAGGCGGTGCGTTTGTGCGTGAATCGCACGAACGCACACATCTACGCCCAGGTCATCAGTCCTTGTGGCGGCAAGGTGCTGGCGGCGGCTTCCACGCTGGAAGCGGAAGTCAAAAAGAACCTGCCCGATGGGGGCAATGGCGGCGACAGGACGGCGGCAACGGCGGTCGGCAAATTGATTGCCGAACGGGCAAAGGCAGCCGGGATCGAAACTGTGGCGTTCGACCGTTCCGGCTTCCAGTATCATGGTCGCGTGAAAGCGCTGGCCGAGGCCGCCCGTGAAAACGGTCTCAAATTTTGACGCCCGGCGACGCGGTGAGGACGAGGTTAAAAATGGCGAAAGCGAATAGCAAGAAAGTTCAACAGGCGGAAGAGCGCGACGACGGTTTGCGTGAAAAGATGGTTTCTGTCAACCGCGTCACCAAGGTGGTGAAGGGCGGGCGCATTCTCGGTTTTGCGGCGCTCACCGTGGTCGGCGACGGCGACGGCGGCATCGGCATGGGCAAGGGCAAGTCCCGCGAAGTGCCGGTAGCCGTGCAAAAGGCGATGGAAGAAGCGCGGCGCAGGATGTTCAAGGTCAGCCTGAAGAGCGGCACCTTGCATCACACCGTCACCGGCAAGCACGGCGCGACCGAAGTCATGATCCAGCCCGCGCCGGATGGCACGGGCATCATCGCGGGTGGCGCCATGCGCGCGGTCTTCGAAGTGGTCGGCATTACCAACGTGGTGGCCAAGGCGCATGGTTCCACCAATCCCTATAACATCGTGCGCGCCACGCTGAACGGTTTGTCGCGCATGAACACGCCTGCCGAGATCGCCGCCAAGCGGGGCAAGCGTGTCGAAGACATTTTGGGCTGAGTAAACATGGCTGAAAGAACGCTTAAAGTGACGCTGGTCAAAAGCCTCATTGGCGCCAAAGAGTCGCATCGCGCCACGGTGCGCGGCTTGGGGCTGCGCAAGCCGAACCATACGGTGACGCTCGAAGACACGCCAGCGGTGCGCGGCATGATCCGCAAGGTTTCCTATCTTTTGAAGTGCGAGGGGTAATCGGATGCACTTGAATACCATTAAACCCGCTCCCGGCGCGAAGCGTGCCGCTCGCCGCGTCGGGCGCGGCATTGGCTCCGGCTTGGGCAAGACGGCCGGTCGTGGTCACAAGGGGCAGAAGTCCCGCGCGGGCGGTTTTCACAAGGTCGGTTTTGAAGGCGGGCAAATGCCTATCTACCGGCGCTTGCCCAAGCGCGGCTTTTTCTCGCTGACGAACGCGCGCAACGTGGAAGTGCGTCTGCATGAACTGAACGCGCTGCCCGTGGACGAAGTGGATCTGCTGACACTGAAACAGGCGGGACTGATTGCGGGCGATGCGCTGTCGGCCAAGGTCATCCTTTCCGGCAAGCTCGACCGCAAGGTGACGCTGAAAGGCGTTGGCGCGACCCGCGGCGCGAAAGTGGCGATTGAGGCGGCAGGCGGCAGCGTGGCCGAATGATGATGCGGGATCGGGCGTGATATGACTACAGCGAAAACCGGAATCATGGGCATGACCGCCAGCGGGAAGTTTGGCGACCTGCGTCGGCGCCTGTTGTTTCTCCTGGGCGCGATGGTCGTGTATCGCGTCGGCACGCACATTCCCGTTCCGGGCATCAATCCATCGGTGCTGCAGGATCTGTACCAGTCGCAACAAGGCGGCATCCTGGGGATGCTGGACATGTTCTCCGGCGGCGCCATTCAGCGGTTCACCATTTTTGCGCTGGGCATCATGCCCTACATTTCCGCTTCCATCATCATGCAGTTGATGGCGGTTGCCATTCCGCAGCTGGAAGCCTTGAAAAAAGAGGGCGAAGCCGGAAGGCGCAAGATTACCCAGTACACCCGTTACGGTACGCTGTTGCTGGCCTTTGCCCAGGGGATGGCGATTGCCGTCATGCTGGAAGCGCAACCGGAACTGGTCTATAACCCAGGTCTCATGTTTCGCATGACCACGGTGATCACCCTGATGACCGGTACCATGTTCCTGATGTGGCTGGGCGAGCAGATTACCGAGCGTGGCTTGGGCAATGGCATTTCGCTGATTATTTTCGCGGGCATCGCCTCCGGCCTGCCTTCCGCCATTATCGGGATGTTGGAATTGGTGCGCAGCAACGCCATCCATCCGCTGGCGGGGATCTTCATCTGCCTCTTGGTGGTAGCAGTGACAGCTTTTGTGGTCTTCGTTGAACGCGGCCAGCGTAAGATCCTGGTCAATTACATGAAGCGGCAGGTCGGCAATCGCGTGTATGGCGGCCAGTCTTCGCACTTGCCGTTGAAGCTCAACATGTCGGGCGTCATTCCACCCATTTTTGCTTCCAGCATCATCCTGTTTCCGGCGACGCTGGCTTCCTGGTTCAGTTCTGGCGAGTCCGCGTACAGCTTCATCAATTTCATCAAGTCCGGCATGAGGGATGCAGCGGCGGTGTTGGTGCCAGGGCAGCCGATTTACGTGTTCCTTTACGCGGCGGCGATCATCTTCTTTTGTTTTTTTTATACGGCGCTGGTGTTCAATTCCAAGGATACGGCGGACAACCTGAAAAAAAGCGGCGGCGTCATTCCCGGCATTCGTCCTGGCGAGCAGACGGCGCGTTATGTGGACAAGATACTGATGCGTCTGACCATCATGGGCGCGGTGTATATCACGGCCGTCTGTCTCCTGCCGGAGTTTTTGAAGCTGAAATGGCAGGTGCCATTTTATTTTGGCGGCACTTCCTTGTTGATTATCGTGGTCGTCACGATGGACTTCATGTCCCAGATTTCGTCCTATGTCATGTCGCACCAGTATGAAAGCCTCCTGAAAAAAGCGAATTTCAAGGGTGGCGCGCCTTTGTTGCGGTAGTGGAATGGCAAAGGAAGACACCATTGAACTCCAGGGCGAGGTGCTGGAAAACCTGCCCAACGCCACGTTCCGGGTGAAGCTGGAAAACGGGCACGAGGTTCACGCCACCATTTCCGGGAAGATGCGGATGCACTATATCCGCATCCAGACCGGCGACAAGGTGACGGTCGCCATGACGCCTTATGATTTATCGCGCGGACGCATCACTTTCCGCGCAAAATGAAGATTCTCTGCGCAGTAACCTTGGGAAGAACGGGAAACACGGCTGCTTTCCCCGAATCCCAGTTTTGAGGAGTTGCAAACATGAAAGTATTGCCTTCGGTGAAACGTATTTGCCGGAATTGCAAAGTGATCCGCCGCAAGGGCGTGGTGCGCGTCATCTGTAAGGATCCGCGCCACAAACAGCGTCAGGGCTGAAAAGTTTCGAGGACAGGATCTTGATTAATTTTGACATCGTTGGAGTGCAACAATGGCCCGTATTGCAGGGGTAAACATTCCGAATCATCAGCACGCGGAAATCGCGCTGACCGCCATTTATGGCATTGGTCGTCCGCGCGCGCAGAAAATATGCGATGCGGCTGGCGTGGTTCGTTCAACCAAAATCAAGGATTTGTCGGACGCCGACATGGAAAAGCTGCGTGACGAAGTGGGCAAGTTTGCCGTTGAAGGCGACCTGCGGCGTGAAGTCACCATGAATGTCAAGCGTCTGATGGATCTGGGGTGTTATCGCGGTCTGCGTCATCGCAAGGGCTTGCCTTGTCGCGGCCAACGGACGCGCACCAACGCGCGCACCCGCAAGGGGCCGCGCAAGGCCATCGCTGGCAAAAAGAAATAAGGATTTACTTGTCATGGCCAAGACCACTCAGAAAGTTCGCAAGAAAGTCAAAAAGAATGTGGCGGAGGGCATTGCCCACATCCACGCTTCGTTCAACAACACCATCATCACCATTACCGATCGTCAGGGTAACGCGCTTTCCTGGGCGACTTCCGGCGGCGAGGGTTTTCGCGGTTCGCGCAAATCCACGCCGTTTGCCGCGCAGGTTGCGGCGGAAGCCGCAGGCAAGGTTGCCCAGGATCTGGGCGTGAAGAATCTGGAAGTCCGCATCAAGGGGCCTGGCCCCGGACGCGAATCTTCCGTTCGCGCCCTGAATGCCTTGGGCATGAAGATCAGCGGCATCACAGATGTGACGCCAGTGCCGCATAACGGTTGCCGTCCGCCCAAGAAGCGTCGGGTTTAAGGAGAACAGAAGTGGCTCGTAATCTCGATCCCAAGTGCCGCCAATGCCGCCGCGAAGGGGAAAAACTATTTTTGAAGGGCGAAAAGTGCTTTACGGACAAGTGCGCGATTGAGCGTCGTTCCTACGCGCCGGGACAGCACGGCCAGAAGTCTGGCGCGCGCCTTTCCGACTATGGTGTGCACCTGCGCGCCAAGCAGAAAATCCGCCGTGTCTATGGTGTCCTGGAAGGCCAGTTCCGCCGCGCGTTTGCCGAAGCGGATCGCAAGAAGGGGCAGACCGGTGAAAACCTGCTGCAACTTCTAGAGTCGCGTCTGGATTCTGTCGCCTACCGCATGGGTTTTGGCGCTTCCCGCACGGAAGCGCGCCAGGTGGTGCGGCACAATGGCGTGCTGGTCAATGACAGGCGCGTGAACATTCCTTCCTACACGGTATGTCCGGGTGACGTGGTGGCGCTGACGACCAGCGCGCGCGAGCATCTGCGCGTCAAGACGGCGCTGAAAGCCGCTGAATCGCGGGGCTTTCCAGAGTGGGTCGCCGTGGATGTGAAGGAAGGCAAGGGCACCTTCAAGGCCATGCCGCAGCGCGCCGAGCTTTCCCCGACCTTGAATGAAGGTCTGGTCATCGAACTTTATTCGAAGTAACCGGATGAATCCGGCGATAAGGAAAAGGATAGTCCATGCAAAACAATGCTCTTCTGAAACCACGCATCATCGATGTTCAAAGCGTCTCCCCGGTGGAGGCCAAGGTTGTCATGGAACCCTTCGAGCGTGGTTTCGGGCACACCCTGGGGTTCGCCCTGCGGCGCATCCTGCTTTCCTCGATGGACGGCTACGCGCCGACCGAAGCGACGATTGAGGGCGTGCTGCACGAATACTCCAGCATCGACGGCGTGGAAGAGGATGTGGTCGATATCCTCTTGAACCTGAAAGGCGTGGTCTTCAAACTGCACAACCGTACTGACGTGTTGCTCTCCCTGAGCAGGGACGAGGCGGGCGTGATTCGCGCGGGTGACATCGAATTGCCGCACGACGTGGAAATCATCAACCCGGAACACGTCGTGGCACACTTGCAACCGGGCGGCAAGCTCGCCATGGAGATCAAGGTGGAAAAAGGCCGGGGCTATCGTCCTGGCAACATGCGCAACCTGAATGACGGCAAGCTCATCGGCCAACTGGTGCTGGACGCTTCCTTCAGTCCGGTGAAGCGCGTCGCCTACAGCGTGGAATCGGCGCGGGTGGAACAGCGCACCGATCTGGATAAGCTGATTGTCGACATCGAAACCAATGGCGTCATCCAGCCGGAGGAGGCCATTCGCGCCGCTGCACGCATCCTGATGAGCCAACTGGAAATCTTTGCCGATCTGGAAGGCACCACGCCTGCCGTGGAATCCAGGAAGCCGGTGCAAGTGGATCCTGTTCTCCTGCGTCCGGTGGATGATCTGGAATTGACGGTGCGTTCGGCGAACTGTCTCAAGGCGGAAAGCATTTATTACATTGGCGATCTGATTCAGCGCACGGAAAATGAATTGTTGAAGACGCCGAACCTGGGGCGCAAATCCCTGAATGAAATCAAGGAAGTGCTGGCCACGCACGGGCTGACCCTGGGGATGAAGCTGGAAAACTGGCCGCCCCCGGGCCTGGAACGCGCCTGATTTTGAATTGAAACACCCTGGCAAAGGGGCGCCTGCATAACGAAAGGAATCAACCATGCGTCACCGTTTAGGTTTAAGAAAACTCAACCGCACAAGCAGCCATCGTTTGGCGATGCTGCGCAATATGGCGGTTTCCCTGCTCAAACATGAGGCCATCACGACCACTCTGCCCAAGGCCAAGGAATTGCGCCGGGTGGTGGAGCCGCTGATTACCCTAGGCAAAAACCCCAGCCTTGCGCATCATCGTCTGGCGTTTGATCGTCTGCGTGATCGTGAGGCCGTGCAGAAGATCTTCAATGTCTTCGGCCCGCGTTACGTCAACCGTCCCGGCGGCTACCTGCGCATCCTGAAGAACGGCTTTCGCGTCGGCGATAACGCGCCGATGGCTTTTGTCGAACTCCTTGAACGCCCCGCTGACACGGAAGCCCTGGAAGCCGCCGAAAATGCCACCTGATTTTTTACGCCCCAAAAGATAAAAGACAGAGGGATCTGACATCTGTCTCCTGATTCCCGATCATCATATCACTTTTCTGAGCGCGTAGAACAGTGCCGAGGCGAGCAGCGCCGAGGCAGGGACGGTGATGACCCAGGCAGCGACGATTTTCAGGATTTGCGAGCGTTTGACCAGTTCCTTGCGGTAATACTTTTTCAGGCTCTTGCGTTCCGGTTTGGAAAAGTTGGTGGGGTCCTGTTTCAGCTTGGACTGCATTTTCAGTTCCGCCAGCAGGACACCCTTCTGTTTCAGGCTGGCCGCCTTGAAGCGCACGAGGAAGTCATTGACAGCCTGAATATCCCCTTCTTCGTGGTGGGCGCGGATTTCGTCCTCCATGCGCACATAGCTGGCCTTCAGGTATTCGCGCAGGAAGCCGACGCCAAAAACGCCGCCAACCGCGATGTGCGAGGAACTGACTGGCAAACCCAATTGACTGGCGACGATGACGGTAATGGCGGCAGACATGGCGATGCAGTAGGCGCGCATCTTGTCCAGTTCGGTAATCTCCGAACCCACCGTGCGGATGAGCCGGGGGCCGAAGAGCGCCAGACCCACCGAGATGCCCAGCGCGCCCACCAGCATCACCCAGAGCGGAATCCCGGCCTTGCCGCCCGTGGCGTCCGCCACGTCGGTGATAGTCTGCGTCACCGCCGCCAGTGGGCCGACCGCGTTGGCGACGTCATTGGCGCCGTGCGCGAAGGAAAGCAGCGCGGCGGAAAGAATGAGCGGCAGGGTAAACAGGCGATTGACGCCTTCCTTGCTGTTTTCTATCGTCATGATGCGGGAACGCAACAACGGGCGCAGCAGCAGAAATACCGCAAGACCGGTGAAAAGGCCGGAGAACAGCGCGGCATTCACGCCGAAGTCGGGCAGCAGCCTTCGCAGTCCCTTCAATAGCAGGTAGGTGGTGAAGGCCGTCGCCATGACGCCGACCAGGATGGGAACGGCGCGCACGGCGGCGGCGGCCATATCCTGCTGGTAGGTGATGCAGCGTTTGATGAGATACAAGAATCCCGCCGCGAAAATCCCGCCCAGCACGGGCGATACCAGCCAGCTCACCACGATGCTTGCCATTTCTTCCCAGTTGACCACGTGCCAGCCCGCCGCCGTGACGCCCGCGCCCAGCACCGCGCCGACGATGGAATGCGTGGTCGATACCGGCGCGCCGATGGCCGTGGCGAAGTTGAGCCACAGGGCGCTCGCCAATAGCGCCGACATCATCAGCCAGACGAAGACTCCACGGTCGGCTATGCTCGCGGGGTCGATGATGCCGTTCCGGATGGTCTCGACCACGTCGCCGCCCGCAATCAGCGCGCCCGCCATCTCGAATATGGCGGCAATCAGGAGCGCACCGCCCATCGTGATCGCCTGTGAGCCGACCGCTGGGCCGACATTGTTGGCCACGTCGTTGGCGCCGATGTTCATCGCCATGTAGCCGCCAATAATAGCGGCGACGATGAGTAGCAGGCCACCGGAGGGAATGGTGTTCACCCGGATTTCCAGCGCGCTGGAATAGAGCATAACGCCGATGATGAACAAAAGCGCCACGCCAAAACGGAACAGCTCGTTCTGTCCTTGTTGAGTGGCTTTCTCGATTTCGTTGATGTGTTTGAATTTCACGGTTTGCGCTCGCGTTGTTCCAGAAAGCTGGCCAGTACCCACAGCGCCGCGCCCGCGACGATGCCGGAATCCGCCAGATTGAAGGTCGGCCAGTGCCAGCCGGACAGGTGGAAATCCAGGAAATCCACCACCGCTCCATGCAGCAGACGGTCGATCACATTGCCCAGCGCCCCGCCCAGGATCAGCGAAAGCGCCGTATTTTGGAGCTTCGGCCGGGGTTCCTTCCACAGCATGAGCAGTATCCAGAGGCAGACGCCCAGCGCCAGCAGGGTGAAGAACCAGCGTTGCCAGCCCCCCATGTCCGCCAGCAGTCCAAAGGACGCGCCCGTGTTATAGATTAGCGTCAGGCTGAAAAACCCGGTCAATGCCCGTTGTTCGCCGGGATGAAACACCGCGAGGATAACCTGCTTGCTGACCTGGTCGGCAACAATGACGGCGACGGCGACGAGGAGCCAGAAAAGAAGTATCCTTTTGTTATGGGACATGTTCGGCGTAAGCGTGTGGCAGGTTCATCGGGGCGTCTTCAGGCGGCGCGGCGCGTTTCTCCCGCGCCGTAAAGGTTTTCCAGGCAACGGCCGCAGAGTTCCGGATGTTCGGGATTTTCGCCCACATCCTCGCGCACGTGCCAGCAACGTTCGCATTTCCGGCCATCGGCGGGGACGGCCTCGACGGCGAACGTTCCGCGCTTTAACGTGGCGGCGGAGACGATGAAGACAAACTTGAGATCGTCGCCCAAGGCATCGAGCGCGTTGAATGGCTCGCCTTCGGCGTGGATTGTGATGGCCGCCTGCAAATCCGCGCCGATCCTGCCTTCGATCCTCAGGGCTTCGAGCGCCTTCAGGACTTCGGCGCGCGTGTGGCAAACCTGTTTCCAGCGCGCGGACAGCAGGACCTCGTCCGCGATTTCCGGGAGTTCGTGCCAAGTGTGCAGCATGACCGAATCGTCCGCACCATCGGTGAGCGTCTGCCAGATTTCTTCGGCGGTGAAGGCGAGGATCGGGGCCATCAGGCGGGTGAGCGCCTGCGTGATGTGCCAGAGCGCGCTTTGCGCCGAGCGGCGCGCGCGCGACTTTGCCCCGGTGGTGTAGAGGCGGTCTTTCAGGATGTTCAGATAGAACGCGCCCAGATCTTCCGAACAGAAAGTCTGTAGCGCCTGCACGACGCGGTGGAATTCGTAGCGGTCATAGTTCGCCGTCACCTCCGCCTGCAAGCGGCGCGTGAGCAGGAGGGCGTAGCGGTCGATTTCCAGCCAGTCGGCGGGCGGCAGGGCCTGCCTATCCGGGTCGAAATCGGCGATGTTGGCGAGCAGGAAGCGCACGGTGTTGCGGATACGGCGATAGGCTTCGACGACGCGTTTCAGGATTTCGTTGGAAAGCGAAATTTCGCCAGAATAGTCGGTGGAGGCAATCCACAGGCGCAGGATTTCCGCGCCCATCCTGTCCGCGATCTGCTGCGGCGCGATGACGTTGCCCTCGGACTTCGCCATTTTGCGTCCCTTGCCGTCCACCACGAAGCCGTGCGTGAGCAGCGCCTTGTAGGGCGCGCCGCCGTCCAGGGCGCAGGCGGTCAGGAGCGAACTCTGGAACCAGCCGCGATGCTGGTCGGAGCCTTCCAGGTAGAGGTCGGCAGGCCAGTCGTGCGCTTCGGCGTGCGATCCGCGCATCACGTGCCAATGTGTTGTGCCGGAATCGAACCAGACGTCGAGCGTGTCGCCCATCTTGACGTATTGCCGGGCGTCTTCGCCCAAGAGTTCGGCGGCGTCGAGCGCGAACCAGGCTTCCATGCCCGCTTTTGCCACCTGCCTGGCCACGGTTTCGATCCATTCCGCCGTGCGCGGATGCGGCGCGCCGGTTTCCTTGTGCAGGAAGAAGGGAATCGGCACGCCCCAGTTGCGCTGGCGCGAAATACACCAGTCGGGACGGGTCTTTATCATGCTCTCCAGACGGGCGCGTCCCCATGCGGGGAAGAATTGCGTTGTCTCCAGCGATTTTTCGGCGATTTCGCGCAACGTAGGCGCGCCCTCTCCGGCGCGCTGTTCCATGCCGATGAACCATTGCGTCGTCGCGCGGAAAATGATAGGTGTTTTGTGCCGCCAGCAATGCGGATAGCTGTGACGAATTTTTTCCTGTTTCAGCAACAACCCCCTGACTTCCAGCTCCTGGATCACCAGCGCATTGGCCTCCCAGACGCTTTTGCCTGCCAGGAGGCCGACGGAAAGCGGCGGTGTGCCGGGCAGGAAAACGCCGTCGTCGCCCACCGGATTATGGACAGGAAGCCCGTAGCGTTTGCCGACGTTGTAGTCATCGACGCCATGTGCGGGCGCGGTGTGCACCAGCCCGGTACCCGCGTCGGTGGTGACGTGCAAGCCGCAGATGACCGGCGCTTCCCGTGGCCAGAATGGATGCTGGAAACGCAAGCCCTCGAGTTTTGCGCCAAGAACACTGGCCAGCGTTTTCCCCCCCGCGAGGCCGAAGCGTTCCAGCGCCGTCGGCGCGAGCGCGCTCCCCAAAAGCAGCAGGCCGCGCGGTGTATCGATCAGTTCATACGTCAGTTCCGGATGGACGCACAGGGCTTCGTTGGCGGGCAACGTCCACGGCGTGGTCGTCCAAATAACGGCTAGAACCGGCGCAGAGGGCGGCATATCCAGCGCGAAGATTCGCGCCAGCTTTTCCGGTTCGGCAGCGGGAAAGGCGACATCGATGGCGGCGGAAGTCTTGTCTGCGTATTCCACTTCGGCTTCCGCTAGCGCGGAGCCGCAATCCAGGCACCAGTTCACCGGCTTCAGTCCCTGGTGGAGATAGCCCGCCGCCAGGATTTTTCCCAAGGCGCGCAATTCGTCGGCCTCGGCCTGGAAGTTCATGGTGAGATAGGGGTTGTCCCAGTCGCCCAACACGCCTAGGCGGATGAAGTCCTTTTTTTGCCGCACCACCTGTTCGGCGGCATAGGCGCGGCAAAGTTCGCGCACTTTTTCCGCGGGCAGATGCTTGCCGTGCCTTTTCTCGATCTGGTGCTCGATCGGTAGGCCATGACAGTCCCAGCCCGGCACATAGGGCGCGTCGAACCCGGAAAGCGTCTTGGCGCGGACGATGATGTCCTTCAACACCTTGTTGACCGCGTGACCGATGTGGATGTCGCCATTGGCATAAGGCGGGCCGTCGTGCAGGATGAAGCGCGGGCGTCCCTGAGAGACGGCACGAATTTTTTGGTAGAGCCGTTTTTTCTGCCACTCGGCGATCCATTGCGGTTCGCGCCTAGGCAGATCGCCGCGCATGGGAAAGGGCGTGTCGGGAAGGTTTAGGGTGTGTCGATAATCCGCCATGATGAGGTTCGCTGGTTGTCGGTAGTCAGGAAGTCGCCGCGAAAAAATTCCGCGCCGCGCGGACATCGTCGGCGATTTGGGTTTTCAGGGCATCGAGATGGGGGAAGGATATTTCGTCGCGCAGCTTGTGCAAAAAGGCGATGTTCAGGTGCGCGCCATAGAGGTTGCCGGAAAAATCCAGCAGATGCGCTTCGAGTAAAGGACGCATGACGCGCACGCCGTCGGGATTCAGCGTTGGACGCAACCCCAGGTTGGCGACGCCGGGAAGAAAGGACTGTCCGTCCATGCTGGAAACGGTGACGACGAAAACGCCCTGCATGGGCAGGGGATTGTGGCGAATGCGGATATTGGCGGTGGCAAAACCCAGTTGCCGCCCCAGTTTCTGCCCGTGCACGACTTGTCCGGCAATGGCGTAGGGGCGGCCAAGAAAGTCCGCCGCCTTTGCCAGTTCCCCTGCCGCCAGCGCCGCGCGCACCGCCGAACTGGAGATGCGCTCGCCCGAAAGGGTCACGGTCGGCATGGCTTCCACGCCAAACCCAAGCGCGCGTCCTGCCGCCTTAAGATAGGCGAAGTCCCCCAGACGCCCCGCGCCGAAGCGAAAGTCGTCACCTACGATGACATGCCGCGCCTTCAGGTTTCGGCAAAGCCGTTCCTCGACGAAGGCTTCCGCCGGCAGCGCCGCGAACGCCGTGGTAAAGGGCGTCACATACACCGCCTCCACGCCTGCCGCAGCGAAGGCTTCCAGCTTTTCGCGCAAGGTGGAAAGTCGCGCGGGAGCGGAATCCGGCGTAAAAAACTCGCGCGGATGCGGCTCGAACGTCACCGCCGCCGCCGTTGCCGCCAACGCGCTGCTTTTTTCCAGAAGCCGCGCCAGCAGGGCGCGATGCCCCCGATGCATCCCGTCGAAATTGCCCAGGGTCAGCACCGTGGCAAAAGCCGCCGGTCGATGAAAGCCGCGAAAAACGCGCATGGAGAAGAGACGCCAAAAAAGCGTCAATTATAGCGTTCAGGAGACAGGAAACAGAGAACAGGAGACAGGGGAATCGCGCATTTACGCAGCGCCACCTGAACCCTGTCTCCCGATCTCGGATTCCGAGCGCTCAGAGGCCGGCGGCAAGCGCCTCTGCCTTGTCAGTGTTTTCCCAGGTGAATTCCGGTTCGTCGCGGCCAAAGTGACCGTAGGCGGCGGTTTTTTCGTAGATGGGGCGCAGGAGATCCAGCATTTGTACGATGCCTTTTGGACGCAGGTCGAAATGCGCGCGCGTAAGCGCCGTCAGTTTTTCGTTGCTCGCCTTGCCGGTGCCGAAGGTTTCCAGGGTGATGGAAGTCGGCTCGGCAACGCCGATGGCGTAGGAAAGCTGCACCAGGCAGCGTTCGGCTAGGCCGGCGGCAACGATGTTCTTGGCGACGTAGCGGGCGGCATAGGCGGCGGAACGGTCGACCTTGGACGGGTCCTTGCCGGAAAACGCGCCGCCACCGTGCGGTGCCGCGCCGCCATAAGTATCGACGATGATCTTCCTGCCCGTGAGACCGCAATCGCCTTGCGGCCCGCCGACGACGAAACGTCCCGTGGGATTGACCAGATACTTGATTTCGCCTTGGATGAGCGCCTTCGGCAATACAGGCCTGACGATTTCTTCCACCACGGCTTCGCGCAGGGTATCCAGCGCGATGTCGGGCGCGTGCTGGGTGGAAAGCACCACGGTGTCGATGGCAACCGGCTTGCCTTCCGCGTAACGCAGGGTGACTTGCGACTTGGCGTCCGGCCTGAGCCAGGGCAGGCGTCCATCGCGGCGCAGTTGGCTTTGCCGTTCGACCAGGCGGTGCGAAAGATAGATCGGCAAGGGCATGAAGGTCGGCGTTTCCCGGCAAGCGTAGCCGAACATCAACCCCTGATCGCCCGCGCCCTGGTTCAGCGGATCGTCGTGGGCGCGATCCACGCCCTGGGCAATGTCGGGACTTTGCCGATCATAGGCGACCAGCACGGAACAGCCCTTGTAATCGATGCCGTAATCGGTGTTGTCATAGCCGATGCGCCGGATGGTGTCGCGCGCGACCTGGATGTAATCGATGTTGGCGCGCGTGGTGATTTCGCCCGCAAGGATGACCAAGCCGGTGTTGCACAGGGTTTCGGCGGCAACGCGGGCGGTTTTGTCTTGCGTCAGGATAGCGTCGAGAATGGCGTCGGAAACCTGATCGGCAACCTTGTCGGGATGGCCCTCGGAAACGGACTCCGAAGTAAACAGATATTCACTCATAAAAAAACTCCCTGGGTCAGAATTGTCCGGCGTTACCGGCTCCGACCCAGGAAGCGGCGACGCTTTAGCGGTATTTTTGTTTCGCCCCGCAAGTTGTCTGGTTAACTCGGCGAATCTGGTAATCTTAACCGTTTTTTTCTCTGGCGCAAGTCTTTATCCCATGCTTTTTCCCCTGTTCAGGCTACTGAGCCGTCTGCCGCTTCTCTGGGTGCATCGCCTGGGCGCACTGGCAGGGACGCTGGTTTATCTCGCCTCGCCGCGCTACCGGAAAAACCTGCGCGAAAACATGCGGGCGGCTGGCGTGGACAAAAGCTTCGTTTGGCCGGCTGCGGCGGAAGCGGGCAAGCAGGCGCTGGAAGTCTCGCGCATCTGGATGAAAAGCCAGGCGGAGGCCAACGCGCAGGTCGTCGATGTCGTCGGCGGCGAACATCTCGCGGCGGCAAGGGCGGCGAGGCGGGGCATCCTCTTCCTGACGCCGCATCTCGGCTGCTTCGAAATCACCGCCCAGTATTGCGCCACTCTGGGCGATCTTACCGTGCTCTATCGTCCGCCCCGCCAAAAAAGCCTGCAACGGATGATCCTCGCCGGACGCCAGCGCCCCGGCCTGCATCTGGCGACCGCCGATTTATCCGGTGTGCGCGCGCTCATCAAGGCGCTGAAAAGAGGTGAAGCCGTGGGCATATTGCCCGATCAGACGCCCAAGACGGGCGAAGGCGCCTGGCTTACCTTTTTCGGACGCCCCGCCTATACCATGACGCTGGCCGCGCGGCTTTCCGAGACAGGCGCGACCGTGTTGATGGTCTGGGGCGAGCGCCTGCCGCGAGGACGTGGCTACCGCCTGCACTATAGCCTGCCAGAATCGGCGATAACGGGGGACACGCTCACGCGCGCGCAGCAGATCAACCGGGAAATCGAACGCCTGGTTCGCCGCTGTCCCGCGCAATACCTGTGGGGTTACAACCGCTACAAGGGTAACCCTGAAAACGCCACGCCCGTCATATCGGAACGAACGTCGCCATGAAATTCCTGCAAAACATCTTCTCCCGCCTGGGCGTCGCCTTTCTCTGGCTCCTGCATGGGCTGCCGTTGCCGCTCTTGCGCCTTGCGGGGCGGGCCTTGGGCGCGTTGCTGTTTCATTGCGGACGCGCGCGGCGGCACGTGGCGCGCGTCAACCTGCGCCTGTGTTTTCCTAGCATGGACGAAGCCGAGCGCGAACGGTTGTTGCGGCGGCATTTCACCTGTTTCGCCCAATCCCTGCTCGATCGTTCCCTGCTCTGGTGGGCATCGCGTCCACGTCTCGAACGGCTGATTCAGCTTTCCGGCGCGGAACATCTCGCGCGGGCGGACGGATATCCAACGCTGATCCTCGCGCCGCATTTCGTCGGACTGGACGCGGGCGGCATTGCCGTGGCCTTCGGGTTTTCCGTAGTCAGCGTCTATTCTCGCCAGAAAAACCCGGTATTCGACGCCCTGTTCCTGGCGGGGCGCCAACGCTTCAACGCGCCGGTGCTGCTCTCCCGCAAGGAAGGAATGCGCCGCGCGCTGAAAGCCATGCGCCAAGGATTGCCCTTTTATTATTTGCCGGACATGGATTTCGGGCAGCGGGAATCTACTTTCATTCCCTTTTTCGGCATACCCGCCGCCACCATCACTGGCGTTTCTCGCCTGGCGCGGGCGGCAGGCGCGAAAGTCGTTCCCTGTATCGCGCGGCTGACGGCAAGGGGCTATGCCGTCGACCTCATGCCGCCGCTTCCAGATTTTCCCGGCGAAAGCGTGGAGGCCGATACCCTTCGCGTCAACCGCTTCATCGAAAGCCTGATATTGACCATGCCAGAACAGTATTACTGGCTGCACAAGCGTTTCAAGACCCGCCCTCCCGGAGCGGCGGATGTTTATTCTTCGTGATCGCACAAGGCGTCCCCATGTCCCGATTCATCATCCGTCCCGTAACGCCGCCAGATCTTCCCGCCATTGCCGCTCTGGCGCGGGAAGTCTGGCAGTCGACCTATCTCGGCATCATTACGCAGGCGCAAATCGACTTCATGCTCGAACAGCGTTACGGCTATCCGCAGCTCCTCGCCGATCTGGAAGCCCCCGATAAATGGCTGAATCAGGCGTTCGACAAAAAATGCCGCGCCGGTTTTGCCGCCTGCGAAATCAGGAAGGGAGAATACAAGCTCGACAAGCTCTACATTCACCCCAAAAGCCAACGCCGGGGCGCGGGCGGCGCGCTGATCGACCACGCCGCCGCCCACGCTCAGAAATTGGGTTATCACCACATGATCCTGGCCGTCAACAAACAGAACGAACCCGCGATTTCCGCCTATCGGAAATACGGCTTCACTGTGCGCGAAGCCATCATGAGCGACATCGGCGGCGGCTTCGTCATGGACGATTACATCATGGAACGCCCCTTGGCGTGGGACGAACCCGGATGCGATTGAGGGAGACTGACCTTGCCCCGAAGGACGGACGCCAGGAAGCACGAAGTCAAATGGCCTGTTCGAGCCTCCTTGCCTGGTCCCTGGGCGACAGGTATCCGGGCGCGGAGCGCGGGCGTTTCGGATTCCCATGTATCTGGCGGGCGAAGCGGGACGGGCAGCG
>JAIRMN010000050.1 GCA_031258715.1 Zoogloeaceae bacterium
TCGTCATTTCCGCATTACGCCGGATTCAAAAACTCCCGCTACTCGTCAAATCTCTCTTCCAACAACCAGAATGCTCTTATATTTTATAAGATGACTTTACTTTCGGAAAGGTTAGTAAGAAGACAGAGCGCTCCGCCCTGTCAAAAGCGCGGCGCGGCTTGGTATGCGCCCAACCCCGTCAAAAGCGAGACGCGAAGCGACGGTAACTTTTCTGCTTTCTTTTTCTGACTCCTGCCGCGCGAAAAACGGGGAATTCTTCGCGTGGAGGGCATATTTGGGAATATCCGGCTTTTCTCATGTCGCGTTCAATGGCAAAATCGCGCGATATTTACAAATTCACGGGTGCCGGGGTCATGCGTCTCAATACAAAAATTTCCCTGTTTTTTGCGGCCAATGCCGTCGCGCTGGTCTTTGTCGTTGCCGGAATCACGCTTTACGCCTTCAACGGCTTTTCCATCAACCTGACGACTTCGCATGTCCGGACGGCTTCCGAGATCATCCGTGTGCATCTCACGGACGCCATGATCAACAATTCCATCGAGCAGCAGGAATCCTTTCTCCGGCGCATCACCGAAGTCCAGGGACTGCGTTCCGTGCGCGTGGTGCGATCGAGCCTGGTGACCGACCAGTTCGGCGCCAGCAACATCGGCGACACGCCGCTCGACGACATCGAAAAGAAAGTGGTGCAAACCGGGCAACACGAATACCAGGTGATCGAGATGAACGACGATCTTCTGTTTCGCAGCACGATTCCCTATATCGCGGATTCGCGCGGCACGCCCAATTGCCTGCAATGCCACAGCGTGCGCGAAGGCGCGGTGCTGGGCGCGGTCAGCATGACGGTTTCCATCCGGGAACTGCGCCAGCAGGCGCTTTTCACCGTGGCCGGCATCGTGCTCATGGTCGCCTTGTTTACCTCCTCGCTGTTCATTTTCCTCTATCGCATCCTGCGTCCGGTTTCCAGCACGGCCAAGGATGTGGAAGACGTGGTGCGCCGCGCGACCAATGGCGATTTCAGAGGCGCCATCGTCCGGCAGACCAACGATGAAATCGGCCAGATCGCTTCCGAAATGAGCCGCCTCATGCGTTTTCTCAATGACGGCCTGGGCTATATCAGCGGACAGGTCGCGCTCCTCACCGGACGCAAGCCCAACCAGGACGAAAACCTTCTGTCCGCCACCATCGACATGGTAAACGGCCTGACCCGCGCCTCGCACTTCAAGCAGGCGATCGAAGAAGACGAGGCCAAGGTGGAAATCTACCAGCGGCTTTCCACCACACTGCAGGACGAATTCAACCTGCATGATTTTTCCATTTACGAAGTCTCGCAGAACAAGAACGAGATGACGAGCGTGATTGTCGATGGCACGCTTTCCGCCGCCTGTCACTGGTGCAACCCGCAAATTCTGGAGCGTCCCGAAACCTGTCGCGTCCGGCGCACCGGGCATCTGGTGGACGGCTTTGTCCAGCCCGATATCTGCTATGCCTTCAACCCGCCCGCGGAAGGCCAGAACCAGGCGTATGGCTACATGTGCTTTCCCGTCATCCAGTCCGGCACGGTCGGCAGCATCGTACAACTGGTGGTAAAACGCGAGGAACAGGAACGGGTGCGCACCGCCCTGCCCTATATCAACGTCTATCTGCGCGAGGCCGCGCCAGTACTGGAAGCGCGCCGCCTGACCGAGACCCTCAAGGAATCCTCGCTGCGCGACCCGATGACGGGATTGAACAATCGCCGCTATCTCGAGGAATACGTGGAGACCCTGCTCGCCAATGTGCGCCGCCAGCAGATTCACTTGGCGATCATGATGCTCGATCTCGACTACTTCAAGATGGTGAATGACGACCACGGACACGACGCCGGCGACGCCGTGCTGAAGGCGCTCTCGCTGGTGCTGAAGCAATCCGTGCGCTCTTCCGACATGGTGATCCGCTATGGCGGCGAGGAATTCCTGATCGTGCTCCAGGGCGCCGCCGATCCGGATGCCGATCAAGTGGCGGAAAACATTCGCCGCGCGGTGGAAAAACTGCGCGTCAATGTGGGCGGCACCATGTTGCAGAAGACCATTTCCATCGGCCTTTCCGATTATCCAGCGGACAGCAGCACGTTCTGGCAGGCGGTCAAGTTTGCCGATGTGGCGCTCTATCGCGCCAAACAGACCGGACGCAACCGGGTGGTGCGCTTCACCCCGGAAATGTGGACGGACGATCAGGAGTATTGACGCCATGATACCTGGACGCGCGTTTTTCCCACAAAAGCGCCTCCTCGTTCTGTGCGCGTTCCTGGCGCTCTCCGGCTGCGCGATCCTGGAGCCGCGCCGCGCCACGACGGACGAGACGGCCAGCAGCCGCAGCCAGGAGCCGGAAGAAGACCGGGGTGTGGAAGTCGGCGAAATGTCCTCCATGCGCGGCTTGGTTTCCGCCAGGGCGCTGGAAGACCAGGCCGCCGCCAATTATCAGGCGCTTTTGAAAAAGGCCAGGGAAAAAAAGACGCTGGTCGGCAATGACGACCCGCAGACGCGCCGCCTCAACGTCATCGCCCAACGCATCATCCCGTTTGCCAAACGCTTCAATCCGGACATCACGGAATGGAAATGGGAAATCAACCTGATCCGCTCCAAGGACATCAACGCCTTTTGCATGCCCGGCGGCAAGATCGCTTTTTATACCGGCCTGATCGAAACCCTGAAAGCCACGGATGATGAACTGGCCATCGTCATGGGACACGAAATGGCGCACGCCCTGCGCGAACACGCGCGCGCCCAGATTGCCAAGAGCAAGGTGACTTCCCTGGGCGCGAGCCTGCTGGGTACATTCGTCAGCGGCGGAAAATACGCCAACGCCTTCGGTTTCGCGGGCAACCTGCTCACCCTGAAATTTTCCCGCAGCGACGAAAGCGAAGCCGATCTGGTCGGGCTTGATCTGGCGGCGCGCGCGGGCTATGACCCGCGCGCCGGGGTCAGCCTCTGGCAAAAAATGGCGGAAGCCAGCAAATCCAGTTTCTCGCTTTCCTGGATGTCCACGCATCCCGATAATGCCAACCGCATTATGGACATCGAAGCGCAATTGCCGAAGGTCATGCCGCTCTACGAAAAGGCGCAGGCTGGGGCGCGGGCGCAAATCGCATCCGATCCCCAGCGCAAACGCGCCGCGCCCGCCGCCCAAAAACCCGCCTCCGAAAGCCGGAAATAACGCCTTCCTCACTTGCCGGATGGCGCGTCGGTATAGCCGGGGATCACCCGCATCTCCTGCGCGTGGCCGTGGGGTTGTCCGCCGTGTTCGTGTCTTGCGTGATCGTGCGTAAAAAGCGCCTGGGCGCAGAGGATGCTGGCGACGCCCAGGCCAATCAGCAACGCCTGTTCGCCGGTTGCCTTCAGGTCGGCGCGTTTGTGCAGTCCGGGAATGAGGTCGGCCACGGCCACATAAATCATGCTGGCGGCGGCGAGGGCAAGGATATGGGGAATCCAGTCCTTCAGGCCGGAGAGCGCGCAGAACGCCAGTATGCCGCCAACCAGCGTGGCAAAGCTGGAAAGGAGATTGAAGGCCAACGCCTTTGCGCGGCTGTAGCCGGAAGCGAGGAGAATGCTGTAATCGCCCAGTTCCTGGGGAATCTCGTGCGCGATGATGGCCAGCGAAGTGACCAGTCCCAGACGAATGTCCTGCATGAAGGCGGCAGCGATCAGGATGCCGTCGACGAAATTGTGAAAGGTGTCGCCAATGAGGATCAACAACCCGGATCGCCCGTGGTCGTGACCGGGCGGCAAGGCCTCGTGCGCTTCGCAATGATGGTGATGGCAATGCCGCCAGAGCACCAGTTTTTCCAGCACGAAAAAGCCCAGGATGCCCGCCAATATACTTGCCGCCACCCGCTCCGGCGGACTCGGTCCGCCAAAGGCGTGCGGAATCACTTCCAGAAACGCCGCGCCCAATAGTGCGCCAATGGCATAGGAAACCAGCAAGGGCAACCGCTTTTCGCCCATGACATTGCACAAGAACGCCGCCGCCAACACACTCAACACCCCCCCCACCACGCTGGCCGCGAGAATCCACCCCAAAATCGTCATGCGCCACACTCCAAAAACAAGAGATGAATTATAACGGCGGCGGGGGGCAAAGGACAGCAACTGTGTTCAAAAGGGTGCAATCAAAAGTGGTGGGCGCGCCTTCCTCAAGCAGCGGTTTTATCCCAGTAGTCATTCCATCGGTGATTGGCACGCAGGCAACGCAGGTTGAGCATGGCCTGGGCATTGTCGG
>JAIRMN010000032.1 GCA_031258715.1 Zoogloeaceae bacterium
ACGCCAAAAACTGTCCTCCGGGCTTTAAACCCACAGAAGAGACAGGCTGTACCGCGCTTCCCGAAATGCCCCCAAACACTGAGGCATGGGGGCAAACTCAATATATAAGAAGACAGAGGTATGTCTATCGATACGAATAGCTTCCCAGGATTGCCGGGGGAATCCCTGTTCTTATCCATCAGACAAAGCGGCGCGGCCACCCCGGCAGCCCGTCTGGATTGCCGCGTCGCTTCGCTCCTCGCTGACGAGGCGGAGAGCGTTCCAAGTCGCGCTGCGCTCGCAATGACACTCCTTCCTGTCATTGCGAGGAATGAAGGAAATTTGCCTTCATTTTCATTTCTGTAAAACTGGAATGGAACGCTATATCCCCTGTACTTGAAGGCAATATCCAGCGGATGGGGAGAAAGATGGATGTTTTCATCCTGGAAATAGGATTCTACAGGTTCCCGGATTTCTTCGTAAACGTCAAGGCTGACGCCAAACCTCGAATTCAGCGATTCAAAATCAGGACGATTTGATAGCATCCAGAAACTCGCCTATCAGCCTGTAGGCTTTCATTTGAATTTCCCTGTCTACCTGTATTTCGGGCATGGCTACTACCTGTCGGATTATTCAAATCGTTCATTGCGCTGACATCATGAGCCTATATACAGATATTTCAGAGAAAATTTTCCGTCAATCCTGAATAAATCAAAATGAATCATCGGCTCATCACGCTTCCCATTATTGAATAGCGCACAGTCAATTCCCCAGCAATAATCGTTTTCTGCCCCATACAATTCGAACATTTCTTCTCCATCAATGGCGCTTTTTCGTGGCGGCGGAGAAAGAGAAATACTCTCGCAATCAAAAAACCAGGTTTTTATCTCTTTCAAAATCTCTTCGCAGTCATCGCTTCTCATTCCAAGCTTCGATGCAAGAAAATGAAAATCAGACCTATTGATGGCGTCCAGAAAATTATGCACTAAATCATAGGCTGCTTCCATGATGATTTTGTCTACATTATTGCTCATGGTGATTAATCTTCCCTATCCGTTGAACGTGACATTATTGATTTTTCCAGAATATCCATGAATTTCTTGCCGGAATCAAGCAAGCTGTCCTTGCTTGTTGATCTCAAATCATATCCATCGTCAACATCGACGATCAAGATAAATTTCATATGTTGAAATTCTATTTCATAAATATCCGAATTCGGGCAAAAAATGTATTTGCAGGCAGAAACGCCATCAATATCTTCGATCAGCTTCTCCATTTCATGCCGACTGAAATAACTTGATATATTGGCTGGATATACCCAGTATTTCCCAATTTTACTGACACTCATTTCATTTGCTCCGGTTTCGCAAACCTGTGCATTTGTTCGCTCCTTGAATGTCGCATTCTCAGGTTTCACCTGTTTGCCCCAGACCGGCGGATTCCAGTACCCGATGAACGAACGCTGATTTGGATTCTGTGTAAGCCTCGCGGTCATCACGATATTTGCTGGCCAGACTGTGTTTGAGTTGAGCATACGCCTGTGCCAGTTCTGCGTTCGCTCGTAACGCGTTCCGAAACGCCAGCCGAGCGCGCCAGAGACGGCTATTGCAAGGAACCAGGTGGAGATGGTGCGTCCTGTGGGCGTCGGATGGCTTGCAGAACCAATGCATGATGTCGGCTTTGTATGGCCAGTAGATGTAACCCGCCGCCTCTGCCGCTGATATGGCAGGGCGGGAAGCGTCCAGGCTTTGAACGGCAACCATGATGTCAATTACTGGCTTCGCCGCAAGACCGGGAACCGCGGTGCTGCTGACGTGCTCAATCGGGCCAGCCAGCCAGGGTGCCAAGACATGCGCAAGAACCCGCCTTTCCGATTCAAATTTATCCAAAAACTAACTCCGGTTTGAAACCCCGCCCTTCAGGGCTGTGCGAAGGTTGAGACCCCGGCCTGAAGGCCGGGGTTTCGACCGTAGCCATTGGGGAGGGGATGCAAACCCCTCCCCAATGGAATTAGACCGACAGCCCTGAAGGGCTGTCGCTAATGTGAAACCCCTGAAACCTACCGAGCAGATCCACCCACCACCGTCAGCGTTCCTTGGCCTTCCGCCAGACCGTAGACGTTGGGACGGTACATGTCCTCGGCGTAGGTTGGCGGGAAGACGAAGTGGCCGGGCGTGACTGCCTTGACGCGGTAGAAGAGCTTTCGCGCCTCGTTGTTGTAATAATTGCGGTTGAGGCTCATGGCTGCCACAAAGCGGTTTTCGCGGAATTCAACGTGCGTGATGTCCGACCTCCCCTGCATGGTGGTAGCCGGGTACATGCCTTTTATCTGGACGGAATTCATCGACTCGCCTTCCACGAGGTTGAAGTTCTCGATTTCCAGTCCGGCGGGAATGTAGTCCACGATGAGCGCGTTCCGGATGTTGACCTTGGGCGTCACTTCCAGCATGACGATCACGGTTTCGCCCGTCCTGAGGCTGCGGTTGCCCAAGGGGTTGCCCTGGGCGTCGAAGAGTTTGCGGTTCAGGAGCACATCCGCGCTCCGGGCGGCGGGCATCTTCGCCGGGTTGCCTTCAAGCGCCAGTTCCAGATAGAGCCTCTTCTCGCCGGGATTCCGCACCTGGAAGCCGCCGCTCAAATCCGCCGCGCTCAAGCCCTGCGCCAGCGGCGCGTTGTGGCTCAGGGTCTTCTTGCCCGCCCTGACGGTCAGATCGAGGTTCCAGGGCGCGCCGTCGGCGGCGTTTTCCACTAACTGACGCCCCGCCAGAAAGACCGCCAGTTTTTCCTGGGTGCTCGTGTAGTCGTAACGTCCGCGCGCGTCCAGTTCGGCGGCGATCAGCGTCAAGAGATTTTCCTTGCCGGGCACGTCGATCTTGTGCCGGGAAAGGAGCGCGTAGGAAAGCGCCGCGTCGCGCAGGTCGGAACCGTAATCGCCCCACCAGTAGTGATTGACGCGCCGCGCTTGGGCGACGCCTTCGGTGAGCGCGATTTTCGCCCGATTATCGTCGCCCATCAATTGCAAGGCCAGCCCCAGATGCACCCGCGCGAGGCCGGAATGCGCGAGTTCCCTGGAATCGAAGAGTTCCCGCAAGGTGGAAAGCGGCGCCTTGGCTTCCCGCGCCAGCACATACGCGCCGTAGGCCAGCACCCCGAAGCGGCCGCTGCCGCCATAGCGGTAATCCTGGAAGACGCTGTTTTCGTCATAGGCGACCTTGCTGTTCTTCGGCAGCCCGGCCACGCCTTCCTGCAAGCCTTTCAGGAGGAAATTCGACGCCTGTTCGCGCATCCGCTCCGGCACCTCGAAATTCTGCTCGCGGGCGTCGAGAAGGAAATTGCTCACATAGGCGGAAAGCCAGTATTCATAATTTCCGGCGTTCCCCCAGAGGCTGAAGCCGCCATTGGGCGCTTGCATCGCGCCCAGGCGGGCGATGGCTTTTTCCAGCATCCGGGCGCGTTCCTCGCGGGAGAAGGGTTTTAGATTGAAGGTCTTCGCCTCTTCCTCGTCGATGAAGACGTGCGGATAGGCGGTGCTGGTTGTCTGCTCGGCACAGCCGTAAGGGTAGGTCAGAAGACCCTGCACCACGCTTTTCACGTTCAGGGGCGGCGCGTCGGAAATCGTCAGGTGGCTCGTCGCCGTGCTGGACAAGAAGCCGCTCAGTTGCGCATCCCGAATCTCTAGGCTTTCGCCGGGCGCCAGCGCGTAGCGGCGCAGGGTCTGCTGCCTGGGCGTCGCGGCCTGCACTTCCAGCGCGAATTCCCGCTTCAGCTTCACGCTGCCGCCAATGTCAAGCGTAATGGGCACGAGGCCGAAGGCGCTGCCTGAAGCGATGGGAAAGCGCAGCGTGAGCTTTTGCTGATCCTTCAGGGAAACCGCGCGCTTCGGGTTGCCGATGGCAAGACCGCCCGTGCTTGCGAGTTCCACGTTCAGACGCTGGTTCTCGCCGGAAAAATTGTGCAAATCCAGCGCCACCGTCGCGTCATCGCCGATGGTCAAGAAGCGCGGCGTGGAAATTTCCGCCACCAGGGGCGCGGCGACGATGACATTGGCCTCGGCGCTGCCGAAACGCTCTGGCGCGGCGGCCACAGCCATCAGGCGCAGTTGCCCGTTGAAATCGGGCACATCCAAGGTAATTTCCGCTTCGCCCTCCGCGTCCAGCGCCACCGGGCCGGAGAAGAGATCGATCAGGCGCACCTTTTCCGGCATGTTGCCGGGACGCTCCGGCGCGGCGTCGCCGCCGAACTTGAGCTTGCCCTTCTGCCCATCCATTTTTTCGATCAGGCGGCCATAGACATCGTATTGATCCGCGCCATAGCGCAGCTTGCCGAAGAAGTGATGGAAGGGGTCTGGCGTCGCAAAGCGGGTGATGTTCAGGATGCCCACGTCGACGGCGGAAAGGGTCACTTGCGCCTTTTGCCCCTTCGCGCCGGGCGCTTTGACCTTCACCTTGAGCGGCGTGTCGGGCAGCATCCGCGCGGGCGCTTCCAGCTTGACTTCCAGCTTGCGCTCGCCCCGCTCCAGCGGCAGATGGACGAGACCCAGGGCGCGCGCGGGCGTCACCTTCGCGCCGCTCGCGCCGGGACGAAAGACCAGCGCGGAAACATAGAGGTCATGCCGCAGCCAGGATTTATCCACCGGAATGTCGACGGTCGCGCCCTCGGCGGGCAGGGCAAGACGCTCCACCCACAGGGTAGCGTCACCTTCCACGGTAATCAGCGCCTCACCCGCGTGCGGCGGCGTAATCGTCAGTTTGGCGGTTTCGCCTTCGCGGTAGGCGGGTTTTTCCAGCTTCAGGTTCACCCGGTCGGGACGGATGCCCTGGCGTTCATCCTCCTGGGCGTACCAGCCCGCATAGAAACGGTAGGCGAGACGCTTGCCCGTTTCCGGGTCGTTGATTTCCAGCCGGTAACGGCCATAGCGCACCGGCACGGCAATCTTGCCCCGTTCGGTTTTCGAGAGCGCGACCGTGGTCGAGGCGACGAGTTCGTCGGTTTCCGTATAGCCGGAATGCCAGCCGCGTTGATCCTCGAAACGCCAGTAATAATTCCGGTTTTCGCGGAAGAGGCGCACTGGAAAAGCGCCTTCCGTGAGATTCCCCTGAGTATCGACGCGCACCACCTCGAAGTTGGCAAGGCTCCCTTCCCGCGCGTATTCGCCAGCAAAGAGCGGACGCACGGCAAGAAGCCGCGGCGCAGGCCAGTAGGTGCGCTCCAGCGAACGGATGACCGGACGCCCGCCGGATTCGAGCAAGCTCATGGTCGCGCGCACCGTGAAGGGCGAATGCCGGCCTGCCACTTTTTCCAGGCTGATGCCGAGGCTGGCCTTGCCGTCGTCGTCGAGCGTCTTTTCGGCAAGCTCTTCCCGGTGATTGGCGGCGTCTTCATTGACATCGCCGAACTCGAAACCGGGGAATTTTTGCGCGAGTGGATTCTTGTCGCGTAGAAACTGCGCCACGCCCAACAGCCGGTTGCCTGCGGCGGGCGCGCCATAGAGGTAGTTGCCCTCGATTTTCAGATCGAAGGGATGCGCTTCATCCAGTTGGGCGCTTTCCGTCGTCAAATCCAGCTTCATGCGCTCCGGGAGGAATTCCTCCACGCCAAAACGATAGGTGACGCTGGGACGCTTGTCGGCGGGGTCGGCGCGCAGTTCTAGGTTCCAGAAGCCCGTGGCCGCGTCCCCCGGAATTTCCAGGGTTTGCCGGTAGTAGCCGGAAAAGGCGCTCTCGGGCTGCCAGGCGGCGGTGAATTGCGCCTTGCCGTCCGGCGCTTTCAGGATGGCCTGGATGGGCTGCGCGGGAACGGGACGCCCGTCGGCATCCCGCGCCAGCACGGACATGTCGAAAGTCTCGCCGGGACGGTAGAGATTGCGCCCGGAATAGGCAAAAAGACTCACCGCGCGGCCCGGAACGCCGCCGACGTCATACTCGGACAAATCGAGCGCCGGTTCTTTGAGCGCAATCAGGGAAACCTGCTTGTCCTGCCGCGCCATGATAATCCGGGCATTGGCCGGACGTTCCGCGAAATGCGCGCGGCCTTCCTGGTCCGTCTTGCCTTGCAGGAGAATCTTGCCTTGCTGGTCGAGCCAGGAGATTTCCACGTCGGCAATGGCCGCGCCCTTGTCCAGTGCGCTCACATAGGCGTCCGCCCCCTTCTCGAAAAGACGGGTATGCAAGCCCAGGTTACTCGTATAGAAGTACGTGACCTGATAATCGTAACGAAACCGGTTGGGTTGGCTCATGACCGCGACGTAGATGCCGGGTTCCGCCAGTTCCTTGATGTCCTCCACGGGGATGAATGTCACGCCGCGCCGGTTTTCCTTCTGCTCGGTCAGAAAACGTCCGGTGTAGACGCTTTCCGTTAGTTGATGGAACTGATCCAGCTCCCAGGTGTTGGTCGCGCCCTTCAGGTTGGAATTGCCGTAGTAGTAATAGGAACGTTCCTCTTCGTCCAGATCTTCCGGGACGCTTGTCTTGCCGCGAATGACCCGATTCAGGAAGCTGGAAAGCTGTGCGGGCTTCACTTTTAGGAACTGGATATCGACTTCCGGCACATTGACGGTGACGACCGGCAGGCCGCCATTTTGCCGGGCGGGGAGCACCATGCCCTTGCTGGCGAAATAATAGGCAGGGGAAACCGCCGCCGTCAGGATGCCATAACGCGATTGCGCTGCGGTCGTCTGCCCGTTCTTGGCCGGGACACCGGGCGAGACGCGCACCACATAGCGGGCTTCCGGCTTGATGTGGGGAAAGAACAACAGACGGGGATTCTCGCCCACCACCCAGGAACCCTTGACGAGCGTGCCGCCCTCGATTTCCACATCGGCAGGCGCGGTGCTGGCGACCGTCGGATTGACGCGGGGACGGGGATCGTCGTCATCCTCGTATTCGTTATCCGGAGTTTTCCTGTCCTGCAAGCGCAGCGGCATCTCGAAAACCTGGATGAACTCATCATAGCTCTTGCGCGCATCCAGTATTTGGGTGAAGGTCAAGGCCAAGGCAGGCGAGCCATCCAGATCGCGGTTATTGAGATCGACCAGCTCGATAGGCCCGGCGCTCGCTTCCTCGAACGCCTCGACTTCCGGCGAGACGGCTTCCCCAGAGGTCTCCGCTTCCGATCCCTTCTTCAACCCGTAGCCCAAGGCGACGCCCAGAACCACCACCAGCGTCGCCGCCAACGCCGCCATCATGAAACCGCCCAGTTTCTGTTTCGCCCGCATGATTTTTCTCCTGAAAGATGCCCGTCACATCTTCATATTATCAGAGATCGATCAGGATAGGGTCATGAAGTCCCATCGCGTTGGGGAGACAGGAATCAGGTATCAGGGGAGCCTTTTGAAAAATTCCCTTTCCCAACAAAGTCAATGATGTTACGAGCTTTTGAATCCATCTGCTTGAATGATTTTCAGATTGTCCGCTTTTTCATGCCATATGCCAACGCCCGTAGGCGTGGGCATACAGCGGCGGACGCAGGGGCTATGCGGCTTTCCTGGCCGCGCCCGTCGCATTCTCCGCGCGCACCTCCTTTCTTCCGCCGAGTACTCACAGAGTTTCCTGTGGCCGTGAAAGACCGCCATGCGCCCATCCGGGTAACGACGCGCTCTTCACCCAGCCATAGCCGTGCTTGCCGCCCTCCGCCTGGTAATGACCCCAAAAGCGCCGCACGTTCTACCCCCATACCGCTCGCGGTATCGTTCCTGGAGCGCTAGCGCCTCGTCCACCGACGCTCCGCGCGCCGAACGATTCTCCAGCCGTCCGTCCAGCAGACCCGCTTCCCCCTCGGCCTCGTAACGCGCCAGGTAGCGACGGAAACTCCGCGCGCATCCCCAGCAGCTCCGCCGTTTCCTCCTGGCTCAAACGACTACTGTTCCAGCCTTCATACGCTTCCTCAAAACGCATCTTCCTCACCTCTTCCCGCACTATCGTCTTTTTCATCACAACCCTCCTTATGGAGACCATGACGGACGGACAACTGTCGCGCTACAAAGGCGGACAGATGTGAAACTCGCTACATGCTTGGTTGAATTTTCCGCACTATGTTGAGCCTTTTGCAAAACTCTTCCCCAACGCAATTGCTGAAATCAGGCTACTCGCGTTGAAAGCGTGATTTTCCATCTCCGTCCCCTTGATTGGGCATCAGCAGTCGCTATTTATGTCATTCGTATCATTTTTACCCAATATCCCCCAACCCATACCACGCACACAGAGATATGGTATCGCGGGAGGAGAGACTCGACTATTCAACAGAGCAGGCGCATCAACTGATCCGCGCTCAGTGCCAAGATGCCGAACATCAGATGACGCTTGACCTTGAGATAGCCCCTGACCCGTATGTTCCGCCCGCCGAATTTGTCTTTCAGACGCGCGTTCATCCGCTCGGCCACGATACGCGTTTCCGCGAACCG
>JAIRMN010000057.1 GCA_031258715.1 Zoogloeaceae bacterium
AGCAGGGTTTCCCAAACGCCCCGTCGCCAAACCCGGCCACGAGCGGGACTTGAAGACGCGCACCCTGACAAACCTCTACAACCAGCGTCCCGCCTGGCTCGATCGGGCGCACAGGGAACGGGACAAAGCCGTCGCTGCCGCCTACGGCAACTGTCCGGACTTTGCGACAAACGGATAAGCGCGGTACGCCAAGAGCTGTCCTTCGTGCTCTGAATCCACAGAGGAAACAGGTCGCGCCACGCTTCCAAAACAAACCCCAAACATCAAGATGAATGGGGTGAACATACTAACTTTTTCGTTAATAAAGTCATTTTATATATTGTAACCCATTGATTTTCCTTTGTTCGTTGGCTGGGGAACTGTCTCTACTAACAGAAAGGTTAGTAATCCATAAGAAGACAGAAAAGCTACCGGCCTATCAAGCCGCGGGCTGGGAATCCGGATTGTTTCGTCGCTTCGCGCCTCGCTTTTGACAGGGTTGAGAACGCGCCAAGCCGCAGAGGGGGTTTCTGATTCCCGATTCATGACGCCTGATTCCAGAACAGTCCTCTGTCCTCCGTCCTCTGGCTTATGACGTAGAATCCCCGCCTCCGAAATCCTGGAACTTTTCCATGCGCCTTCAGCCCTCAGGCGGTGACGCCCTTTCGTTTGACGATTGTCTCGTTCGTGATCGTCCGCGCCTTCTTGCCCTGTGGCGGGAAGGCGGGGAAAGGGCGGCGTTTTTCGAGGCGCTGGCGGCATCGCGCGCGGCGTATGCGGCGCGATTGACGGCGCTGCCGAAACTGGAATTCGCGGGCAACCTGCCCGTCCATGAAAGGCGCGGCGAGATTGCGGACTTAATCGCCAGGCATCCGATAGTCATCGTCTGCGGCGAGACGGGTTCCGGCAAGACGACGCAGTTGCCGAAGATTTGCCTCGAACTGGGACGCGGCGCGGCGGGATTGATTGGGCATACGCAACCCCGGCGGCTGGCGGCGCGGTCGGTGGCTTCGAGGCTGGCAGAGGAATTGCAGACGCAGGTGGGCGCAGGCGTCGGCCTCAAAATCCGCTTTCAGGATAAAACTTCGCCGGACGCCTGGGTCAAGCTGATGACGGACGGCATCCTGTTGGCGGAAACGCAAGGCGATCCGCTCTTTTCCGCCTACGATACCCTCATCATCGACGAAGCCCATGAGCGCAGTCTCAACATCGATTTTCTCCTGGGCTACCTGAAGGAAATCCTGCCGCGCCGTCCCGATTTGAAGGTGTTGATCACTTCCGCTACCATCGACGCGGAACGCTTCGCGCGTCACTTTGCCGTCGCCGGAACGCCCGCGCCCGTCATCGAAGCGTCGGGCCGTCTCTATCCTGTGGAAGTGCGGTATCGTCCCATTATCCGTCCGGATGACGATGACGAGCGCGATCCGTACGCCGCCATCGTCGATGCCTGCGATGAACTGGCGCGCTTGGGCGATGGCGACATCCTGGTCTTTCTGCCCGGCGAGCGGGAAATCCGCGAGGCTTCCGAAGTCCTGCGCAAGCGTCATCCGCCGCATACGGAAATCCTGCCGCTTTTTTCCCGGCTTTCCGCCGCCGAACAGGATCGCGTCTTCAAGCCTTCCGGCGCGCGTCGCGTCGTGCTTTCCACCAACGTGGCGGAAACTTCGCTGACCGTGCCCGGCATCCGCTACGTGGTGGATACGGGACTGGCGCGGATAAAGCGGTATTCCTGGCGCAACAAGGTCGAACAGTTGCGCGTGGAAAAAATCAGCCAGGCGGCAGCGCGGCAGCGGGCGGGACGTTGCGGACGGGTGGCGGCGGGCGTGTGCGTCCGGCTTTACGATGAGGCGGATTTTCTGGCGCGTCCCGCCTTCACCGACCCGGAAATCCTGCGCGCTTCGCTGGCGGGCGTCATCCTGCGCATGAAATCCCTGCGCCTGACCGAAGTGGCGCAGTTCCCCTTCCTGGAGGCGCCGAAGGAAGCCGCCATCAACGACGGCTACCGTCTGCTGCGCGAACTGGGCGCGCTGGATGAAGACCGGCAACTGACCGGAATTGGCAGGACATTGGCAAAACTGCCGCTCGATCCGCGCATCGCCCGGATGCTGGTGGCGGCGCAATCGCGCGGTTGTCTCGCGGAAACGCTCATCATCGCCGCCGCGCTCGCCACGCAGGACCCGCGCGAACGTCCGCAGGACAAACAAGAGGCGGCGGATGAAGCGCATCGGCGCATCCTCTTTCCGGCGGGCAAGGCCGAACAATCGGAATTCCTGGGCTGGATAAAGCTCTGGGCATGGTACGCTCGTGAGGCGGAACACAAGAAGTCCAACAGGAAGCTCATCGAACAATGTCGAAAGCATTTTCTTTCTTTTTCGCGCCTGCGCGAATGGCGGGAAGTACACAGCCAGTTGCGCGCGCTGGCTGCGGAAATGGGCTGGCGGGAAAACGAATTGCCCGCCGATTATCCCTCCCTCCACAAGGCGCTCCTGACCGGCTTGCTCGGCAACCTGGGCTGCAAGGCGGATGAACGCGGCTATTACCTGGGCGCGCGCGGCATCCGCTTTCTGGCGCATCCCGGCTCCTTCCTCCATAAACGCGCGGGCAAGTGGATATTGGCGGCGGAAATCGCCGAAACCACCCGGCTCTACGGGCGCTGCATCGCCAATATCGAGGCCGGGTGGCTGGAAGAAGTCGGCGCGCATCTGCTCAAAAAAAGCTATTTCGATCCACACTGGGAAAAGAAAGCCATGCAGGTCGTCGCCTGGGAGCGCGTCACGCTCTATGGCGTGGTTATCCATCCCAAGCGCCGGGTGCACTATGGCCCCCTGTCTCCCGGCGAAGGACGGGAAATCTTCATCCGCCAGGCGCTGGTCGGCGGCGAGGTGGAAGAAAGCCACGCCCGTCGCTGGGATTTCTGGCGGCACAACCAGAAGCTCATCTCCGACATAGAACAACTGGAACACAAACAGCGGCGACAGGATCTGCTGGTGGATGACGAACTGATCTTCGCCTTTTATGATCGCCTGATCCCGAAAGGCATACACAACGGCGCGCGCTTTGACCATTGGCGCAAGGAAGCGGAACGGGAGAATCCCCGCTGTCTCTATCTGCGACGCGACGAGCTGATGCGCCACCAGGCGGCGGGCATCACCACCCGGGCTTTTCCGCATGAGATTGTCCTCGCGGGCGTCGCCTATCCGCTTTCCTACCATTTCGAGCCAGGTAGTCCTAGGGACGGCGTGACGCTGACCGTGCCGCTCGCGTATCTGAACCCGTTATCCGCGCCCCGGCTGGAATGGCTGACGCCGGGATTATTAAAGGAAAAACTCGTCACCCTCATCAAGACCCTCCCCCAAAAGATTCGCGCCCGGCTCGCGCCCATTCCGGAATTCGCGGAAAGTTTCATCGCCGCGATAGATGGCGATGAAAGCCGCATGGAAAACGGCATCCTCCCGCCGCTCATCGACTTCATCCTCGCAAAACGCGGCCTGAACGCCCGCGGCTGGCCAGTTACGCCCGACGCCTTCCGCCCGGACGCCCTGCCCGCGCATTTTTTCATGAATATCAAACTGGTCGACGCGCACGGCAGGCAACTGGACATGCGCCGCGACCTGGGCGAACTGAAAGCGCAATGGGGCGAAGATGCCCGTCAGGATTTTGCGAAACGGCGCGAAACGTCTTTCACGCATCAAGGATTGAGCGGCTGGACATTCGGCGAACTGCCGGAACGGATGGAAATTCCGGCGGGCGAAACGCGCCTCATCGGATATCCGGCGCTCACGGACGATGGCGATTCCGTCAGTCTCCAGGTTTTCGATACGCCGGAAGAAGCGCGCCGCTGTCATGCCGCCGGTCTTCTCAGGCTCTTCATGGTGCAATTTGCCGAACAGCGCAAGTATCTGGAAAAGAACCTGCCCGATTTCTCCCGTATGTCGATACAATACATGCGCCTGGGTACGGCGGAAGAACTGAAGGCGCAACTCCTTGCCCTGGTTTTTACCCGCGCCTGCCTCGGAGAAGGACAGGGGAGCAAGGACTGGCCGCGCGACGCCGCCGCGTTCCAGTCCCGCGTCGCGGCGGCGCGTCCCCGGCTGGGTCTCCTGGCGCAGGAAATGGCCCGTCTGGTCGGCCAGACGCTCACCGAATGGCAGGCGTTGCAAAAAAAACTCCCCGCCTTCAACAAGGCCTGGCCTGCCGCCGCCGCCGACATCGAGGCGCAGATGAAACGCCTGATGACGAAAACCTTCATCGCCGACACCCCTTTCGAGCGCCTGCAACATTTCCCGCGCTATCTGCGCGCCGCGCAGCTGCGGCTCGACAAACTCAAAAACGACGCCGCCCGCGACGCCCGCCTGATGGCCGAATACCAGCCCCTGTGGACGCAATACGAACGCCGCGCCCGCCAACTCGCCCGCCAGAACCGCCAAGACGAGGAAACGGAACAATTTCGCTGGCTGATGGAAGAACTCCGCGTCAGCCTCTTCGCCCAGGAACTCAAGACGCCCGTGCCGGTTTCGGTAAAAAGACTGCAAAAGATCTGGGGGGAGCGGATGACAGAGGACAGATCGGGTATCAGGGGACAGGAGACAGAAAGAGTTACCGGCGTATCAAGCCGCGGGTTACGCATCTGGACTGCTTCGTCGCTGCGCTCCCGATAATGACGAGATGGGCGCGTTCCAGATCGCGCCGCGCTTCATGATGACGATCCTCTCCATCATTGCGGGGGGCGAAGCCCCGTGGCAATCCAGAAGTCAACCTGTGGCGGCAAAGCCGCCGGTAGCTTCTTCTGTCCCCTGGTAAGGCCAAATCACCCGAAATGACGATGGGCAGGACGGTTTTCTGACTACCGATCCCTGATGCCTGATCCCTGATCTGTCCTCTGTCCCCTGTTCTCTGTCCTCTGGAACGCCATGCCTTCCCGATATTCCGCCACCTGGTTGCGTCCGCCGTTCTTGGCGGCATACAGGGCGCGATCCGCTTTCTTGAGATAGTCTTCCAGGGCGTCGTCTCCTTCGGGGCATCCCTCATGCACGCCGATGCTGACGGTAAAGGTGAAATCGGGATGTTCGGCGAACCGGGTCTTTGCCACTTCGTCCATGATACGGGTGGTAATCTGCGCGGTTTCTCCCGGCTGGACATCGTGCAGCAGCACGACGAATTCATCGCCGCCGTAACGACAGGGAAAATCGCTGGAAGTCAGGCTTCTGCGGCTGCGGACGAGACGCGCCACTTTCAGGAGTATCGCGTCGCCAAAGGCGTGACCATAGCGGTCATTGATTTCCTTGAAATAATCGATGTCCAGAAACAGGACGCTCAAGGCCGATCGCGTCTCCTTGCCCTGCGCGAACATGCGCGTCGCCTGTTCGGAAAAATTGCGCCGGTTGGGAAGCCCAGTCAGGAAATCGGTCGTCGCCAGCGCGGAAATAATCTCGTCGGAATTTTCCTTGATGAGCAACAAAAAGGCGGAAAGCCCAAACACCAGGAGCAGGATTAGGGAAACAAAAGCCAGGGACTGCACCAGGACATTGCTCATGACCGTAATATCATGGAATAGTGCGTAGAACGCGCGCGGAATGAGCAGGAGGGTAAACAAAAGATAAAAAACGCCCACCGTGATTTTCAGGGGACTGGTCGGTTGCGCGCTCAACAACCGGACGCTGGGAATGGCCATGATCAGGAAAACCCCCAGGGAGGCGCTGAGGACGCGGAGGGCGGCATCGGGATGAATGAGTTCCATGCCGTTGAAGAACAGAAGCGACACGACTAACGCCCCGGAAAGCAACCAGCACAAGCGCCGATTAAGCGCCTGGATGATGATCAGGATGGAGAATGCCTCCAGGTAAAAGCCGACGAACAGCAGGCTGTTGCCCAGATTGACGGAAACGATGTCCGGCAAGGCGCCGCGAAAGAAAAGACAGAAATAAGCCGTCGCTTGCGCCAGCTTTGCCATGCAGGCGCAGGAAAAAAGAAAACGGTTCCGCAAGTCCGGGATGAAAATCCGATAAGACAAAATGAGCGCCACGAAAACCAGATTCCCCCAGAACAACACGGCAATCAGGGTTTTGGTTTCCAGCGCGAGCAAGGCATGAAACATCTCGAACATCAACCATTCTCCACGGAAAGGAGTTCAAGCGACAATGCGATACGGGTTATTTGCAATACATGACCGCGCATGACGCCCAGTTTCAAGGCAGGCTGAATCCTGAAGTCGGCCCGAAACGCTCCGGCTTCTTATATTGAGAGTATAACGCGCGGCGAGTGCGATTCAAACCGATGCGATCAGGAAAGACAGGCGTCAGGAGACAGAAAACCCGCCTGCCTTCGCCAAGGCGCGAAGCAAGGCAACCTGCAAGGGCAATCCCCGCGACAGATGCGCCCTCGGAAACGTCGAGGCTACCGAATAAAGGCCGACTGGATTGCTTCGTTCCGGAAAATGACGAGGGAGGAGGACTATTCTCCAACGCGGCGCGACCTGGAACGCTTCCAACCCCGTCAAAAGCGAGAAGCGACGAAGCAATCCAGATTCCTGACCCGCGGCGCAAAGCGCCGGTAACTTTTCTGTCCGCCATTCTTTGTCTTCTCTTGCCCACGAGTTGTCCTCCCCGCGTCAAAAGCGTAAGCTTTGCGCCTTTACCCGTCTTTTCGTCATGAGCATACCGCCTTCCAGGATTCTGGAGACCTTTCCCAACCCCGCGCCAGAGCGGGATTTCCATGTGCATATTCGGATTCCCGAATTCACCTGTCTGTGTCCCAGGACAGGCCAGCCGGATTTCGCGACCCTGTTGATCGACTACATTCCCGACCGGCTTTGTGTGGAACTGAAAAGCCTGAAAGGCTACATCTGGTCTTATCGTGACGAGGGCGCGTTTCACGAGGCCGTGACCAACCGCATCCTGGAAGACCTGGTCGCCGCCGTCGCGCCTCGCTTCATGCGATTGACGGCAAGGTTCAATGTGCGTGGCGGAATCTTTACCCATGTCGTCGCCGAACATCGCCAGACGGGCTGGCAACCCGCGCCGCATGTGATCCTGAGCGACTTCGCAAATGATTATGGCATTACAGATTGAGTCCTCATGCCGAATCCGCCTACCGAAACGCCTTCCCCGGACGATGACCGCCGTTTTCTTCGCCGCGCTCTGAGTCTGGCGGCGGAAAATGTCGAACATGGCGATGGCGGGCCGTTTGGTGCGCTCATCGTGCAAAATGGCCGGGTGATTGCCGAAGCCCGCAATCGGGTGCTGTCCCAAAACGATCCGACCGCGCACGCCGAAGTGGAGGCCATTCGCGCGGCCTGCCGGAAGTCTGGTCATTTTCACCTGGAGGGCGCGGTGCTCTACGCTTCTTCCGAACCGTGCCCGATGTGTCTTGCCGCCGCTTATTGGGCCAGGGTGGGGCGCGTCGTCTACGCCAATTCCCGGCTTCAGGCGGCAAAGGCCGGGTTCGATGACGTCGATCTCTACCGCGAGCTTTGCCTGCCCGCCGCCAACCGGCGCATCCTCGTTTCGCAATTGACGCTGACGGAAGCGGACGCCCCCTTCACGGCATGGCAAAACAGTCCGAAACGACAGATATATTGAACCGCCCACCGCCTAGCGCCGGATGAACCCGTCTGATTGAAGCCTCCCCACGGGAATTTTTTCATGGATACATGCTGGATAGACAGTCATTGCCATCTGCAAGCGCCGGAATTCACGGCGGATCGGGCGGCGGTCTGGTCGGCGGCGCGCGCGGCGGGCGTGGCGGGCGCGATTCTGCCCGCCGTGAACCTGGCGGATTGCGCGTCGGTGGCGGACTGTTGCGCCCGTCATGCCATGTGTTTTCCGGCTTACGGGATACATCCGTCGTTCGTGAAAGGAGCAACGGAAGCGGATCTGGCGCGGCTGGCGGAGGCGCTGAAACGCGATCACCCGCTGGCCGTGGGCGAGATCGGGCTGGATGGCGGGGAGGGCTACCCGGATTTTTCCCGCCAGGCTTTCTTTTTTACGGCGCAACTGGCGCTGGCGCGGGATTTTGATTTGCCGGTCATCCTGCATGTCCGCAGGGCTATCGATGAGGTATTGAAGCGCCTTCGCCGTTTCCGGGTCAAGGGCGGCATTGCCCATGCCTTCAACGGCAGCCGACAGCAGGCGGACGAATTCCTGCGCCTGGGGTTCAGGCTGGGTTTTGGCGGCACGCTCACTTATCCCGGCAGCACCCGCATTCGCGCGCTGGCGCAAGCCCTGCCGGACGAAGCAATCGTCCTGGAAACCGATGCCCCGGACATTCCGCCGCGCTGGATTCCCCATGAGCGCAACAGCCCGGCGGAACTCCCCGCCATTGGCCGCGTCCTCGCCGAACTACGCGCCACCCCCGCCGATCGCCTTGCTGATCTGACCGTCCGAAACACGTTGGAAGCCGTCGGGATCGGGAGACAGGCGACAGAAATCAGGAACCCGAGATAAGTCAACGGCCTTCGGTTGGCCGGGAAAGGAAAACCCTTGGGACGCTCAGGCGCGTCGTGACACGCCCTCACTTCATCATTGCGCAACGCGAAGGGCCGGTAACTTTCCTGTCTTCTGCTCCCGATCCCTTATAATCCGCTTTCCATGCCCATTTCACAGGAGAATTTTCATGAATGCCCAGAATGGCTACAACATCGAAGACTTGGTCGTTGGTCAGAGCGCCAGTGTTTCCAAGACCATCACGGATGCCGACATCGTGCTTTTTTCCGGCGTTTCCACGGATACCAACGCCGTGCACCTGAATGAGGAATTCGCCAAGACCACGCCCTTTGGCGGACGCATCGCCCATGGGATCCTTTCCGCCGGGCTGATTTCCGCCGTGCTTGGCAACCGGCTGCCCGGCCCTGGCACCATCTATCTGGGGCAGACCCTGAAATTCAAGGCGCCCGTGCGTCCCGGCGATACGGTCACGGCCACTGCCACCGTCAAGGAAATCATCGTCGAAAAGAAACGCGCGGTGCTGGAAACCGTATGCACCGTGGGCGGCAAGCCTGTCATCGAGGGCGAGGCCACCATGATGTGCACCAGCGAAAAGGACTGAGGCCAACACGCCGGGACGCGGCGCATCGCTTCCCGGTCGCTTTCGCAAGATCCGGCAAGCGCCTTCGGGGGCTTGCCCGCGTCGATTTCGCCCGCGCCCGCCATGAATTTCATACAGACCCTCGCCGCCGCCTGGAAAAAAAACGATTCCCTGCTCTGCGTCGGACTCGACCCCGACCCCGCGCGCTTTCCCGCCTCCCTGCGCGGAAAGGATGAAGCCATTTTCGAATTCTGCGCGACCATCGTGACGGCCACCGCCGATCTGGTTTGCGCCTTCAAGCCGCAGATCGCCTATTTTGCCGCCCATCGCGCCGAAGCACAGTTGGAGGCGCTGATCGCGCATATCCACGCGGCGCATCCGGGTATTCCGGTCATCCTCGACGCCAAGCGCGGCGACATCGGCGACACGGCAGCGCAATACGCGGTGGAAGCCTTTGAACGTTTCCGCGCCGACGCGCTGACGGTCAATCCCTACATGGGGCGGGATTCCATCGCGCCCTACCTCGCCTACGCGGACAAGGGCGTCATCCTTCTGTGCCGCACTTCCAATCCCGGCGGCGGCGACGTGCAGACGCTGGAAGCGGACGGCGAACGGGTCTACGAGCGCGTCGCGCGGATGGCCGCCGAGGAATGGAACGAAAACGGCCAATGCGCGCTGGTGGTCGGCGCGACCTACCCCGCCGAACTCGCGCGAGTTCGCGCGCGGGTGGGCGACATGCCCATCCTGAGTCCGGGCATCGGCGCGCAGGGCGGCAATATCGCCGCCGCGCTCCAGGCCGGGCAAACCCGAGACGGAACCGGGCTGATCCTCAATTCCTCCCGCGCCATCCTCTACGCCAGCGCCGGAGAAGACTACGCCCACGCCGCCCGCCAGGGCGCGAAAGCCGCCCGCGACGCCATCAACGCGCACAGGAGGAGACCCCCCGAAACAGCAAACGACTGACTCCATTACGCGATCCCAACAAGGCTTTCGCTGGCTTTTCTTCCCGCTTTCGCTTGCCGATATACACAGCGCGCGCGAAAAAAGAGGTTTTTTTGCGTTGCCCGCTTGACAAAAATAAAATGATTTATGTCGTTGATTTTAAATGATTTTTTTGACTGCCACAATTTCAGGCATCCCCAAAAGCGCCGATAGCGGCGCGCTTTCTCCGGGTTTTCCCGGTCACTTTCCACAAAGTTATCCACAGACTTTGGGGGTAATTTGAAAAAACCCTGTCTACAGCGTGGGTTAGGATGTTTTTTCGAGAAACCACTCAAAATATCCGCGCTAACTTTTGCTTTTTCGCGTTTGCCATGACCATCGTTCGCCTGGCCCTGGATGTCCCGCTCCATCGTCTGTTCGATTATCGCATCGAGGACGACGCGCGTTTGCAACCTGGCCTGCGCGCGCGCGCGCCTTTCGGGACGCGCGAAAAAATCGGCGTCATCGTGCATCTTGCCGAGCAAAGCAAACTACCGCCGGAACAGTTGAAGACTGCGCGACGCGTCGAAGACGACGACCTGCCGCCCCTGCCGCCCGATTTCTTCCAGCTTTGCGCCTTCGCCAGCCAATACTATCAAGCGCCGCTGGGCGAGGTCATTCTCCAGGCGCTGCCGCCAGGCCTGAAAAAAATCCGCGCCGTCAAGCGGCAGCGGCCAAAAGAAGCCAACGCGCCCGCCACGTCCGACACGCCCGATCTGCCGCCGCTGACCGCCGATCAGTCAGCCGCGCTGGAAATCCTGCGTCTGGATCGAGGGTACGCGCCCTTTTTGCTTTACGGCGTCACAGGGAGCGGCAAAACGGAAATTTATCTGCGGCTCATCGACGCGGTCTTGCGAAAAGGCCAGCAGGCGCTCTTGCTGGCACCGGAAATCAATCTCACGCCGCAACTGGAGGCGCGGCTGGCGCGGCGTTTTCCCGGCGTTCGCGTCGCCATGCTGCACAGCGAACTTGCCGAGGCCGCGCGCGAACGCGCCTGGCGGACGGCGTTTTCCGGCGCGGCACGTATCGTTGTCGGCACCCGGCTGGCCGTGTTTGCGCCCTTGCCAGCGCTGGGACTGATCATCGTCGATGAAGAGCACGACCTCGCCTACCGGCAGCAAGAAGGCATACGCTATTCCGCCCGCGATCTCGCCATCTTCCGCGCCCGGCTCACGCATCTGCCCATCGTCCTGGGTTCGGCCACACCCAGCCTGGAATCCTGGTCGCACGCCCTGCGCGGACGCTATACCCTGGCGCGTTTGCCCGAACGCGCCGTCAGCGGCGCGCGCCTGCCCGTCGTGCGCGTATTCGACACCCGCCGCCAGAAATTGACCGACGGCCTGGGCGAACCCTTGTTGGAGGCTTTGCGCCAACGTATCGCGGCAAAAGAGCAGAGCCTTGTCTTTCTCAACCGGCGTGGTTTCGCGCCGGTGCTCGCCTGTCCGTCCTGCGGCTGGGTTTCGCGTTGTCCGCGCTGCGCCGCCAATCGCGTGCTGCACCTCGCGGATCGCCGCCTGCGCTGCCACCACTGCGGGCTGGAAAGCCGGATACCCAGCGCCTGCCCCACTTGCGGCAATCTGGATCTGCATCCTTTCGGGCGCGGAACCCAGCGTCTGGAAACCCGGCTTTCGGAACTTTTCCCGGCGGCGCGCATCCTGCGCGTCGATCGCGATTCCGCCAAGAGCCGCAAACACTGGGAGGCCATGCTGGACGAAATCCAGTCCGGCGCGGCGGACATCCTGGTCGGCACGCAGATGCTCGCCAAGGGACACGATTTTCCGCGCTTGACGCTGGTCGGCACCATCGGCACGGACGCCGCCCTGTTCGCCGCCGACTGGCGCGCGCCGGAACGCCTGTTCGCCCAGCTCATGCAGGTGGCCGGACGCGCCGGACGCGCCGATCTGCCCGGCGAAGTCATCATCCAGAGCGAGTACCCGGACCATCCGCTCTATCGGGCGCTCATCGCGCAGGATTATCCCGGCTACGCCGAAACCCTGCTTGCCGAACGCCGCGCCGCCGGATTCCCGCCTTACGCCCATCAGGCCATCCTGCGCGCCGAAGCTCGCGACATGGCGACGGCGCTGGCCTTCCTCCGGGAGGCCGCTACGCGCCCCTGCGTCGCCGATTATCCGGATGTCGTCCTCTACGACCCCGTTCCCATGCGCCTTTCCCGCCTAATAAACCAGGAACGCGCCCAACTGCTGCTCGAATCCGCCTCCCGCCCCCGGTTGCAAGCCTTCCTCCCCCTCTGGCGCGCCGCCCTGGAACCCCTCCCCCGCAAACAACACCTGCGCTGGCATCTTGAAGTAGATCCTGTCGACTGCTAGCAGTCTGTCGGACTTTCCCCTCCAATGCGATAATCATCGTCCCAGAAATAGCCAGAGGGCGCGATGAAGCTCACAGCCGATTGATCGAGAGACGGACTACCTGCTTCCCCCTTCGGTAC
>JAIRMN010000061.1 GCA_031258715.1 Zoogloeaceae bacterium
GGCGGCCGCCCCTTGCCTCGTACAGCAGGTAATGGCTTGACTACGTGCGGCTTCAGCACGGCCCATTGCTCTTCGCTCAGATCGCTGGGGTACATCGTTTCCTCCTTCTCGGCGCTCGATGTTCCTCATCTATCGGCCACTCTCACCATTTCTTGAGACAGCTTCTCAGTCGTCTGTAGTCCGAGACAATCCCCATGCGGCCACTGACTACTGACCACAAAGCGAGCAGAGCGAGCGCTCTGTCTCCTGTCTCCTGTCTCCTGAACCCTTGCCCGCTTTTGCTTGTGGTGTTACGATTTTCAGGAAATCGTATTATCTGGAGTTGTTCATGCACACCTTGACCCTCAAGATTCCCGATGAACTGGATGCCGCCTTGCGCACCGCCAGTACCCAGCGGCAGCTTGGCAAGTCCGAGTTCGTGCGGCAGGCGCTCGCCGTGGCGCTGGAAGCCGAGCTGCGGCAGACGAAAGCGGCCAGCCGCTGGCTGGAGCGCTGGAGCGGGAGCCTTGCCCCGGCGGGCGCAAACGCCCTTGACGATGCCCGCCTCGAACACCTGCGGCAAAAGCACCTGAAGTAAACCATGCGCCTTCTGCTGGACATCAACATCCTGCTGGACGTGGCTTTGGGGCGACCGGGACGGGAAGCTTCGTCCGCCATCATCCGCCAGTGCGGCGACGCGCATGAAGCCTGGCTTGCCTGGCATTCCCTGGCGACGCTCGCGTATCTGGTGGAACGGCAGGATTCGAGCGCGACGGCCCACGCCTTCGTTGCCGACCTGCTTACCTGGGCCAGGGTAGCGGAAACCACGCACGCGCACGCCCTCCAGGCGCTGAAGCTGCCCATGCGGGATTTCGAGGACGCCTTACAGTCCGCCGCCGCCATCGCCTGTCAGGCAAGCTGGATCGTGACCCGCAACGGCAAGGATTTCACGGCCTCCCCCGTCCCGGCCATCAGTCCGGAAGCATTTCTGGCGCAACAGTATTGACAATGCCATGAAAAGAAGATGAACCGCAAAGCCAGGATGAATGCCCGAAAGCCGTTGTCCGTGACGCTGATGATGTTGGCGTTATTGACGCCCGCGCCCGGCGTGAGCGGGGAAATTCTGGGTGTTTCTGTCGAGACCAGCGAGCGCGCGGCGCGGCTTGCGCGGGAACCTGCCGCGCCCATGATCCAGGAAAATCGTCTCGACGACATGGACGTCTACGCGCTCTCGCCCGCCGCCGTCCATCTGCGTCTGCCGCGCATGACGCCGCCGGAATTGCGCCCGCTGGCGGCGCTTGCCGTTCCTCCCTTCGTCACATCCCTTGCCGCGCCCTTCGAGACAAGCGCGTCCATGCGCGTCTTCCCGGACTGGACGGAGTTCATCCACAAGGCTGCCCGCGATTTCGACGTTCCCCCGGAATTGATCGCCGCGGTCATCCAGGCGGAATCCGCCTTCCAGCCCCGCGCCGTCTCCGTCAAAGGCGCGCAGGGCCTGATGCAGCTCATGCCCGCGACGGGAGAAGCATTGGGGCTGATCGACCCATTCGACCCTGAAGCCAACATCCGCGCGGGCACGCGCTATCTCAAGGCGCAGTTGTCACGCTTTTCCACCCTCGAGGAAGCCCTGGCCGCCTACAACGCCGGGCCGGGCAAGGTCATCCAGTACGGCGGCGTCCCGCCCTTCGCCGAAACCCAGGATTTCGTGCGCCGGGTGCTGGCGGAGGTCAGGAATCAGGAAACAGGGATCAGAAATCAGTGACCCGTGAAAGCGCCAACGAAATTGCCAGAAAATACGACCCGCGCAAATAAAGTGGGTACCAGAGGACAGAGGACAGAGGACAGAGCGGCCTTCGGCCTTTGTTGTCAGTTGTCAGTAGTCCGAGGCGCAATCCCGCGCGACAACTGAATACTGAATACTGACCTCAAAGCGAGCGAAGCGAGCGCTCTGTCCTCTGTCCTCTGTCCTCTGTCTCCTGACCCTGACTGGCACGCATGTTGCCTTTACTCTCCAAACGCCATGATTCGCCAACCCAAGGATGCTTGCAGCGTCCGCTCGTCGAAGGAGATGTCAATGTCTGTCGCAATGTCCGCATCGCTGATTGCCCGGAGCGTCCTGGAGGATTTCTGGGAGCGGCATGCGCTTCCCTTGCGTTGGGAAAAGGACGCCATTTACGAGATCACGACCGGTTTCGGGTTTCATGTGCGCCTTTTCGTGGAAGAGGAGAGCGGCTTGATATGGGCGTGGACGGCGCTCTGCCCGGAAGCGCCGGAAGAGCGGCGCGAGGCGCTCCATGCCGTTTTGCTGGAAGCCAATCTCGCGGATCACCTCCTGTTCGGCGGCAGTCTCGCGCTGGAACCCGAAACGCTCGAAGTCGTCTACCAGCGCGCCCATGACCCGCGACAGGGCGGCGCGAGCGGGTTTTCCCGGTTTTTCAGCGTCTTTGCCGAAGCCGCGAGCGGATTGCGGGCGGCGCTGGCCGCGAGCGCGGAAGACGCGCCGCTTCTGCCGCTCTCCGGCGTGCGCGCCTGACCTTTCGCAAAGGAGACTATTCATGTTGCAAACTTTCAACACATGGCTTGCCGCCTGGGGCGAGGAGCGGGGATTCGGGGCCATCCAACTGGACGAGGCGGGCTTTGCCGCCCTAGAAGACGACGCGGGCCTCATCATCAGTCTCTATCTTTCCCTGGAACGGGGTGTCCTGAAAACCATCGCAGATCTGGGGCCGCCGCCCGCCAACGAAAACGCCGCCGATTTCCACGAATGGCTGCTCATCCAGAATTTCGGCGCCAACGTGGAACGGGAAGGCATTCTGGCGCGGGCGGGCGAGACCGGGCACATCCTCTTTCTCCTGGAATGGCCGCTCAACGAAAACGCCAGCGGCGAATTGCTGAACGTTTTTCTGCAACAGGCTTCGCTCCTGGGGAACCAGTGGCGTGAGCGGATCATCGCCGCCACCGCCGCCGACATGGAAGAAGAAACGCTGCTGGAAGACCCGTGGCAAGAGGATGAAAGCGGCGAAGATGGCGAAAGCCTGACGCCTTCGCCTGCCATTCCCGCTCATTACCTGGCTATTTGAAGGCTTTGAAGGAAGATTCCTCATGACATACATCCCTACACCGCTTGTGGCGCGGGCTGCCGAGGCGATCGGGCAGGCAATCGGGCAAGACTTGCTGCCGGACGCTGCCGGAGTCAGGTTCCATGCTGGCGCGGATCATCAGGCGCGTCTCGACGGCGCCGCCCGCTCGGTTCATTTCTATTCCCGCCACAAGGCCGAAATCCGCGCGGAAAACCTGCAAACGCTCGGCATCATCAGGGATGTGCTGGGCAGCCGTTTTGGGCAGACGAGCCTGCGGCATTTCGAGATGACCTTGAGCGCGGGCGTGCAAAGGGGCGACAAGCCTCTGACGGCGCGGCAGATTCGGGAGGTGTTCCGGGGAGCAGGGGATCTCCTCGACTACATAGCCGAACTTGCGTCGGGCCTCAGGCCGATGTACGAATATCTATTGGTGCGCGAACGTCAAGCCTGGTTCCTGGAAAAAAGCGCCCCGCCCCTGCCGCGCCAGATGCTGGAGGACGCCATCGCCGCCGGGGAAGGCTTGCTGGCCGAAGGCGCGAACACGGTGCTGGCCAAAAACCTGAACGCGGCGCTGCAAGAACGCCTGGAGGTCTTGCGGGCCAGCTTGCAAGGCAATGCCGACCCGCTCGGAGAGGGCGCTTTCAAGGAGGGCGTGATCGGCATGTTCGCCGCTGCCACCCATCTTCTGCACCGCTTGCCCGAAGGCAATCCCGACAGAACGCGCTTGCTTTTGTCATTGAACGACGCCTTGCGAAGCGCGATGACGGACATCGACCGCACGGCCATCGCGCCGGGTGCGGACGCTCTCCGGGAAATCAGGAAAAGCGCCCAGGGCGCCATCGGTGCCATCCTGAAACAACTGGTGGGCATGACGCTGGAAGACGGCAATGCGCCGCTCACGAAAAGCGACGTGCAGCGCCTCATCAAGGAAGAGAATATCCATGAACTCAACCGGGCCGGGCGATGGGAGCCGATTGCAAGAACCGTGACGCTGCCCGTCCGCGCGGGAGAGATTCCGCTCCAAGTGACTTCCACGATTACGCCCGCCGGACATACGGGCGCGACTTTCGCGCAGGATTATTGTGACCGTGACGGCGCGGGGCAGGTCACGGGAGTTTCCAGCACCGATACCGGCAACCGCCATCATGCGGTAAACCTCGCGCTGAGCACGCTTGCCGACGCGGGCGGCAACACGCTCTTTCGCGCGGTGCGCCACGGCGTCTGTTCGGCCTTCGGCATTGGCAACAATCACGACCGCCAGGCCGCCAACAAGACACGCGTCGTCGAACTCCTGACCCTGGCCGCCCAGGAAGCCGTCCGCGCCAATCCGGCTCTGCTTGACGAGGCGCAAGACGGCGCCCTGGAGATTCCGCTGGTTTCGCTTTCGCTCCTCACCCCCGACAGTTTACGGCGCGGCGCGGGCAACGAAGCGCAGTTCCTGCGCGAACAAAACGTCGCCTTGCGCGCTCTGGCGAAAGAGCCGCCGACGATCACCCTGGCGCTTCCGGAAGGAGGGACGCGCCAGATCCAGGTTCGCCCGCAACTGGCTGCCTTCAACTTCCCGGTCAACGCGGCCCCGCAGGGCAACGCGCTGGCGCAGCTGCTGGTGGGCGGATATTTCACTTCGCATGGGCAAAACGAGACGGCGTTTGCCGCGCTCTTGGGCGAACGCTTCATGCGCACCGGCAATCCCGCCGACCTGGGCGGCATCGCCGGGACGCGCCTCGGCAACCTGCCTGAGGCGGAGCAAGAAACAGCGCACGCGCTCGCCCGGCAATGCCGCGAACTCTGGCAAAGCGGCGGCCATCGGGACAGGAGGGAGACGCCCTACCGGCTCCCGGCCCGCCTGGCGGCGCTCACGAACCTCCTCGGTTTTCCCCCCGCGTTCAACTGCAAGAGCGGCAAGGATCGCACCGGCCAGATGGACGTGGAAGCCAAGACCATAGCCGTCTTCATCGCGCAACACCATCGCCCGCCAAGCCTAGCCGGGCCGGACAAAGCGGATGACGACGCCGCCTTGCAACGCATCCGCCTTCCCCTGGCCCTGGAAGGCGGCAACCACGAAATGCAAATCAAGAACACGGGCTTCGCCGGTTTCAAGACGCTGGGCGTGCGCGGCCTGACCAACGCCCTGGGCGGCCCGCAACCGATGATGCGAGTCATCGGCTTCTCCCGGCTGGTGAAGGATTGAACGTCAGGATCAGGAAACAGGGAACAGACGGGGCATCGGCTTTGCCCGGCTCGCGCAGGATTGGAGAGGGCGGAATCCAACGGATTCCGCCATGCCTGTCCGTCATCATGGAAGGGAGAAAAATTTACAAAATCATGACGCGGTGACGTATGAAATCCAGGAGAAAATCAAGAAAGCCACCGCCGGATTATCCAGATCGCTTATTGTGAGTTTGTACAGGGGCATGTCAGTTCTCTGGTGTTTCAAGCATATTCATCACGATCAGGCACATGGTTTCTTTTTCTTCCGCTTGCGAAAGGGCGATCATCAGCGTCATTGCCGCCAATGCGTTATTGGAGATGAGCAGTTCGCCGCTCTTGGTTCTCAGTGCGTTGTTTTTGTCCAGAAAATACACAAAAAGCGCGGCGGCAATGCGTTTGTTGCCGTCAATAAAAGCGTGATTTTTCACCACGAGATACAAAAGATTGGCGGCTTTTTCCTGGACGGACGGGTAAAGTTCTTCTTCTCCAAAGGTTTGATAAATCGTCCCCAACGCGCTTTTGAACAGATTATCCTTTTCCCTGCCAAACAGTTCAGATTTCGCGCCAAAGCGCATTGAATCCACCAATTGACGGGCTTTGTCGTAAGTCAGTCTCCATTTTTCTTTCGCGGGCCTGGAGGTTTTTTTAAGCCGCTTGTGGTCATAGTCGTCAAGACAAGTCAGTCCGCGGGCGTATTGTTGCAACACCGACGAAATACCGGAAATTTCAGGACTCTCCGAACGCGCGAGGATTTCAATCGTCTTGTTCAACTCTTTCAGGCGCTTATGGTTGATCGCCGCGCCCTTGAGCAAAAAATTCTTTAACACCGTATTGGCCCAGCGGCGAAAATAAACGCCTTCCGTTGACTTTACGCGATAACCGACGGAAAGAATCATGTCGATGTTGTAGTATTCGACCTGACGGACGACTTCTCGTGTTCCCTCTTTTTGAACTGTCGCAAATTTTGCGACAGTTGGAATATCGCATAGTTCTTCTTGCAACGCATTGTTTACATGCTTGCCAATCGTTTTGACATCGCGGGAAAACAAGGCGGACAATTGTTGCCGGTTAAGCCAGACATTCCCGTCTTCGGCGCGCACCTCAACCGTAATATCCGCATTTCTGGAGCGATACAATATCACTTCGCCCCTGGGCGGGGTTTCCAATTGTTTATCATGTGTCATGATTCTCGCTCCGCGTTTTCAGCCATTGATCGGACGTTTTTGGTTGGCTCGTCATATGTCATAGGAGAACATCCTTTTATCCTGAATGGCTTCCGTTACAAAATATCTGCGTAGCATCCATCTTCGGTCGTGGAAAACACAACTTCAGACCCGCCCTTGTATCTTTCGTTTTGCAGTGGTTAGCTCCCACTGTCCGGGAAGGAAGGAGCTTGAATCCGCCCTGAAGGCCATGACCTTGTAGCGTAGAAAGAGCCTTTCTTCCCCCTTCT
>JAIRMN010000068.1 GCA_031258715.1 Zoogloeaceae bacterium
CTTTCCTGCACTTGAAACGCTGGCGAGGTATCGCCACCCGCCATGCCAGGAATACGGCTTCTTTCGTGGCTGCCGTGCAAATACGGTGCATCGCATTATGGGCAAATATCTTGTGACGATACCGTCTACAAGAGTCTTCCGAAGGCCAAACGCGCGCGCAAAAGTTGATTGAAGCCACCAAACTTTATGCTCGCAAGATTTCAGAAAATCCTGGACAAGTCGCGCAAGCAGACAATACGGGTTTTCGTTTGATGGCGATGGCGGCGGCGATGATGGTGGAATCCCACCAGGAAAATTTGTATCCCTCCTCTACGCCCCATGCCGTCTTGAACAAGTCGGCACTGGGCGCGATAGGTTGCCAGTGTTGCAAGGCAAGCACATCGAACTGGGCGGCAGCCACCGGCATGGCAAGTTTTTTCGAATGCGTGGCGATGGCATAGAACTCGATGAGCACCTGCTAGGACAATCGCCCTGTCCTGGTTTTGGCAAGGCGCGACAGCCCATCGAGGGCAATGGCGCTTTTGCAGGGATCGCGCGCATCCCGCGCATAGGCAAGGATGTTGGTATCCACAAAAACCCGGCGAGGCGACGAAGAACTCACCGGAGCACCTTGCGATCGTAAAGTTCTTCACGTGTCGGCCAGTCGCGGCCATCTTCACGTTTTGGGGGAGACAGGTAGGCACTGCGCGAGAAGAAATCCGCCATCGCCTCTTCGTAGGCATCGTGGATCATGAATTTCTCCTTCACGAGTTCTCCCACATAACGGGAAACGCTGAGGTGACGCGAAGCGGCTTCCATCCGAAGGCGTTGAAGCACTTCTTCACTGGCATTGATGGTGAGCGAAGACATTGGGGAAGCTCCAAAATCTACGACACCAGTATATCACGAAATTCGTGAGTGCGAGAAACCGGATGCCGCGGGATTCGCTTTTCCTGCGGCAAGCCTCGGTTTTTGGAGCGATGCTGGCACACATCAACATTCAGAAAAACGTCATGCGCGTCTATCTTTGCGAAAAGCCGTCCCAGGGTAAAGACATCGCCTGCCTCCTGGGCTTCCATTGACGCCGCGCTGCACGGCAAGCGTAAACCGCCGCGAAGTGCAAGGCGTCCGTGAACGCCCAAAGGAAATGTAGGATCGCTGTCAGCCAATGCGCTGGAGGCCGATACCGTGTTCAGCACCGGAAAACAGACGGCAGTCGTCACCGCCTTCGAACACAGCGCACGGTTCTATATGACACGCTTCGTTGCGGTTCGCCGCGCCGAGCGTGAACATCTCGAAAACCTTGTTTTCCATGCCTTGCTTTGTATAGAGCCAACGACTTATCGGCAGGAATTGTAAATGCCGCGATCAACGAATAAGTGCATAGCTATCGCATCCCGGATGATTCGACTTTCACACTAACCAGCCAATCGCTTGCTCCTCGACCGCAACGTCAAAGAACTTGCTTCCATGACCCCCTCCCATTTCCGCACCCTCCTTCCCGCCCTCTTCCTGACGCTATGCGCCTACCTTGCCGCGCCCAGCTAGGCGCTTACCATCCAAGCCAAGCTACCGGTTTTGTGATATATTTGACCACATCGGATTGAATCGCACCCCTGATCCCTGACGCCTGCCTCCTGATAAAATGCCCTCTTTTTGATTTTCGAAGGACTTGCCGATGTGTGGCATTGTGGCGGCGACAGCGCGGGATAATGTGGTTCCGCGCCTGATCGAGGGGCTGAAGAAACTGGAGTATCGCGGTTACGATTCCGCGGGGCTTGCGGTATTGGAGGCGGGGGAGTTGGCGCGGCGGCGTTCGGTGGGGCGCGTCCTCGAACTGGAAAAGAAGACGGGTACGCTGGCTGCCCAGTGCGGCATCGCCCATACCCGCTGGGCGACGCATGGCGCGCCTGCCGAGCATAACGCGCATCCGCACATTTCCGGCGGGCTGGCGGTCGTGCATAACGGCATCATCGAGAATCACGCCGAACTGCGCGCCGGACTTGTCCGGCAAGGCTACGTCTTCACTTCGGAAACCGATACCGAAAGCATTGCCCACCTGATCAGCGCCTGCCTGAAAACCGCGCCCGATCTGGCGGAAGCCGTGCGTCTCGCCTGTCTTCGGCTGAAAGGCGCTTATGCCATCGCGGTGATTTCCGAAGCCGATCCGGGACGGGTGGTATTGGCGCGCGAAGGCGTGCCGCTGCTTTTGGGCGTGGGGGAAAACGGTCATTACGCGGCTTCCGACACTTCCGCGCTCTTGCAGGTCACGCGCAGGATAATCTATCTGGAAAACGGCGATCTCGCCGACTTGCGCGCGGATCGGCTCGACATCCGCAATCTGGATGGCGTATCGGTCAATCGTCCCGTGACGACTTCCCGGCTTTCCGCCGATGCGGTGGAACTGGGCGCGTACCGGCATTACATGCAGAAGGAGATCTTCGAGCAGCCGGAGGCGCTCGCCAACACGCTGGAACTGGTGGGCGCGGCCAGCGCGCTGCAAGCCGAAGTTTTCGGGGCACAGGCCAAAACCCTGTTGTCGCAAGCGGACGCGGTATTGATCCTGGCCTGCGGCACCAGCAGCCACGCGGGGATGGTCGCCAAATACTGGCTGGAGCGCATTGCCGGCATTCCCACGAATGTGGAAATCGCCAGCGAATACCGTTACCGCGATTCCGTTCCCAATCCCCGGCAACTGGTGATCGCCATTTCGCAGTCGGGCGAGACGGCGGATACGCAGGCGGCACTGGCGCACGCCCGCGATCTGGGGCAGGAGATGACGCTGGCGATCTGCAATGTGCCGGAATCCTCCCTCGTGCGCGAGACGGCCTTGCGTTTCATCACCCGCGCCGGGCCGGAAATTGGCGTGGCCTCCACCAAGGCCTTTACCACCCAGTTGGCAGCCTTGTTCCTGTTGACGCTCGTCCTGGCCCAATTGCGCGGACGGCTTACCGCCGAAGAAGAAGCCGCGCACCTTGCCGCCTTGCGCCATCTACCGGTGGCAGTACAGAAGGCGCTGACGCTGGAGCCGGAGATCGCTCTCTGGGCGCGGGAGTTTGCCGACAAGGAGCACGCGCTTTTCCTGGGGCGAGGGCCGCATTATCCGATTGCGCGGGAAGGAGCGCTGAAGCTGAAGGAAATTTCCTACATCCATGCCGAAGCCTATCCCGCGGGCGAGTTGAAGCATGGCCCGCTGGCACTGGTCGACAAGAATATGCCGGTCGTTGCCGTCGCGCCCAATGATCCGCTGCTGGAAAAACTCAAGTCCAATTTGCAGGAAGTCAAGGCGCGCGGCGGCGAACTCTATGTCTTTGCCGACCAGGACAGCCGGATTGGCGAAAGCACGGAAGAAAACGGCACTCACGTGCTTTGCCTTCCCGAACACTACGGCCCGCTCTCGCCCATCCTGCATGTCATTCCCTTGCAGCTCCTCGCCTACCACGCGGCGCGCTTCAAAGGCACAGACGTAGATAAGCCGCGCAACTTGGCAAAATCGGTCACGGTGGAATGATCATCCGGCGCAAAGCAAAATGTCTGCCTTGCGCCGGATCGCCGCGATCCGTTCATTGCCCTGAAAAGGACACTCCGGCGTCCATGACCGACAACCTGAAACGAAGGAAAGCATCTTGAGCGCCAACAACCCTTTCACCCCGCCCCCCGCCGCCTCCCGCCTCCTGATGTCCGGCAACGAAGCCATCGCCCGCGCCGTGTGGGACGCGGGCGTGCGCGTGGCCGCCGCCTATCCGGGGACGCCCGCCACGGAAATCCTGGAAAACCTCGCCCGTTACCCCGACCTCTACGCCGAATGGTCGGTGAATGAAAAAGTCTCGCTCGAAGTCGCCATCGGCGCATCCGTGACCGG
>JAIRMN010000069.1 GCA_031258715.1 Zoogloeaceae bacterium
CTTTCCTGCACTTGAAACGCTGGCGAGGTATCGCCACCCGCCATGCCAGGAATACGGCTTCTTTCGTGGCTGCCGTGCAAATACGGTGCATCGCATTATGGGCAAATATCTTGTGACGACATCGTCTAGTCCATGCAGCAACGGACGATGCGGTAGCGCCTGAAGACCTCTTCCAGCGGCGTGTCCTGTTCGGCAAAACTCACCCCCTTTCGATCGATGATTTCCCGCGTCCAAAGGACGTCGCTGACCTGCTCCGCCACCCAGATGACGAAGAGGTCGTTACGGGCGGCGATGTCCACGCCGATGAAGGCCGGCTGGCCTGTATACCTATTGGCGTCGCCCGCCTCCGAGTGCTCGCAGGCGGTGATGAAATCGAAGGAAAGCCAGGCGTGCGCCTCGTCCAGCCATTTGAGTTCAAATTCCTACGCCCAGAGATCCTCATCGCCCGCGCCGCGTTTCAGTTCCTCGATGTCGCGCGGCAGGCCATCGGCTACGCACTGGCAGATGTCGCAAATGTGGCGTGACCAGCTGTAGTCACCGACCCAGACGCCGGGCCGCCCCAAGCCTGGGTCGGCCCTCGGGGGGTTGCCCCGCAGGGGCTTGGGGCCGTCCACCGCCAGTCATGAGTTCGTAAAACTTGTTGGCCTTGCCATTCGGGGTGGAGATCACCCACAGTTTCAGTCCAGGCTTTGAGATCACCGGAAAGAGCGCCTTCCAGATGGCGCACGAATCCTGGTGGAAGGCGAACTCGTCCGAGAGCACGTTGGCGGAGAAACCCCGCGCCGTGTCTGGATTCGCAGGGAGCGTAAGCGGAAGTGGCGCTGGCGCATGGACGCGCGATAGAAAACTCGATGGTTTATCGGACGAATTCCGTGACGCGCTGCTGGAAGAGGTCGGTACTGCATCGGAGGCCGCAAAACAGATTGCCGATCTCTCCGATAAACACTACCAACTGAGCGCGGCGCTCAAGGCGTCCGGCGACAACAGTGGCGCGGAGACGCTGATCGCGTCACTGGAGCAGGCGCGGGTGGTAGCGCTTTCGCTGAATGTCGATATGTCGTATTTCGACATGATGGTTTCGCCAGAATTCAAGAAGGCCAGCGAGCAGATGTACCTGCTGACGGGCGCGCTGGGAAAGCTCAAAGCCGCTGGCATCGACACCGGCGGGGCGCTTTCCGACGCTATTAGAAAGGTTATTTCCGGCGCGCAGAACAAGACCGAACTCGACGCGCTGAACGAACGGATCGCCTTGTTGGGCAAAAATGGAGAACTGACAGAAAAACAGATGACCCGTATGTCGACCGCTATCGAATCGCGCATGAAAGTCGCCGACAGCAGCATCCGGCAGGCATCCGACGCCGCGAAGAGGTTGGGTCTGGAACTTTCGCAATTCTCCCGCCGGGTCTCCCCGAAATTCGAGGAACTGTCCCGGCAGATCAACGATCTGGCGGATGCGTTCGAGGGTCTGAAAACATCCGGCGTGGATGCCGAAAACGTCATCCAGGCCGCCCTCAAAAAAGGACTGGACGCGGCCAAAAACCCCGCCGATCTTAACGCCCTGGCCGATAAAATCGTCAAGCTGGGCGAGGAAGGCAAGATCGCCCGGCCGAAGGTGATCGACCTGTTCAAGGCTGTCAGGGACAAGGCGAAAGAAGCCGGGGGTGAGGCAGGGGTGCTGAAAAAGGAGTTCGATGATCTGAAACGCCAGGCGGACGCCATTTCGAGCGGCAAGTCGGGGTAAGGCAAGAAGATCAAGGAACTGGAAACCGCGCAGATGTCGCCGGAAGCGCAAGAACGACAGGCCATTCGGGACGCCGAAGACACCGCACGGGAAGCCCAGTTCTACGCCTCGGTGCAGGCGGACGGACGCGGCGAAGAAGCGTTGAGGCACGCCGAAATGGCGAAACAGGCTTACGAAGAAGCCGACGCGGCAGTTTGGACAAGGTGGAAGCCGCGCACGCAACAGGAGGCAGATCGACGCGCTGGAATTGCGCCTTGACGCCCCGAGGGATAAGGCGGCGGGGGGCGCGGCTGAATATCGACACGAGCCGCGGTGGATGAGGTAAAGACGCGTATCGACGTGATACCCAACAACACGGAAAAGACGGTCACAGTTGCCACGGTATACAAGGGGGACGCGCCACCTGTTGGGGGGGGGGATTCACTGCGCGGGTTTTCGCCGGGCGGCTGGACGGGGAACGTTTCGCCGGACGTCATTTCGGGTCTGGTACATGGCCGTGAATTCGTGACGCGGGCGGCGATGGTAGCGCGGCCAGGCGCGCGGCGGTTTCTGGAACTGTTCAACCGAATCGGCATGGCGGCGCTGCCGGTATGGCTGAAGGGCATCAAAATCCCCGGCTACAAGACGGGCGGCTATGTCACCCCAAGAAGCGGCACCGCGGGCACGGGCAACGATGAACGGATGGTGCCTGTTTAGTCCCAGCGTTTGACGGCACAATGTCCATGACAAAATGTAGGGAGGCCCTATGGGACAAGTTCTACACGGCAGCGCCACAACGACTTCAGGCGGCGCGTCGAGCGATACAGCATAGTCAAGAGAGCATAAGAGCCTT
>JAIRMN010000025.1 GCA_031258715.1 Zoogloeaceae bacterium
AGCAGGGTTTCCCAAACGCCCCGTCGCCAAACCCGGCCACGAGCGGGACTTGAAGACGCGCACCCTGACAAACCTCTACAACCAGCGTCCCGCCTGGCTCGATCGGGCGCACAGGGAACTGGATAAAACCGCCGCCGCCTACGGCTGGACGGACTACACGCTCGAGATGCCCGACGACGAAATCCTCCGCCGCCTGCTCGACCTGGACAGGAAAAGGCGCCACACCTGAATCGGAAGGCCCGCTGGTCTGCTTTTTTTGCTCACGATAACGGAACGTTATCTTCTTTTATCAGCATGTTCGCTGATTTTGGTTGCCTGTTCCGCGTTTGGGCTGTTACGATGCGCTTTCGTTCCGACATCCGCAGGAGTCCCCATGAGCAGCCTGGTTGCCCGCAGTTTGAAGAAAATGCAGGGGCTATGGATAAAAAAATCCGTCGCGCAAAAGCCGTTCGATGAACGCGCCCTGCAAAAAGCGCGCATACAGTTGCGGGAATGCGCGCGCGGTGCGGGGGGCGAAGTTTCCGCCCGCCAGCGCGCCCGTCGTCTGGGCGAAAGCTATCTGCAACTGGATGACGCCGGACGCCACGTCTTCCTACGCCTGATCGCCACGGAATTCGGCCCCGACCCGGAGAAGGTGGCGGCGGCGCACACGCGGTATCAGGCGGCCATCGGCACACCCGCGCAATGGGAGGCGGAAGCCTTGTTGTGGCTCGCCCTGCGCTCGCCGCGCACCCGCATCCTCACGCAATTCAACGCTCTGCCGCAGGGTGTGCGCTTTCTGGTCGACCTGCGGGCAGACCTCCTCGGCTTCGTCAGGGAAGACCCGGAACTTGCCGCGCTCGACCGCGAGCTGGAACACAGCCTTTCCATCTGGTTCGACGTGGGATTCCTGGAACTGAAGCGCATGACCTGGCATTCGCCCGCCGCCTTGCTGGAAAAACTCATTCAGTACGAAGCGGTACATGCCATACATTCCTGGACAGATATGAAAAACCGACTGGATTCCGACCGCCGCTGCTACGGCTTTTTCCATCCGCGTATGCCGGACGAGCCGCTGATTTTCGTCGAAGTTGCCCTGACCGACCATCTGGCGGACAACATCCAGACGCTGCTGGACGAACACGCGCCTGTCTTTGACGCGCGGTCGGCGGATACCGCCATTTTTTACGCCATTTCCAATACCCAGGCTGGCTTGCGCGGCGTTTCCTTCGGCAATTTCCTGTTGAAGCGCGTCATCGAGGATTTGAAGCGCGATTTTCCGGAACTCCGGCGCTTTTCCACGCTCTCGCCGCTGCCGTCGCTGCGCCGCTGGGCGGAAAAGACACAGGAATGCTGGCAGCATGCGTTCCAGCCCGGCGATCTGGAACGCATCGGCAAGCTGGCGCGCTGCCCGCTCACGCTGAAACAGGCGCAGGCCATGCTCTCGACGCCGGAATGGGCGGCGACGCCGCGCCTTGCCCGCGCGTTTTCCGCTCCACTCACCCGCCTGGCCGCGCATTACCTGCTCACCGCCAGGGCCGGAGCGCGCCGCGTCTACGACCCTGTGGCGCGCTTCCACCTCGGCAACGGCGCGCGGATCGAACGCCTCAACTTTCTCGCCGACCGCTCGCCCAAGGGGTTGCAACAAGCCTATGGCATGATGGTTAATTATCTCTATGTGCCGGAAGAAATCGAGGAAAACGTGGAAGCCCTGCTCGCCAACGGGAAAATCGCAACACGGATAAGGGACAGAATCGCCGAATCCAAAGGATCGTAGAACATTGGAAGCGGTCTTCCGCAGACCTCACTCCGGGAGGATTTCCGAGATGTGTCGCGCCAGCGCCTCGGTATCGACGCCTTCCACGCGCACGACTTTTTGGCGCGAGGACTGGCCGCTTTTCAGGCGGAGCGCGCTTTTCGGGATGCCCAGCCAGTTTGCGAGAAAATCCAGCAGGACGACGTTGGCCCTGCCGTCCACGGGCGGGGCGGCGATCCGGACTTTCAAGGCGTCGCCGTGACGCCCCGCCACGCGGCTTTTTTTCGCGCCCGGCTGGATGTGCAGGGTGAGCAGAAGCGCGCCATTCCGCTTTGCGACGAATCCGTTCACAAGAGCATCAGGATGGCCTGCAGGAGCAGGATGACCACCAAAGGCGAAAGGTCTATGCCGGAAATGGGCGGAAGAACGCGCTGTATGGGCGCCAGGATGGGCGCGGTCAACTGGCGCAGGACCGGAGCGAAGGGCGAGTAGGGATTCACCCAGGAAAGCACGGCCTGCAGGATCAGGATGAGGATGAGGAGATAGAGTATCTGCTGGAAGAGGCCGACCAAGCTGATGGTAAAGAGCGCGAAAGCCCATCCGCCTTCGGCGGCAATGCGCTCTTGCATGAGCGGCGAGAGCGCGGGCGACGTGGCCACGCGCAGCGACAGGGCAATCGAGAAAAACACGAGTTGCAGGAAGAAAGCGGCGATGATCGAAGCCCAGTCGATGCCGCCCGATCCGGGAATCAGGCGACGCAGGGGCAGCACAGCCCAGTTGGTGAGTTTCAGGACAAAGCCGCCCAGCGGGTTGTTGAAAGAGATTCTGCGCCATTGCAGCAACAGGCGCAGGATGAACATCATGCTGAAGAAACCGCAGACCGCCTTGATCAGGAAAAGAAAGGCGGTAACGAACGGCGTGTAATCAAAAGACATGTCGATTTCCTTTCAACCTTGCGCGGCGGATTGCCGCGCCAGTTCCGCGCTGCGCTCGAAAGCCGCCCGCGCCCCGGCAATGACGCCCGTCGCGACGCCCCTTTCTTCCATGACCGCCAGCGCCGCCGCCGTGGTGCCGCCCCTGGAAGTGACGCGCGCGCGGAGATCGGCGGGGGATTCCGGCGAGGATTTTGCCAGAGAAGCCGCGCCAAAAGCGGTATGGATTGCCAGCTTGCGCGCGGCCTTTGGCGAGAGTCCCAGGGACAGTGCGGCGGCTTCCAGCGCCTCGATGAACAAAAAGAAATAGGCCGGGCCGCTGCCGGAAATGGCGGTGATGGCGTCCATCAGGTCTTCATCTTCCACCCACAGCGTTTCCCCCGTCGCCAAAAGCACGGTTTCGGCCATCCGGCGCTCGTCCTTCGTGACCTCCGGCAGGGCGGCAAGGCCGCTCATGCCCGCGCCGATCAAGGCGGGCGTGTTCGGCATGGCGCGCACAACGCGCCGATAGCCCGAAAGCCAGGCGGAAAGCGTTTCCAGCCTCAGTCCGGCGGCAATGCTGAGGACGACCGGACGGCGCAAGCGTCCGGCGAAAGTCTGGAGCGCCGCCCGCATCTGCTGCGGCTTGACCGCCAGCACCAGCAGATCCGCCGCCCACGTGGCGGCATTCGCTTCCGCCCGGCAATCAACGCCGAATCTTTGGGTCAGCGCCTGCCGTTGCTGCGGCAAGGGTTCCACCACCCCGATGTCGGCTGAGGCAAAACCCTTGCCCAGAAGTCCGCCAATCAACGCAAAGGTCATGTTGCCGCCGCCAATGAAATGGATGTTCATGGATTGCTCCTGTTTCCGTTCTTACCGGAACGCGCCCCGGCGCCAGCCGGATGCGTCCCCTCGCTAAAACCATCATTTTTTGCCGTTCATTCGCTGCCCAAAAATGGCGGAACCGATCCGCACCATTGTGCCGCCGGATTGTACGGCAGCTTCCAGATCGCCGGACATCCCCATGGAAAGCGTGTCCAGCGCCGGACATTGCGCCTTCGCCTCCATGAACAACTGCCGCAACCGCGCGAAAGGCCGGCATTGCGCGGAAAAATCTGGCGTGGGTGCCGGAAGGCACATCAGGCCGCGCAGTTCCAGCCGGGGCAAGGCGGCGACCGCCCGGCAGAGATCGAGGGTTTCTTCCGGCGCGCATCCCTGTTTGCTGGCTTCGCCGGAAACATTGACCTGGACGCAGACCCGCAAGGGCAAAAGCCCTTCCGGACGTTGCGCCGAGAGGCGTTCGGCAATCCTGAGGCGATCGATGGAATGCGCCCAGTCGAAGTATTCGGCTATCCATTTCGTCTTGTTGCCTTGCAGGGGGCCGATGAAATGCCAGATGAGGCGGGCGTCTTCCGGCAGCGTTCCTGCCAGCGCGCGCAGGGCGATGATTTTATCGACGCCTTCCTGCGCGTAGTTTTCGCCGAAATCGCGCTGCCCGGCAAGCGCCGCCTTCACGATGTCGCTCGCGGGACGGGTTTTGCTGACGGCGAGAAGCGTGATGGCCGCCGCCGATCGTCCGCACCTTTTCGCGGCGGCGGAGATTCTTTGGCGGACGGCTTGCAGGTTGCCCTCAATTGCGCTCATAATCCACTGGGTTTTGTTGTCTGCATGGGTGCGCAGTATACGCCCAATACTTTTTGGAACGACACCAGGAACGAACACTCATGGATATTACTGAACTGCTGGCTTTCAGCGTCAAGAACAACGCTTCGGACTTGCATCTTTCTTCCGGCCTGCCGCCCATGATCCGGGTAAATGGGGATGTGCGGAAAATCAATCTGCCCGCGCTGGAACACAAAGATGTTCATGGCATGGCCTATGACATCATGTCGGATTCGCAACGCAAGACCTATGAAGAGACGATGGAATGCGACTTCTCCTTTGAAATTCCCAACCTGGCGCGTTTTCGCGTGAATACTTTCGTTCAGTACCGGGGCGCGTCCGCAGTGTTCCGTACCATTCCTTCCAAGGTGCTGACGCTGGAACAACTGAATTGTCCGGAGATTTTCAAGGAGATTTCCGAGTATCCGCGTGGCATCGTCTTGGTCACAGGCCCCACGGGTTCAGGCAAATCCACCACGCTTGCCGCCATGATCAACCACGTCAATGAAAACGCGTTCGCGCACATCCTGACGGTGGAAGACCCCATCGAGTTCGTGCATGAATCCAAGAAATGCCTGATCAACCAGCGGGAAGTCGGGCCGCATACCCTGTCCTTCGCAAACGCCCTGCGTTCCGCCCTGCGGGAAGACCCGGACGTGATCCTGGTAGGCGAAATGCGCGACCTGGAAACCATCCGCCTGGCCATGACCGCCGCCGAAACCGGGCACCTGGTGTTTGCCACACTGCACACGTCTTCCGCCGCCAAGACCATCGACCGGATCATCGACGTGTTTCCCGCCGCTGAAAAGGACATGGTGCGCGCCATGCTTTCCGAATCCATGCGTGCCGTCATTTCGCAGACGCTCCTGAAAACCAAGGATGGCAGCGGCCGGGTGGCGGCGCATGAAATCATGATCGGCACTCCCGCCATCCGCAATCTGATTCGGGAAAACAAGGTGGCGCAGATGTATTCCTCCATCCAGACCGGGCAGTCGCGCGGGATGCAGACGCTTGACCAGTGCCTGCTCGATCTCGTGCGCCGCAATGTGGTCTCCGCCAGCGAAGCGCGTATCCGCGCCGCGGACAAGGCGGCTTTCCCGACGACATGATGCGGGCATCCGCCACGAGGCGTCCACGATAAAAACCAGGGTAGTTTCACAAAGCGAGAGGAGTTTCAAATGGAACGCGATCAGGCACTCAAATTCATGCACGATCTGCTGAATTTGATGAATAACAAAAAAGGCTCCGACCTGTTCATCACGGCGGGCTTTCCTCCGGCCATCAAGGTCGACGGGCGGGTGATGCCGGTTTCCAACCAAGTGCTCACGGCGCAACATACGGCGGAACTGGCGCGTTCCATCATGAACGACCGGCAGGCGGCGGAATTCGAGGCCACGCGGGAATGCAACTTCGCCATCTCCCCCAGCGGCATTGGCCGTTTCCGCGCCAACGCCTTCATCCAGCAGGGGCGTATCGGCTTGGTTTGTCGCGCCATCAATACGGTCATTCCCACCTTCGATGAACTGGGCATCCCGCCCATCGTCAAGGACATCGCCATGACCAAGCGCGGACTGGTCATCTTCGTGGGCGCAACCGGCACCGGCAAAACCACCTCGCTGGCGGCGCTGGTCGGCTATCGCAACGAAAATAGCTACGGCCACATCATCACCATCGAAAACCCGATCGAATACGTGCACGAACACCGGAACTGCATCGTCACCCAGCGGGAAGTGGGCGTGGATACGGATGACTGGGAACCCGCGCTGAAAAACACCCTGCGCCAGGCGCCGGATGTCATCCTGATGGGCGAAATCCGCGACAAGAAGACGATGGAATACGCCATCGCCTTTTCCGAGACCGGCCACCTCTGCCTGGCCACGCTGCACGCCAATAGCGCCAACCAGGCCATTGAGCGCGTCATCAACTTCTTTCCCGAAGATCAGCATCAACAACTGCTGATGAATCTCTCGCTCAATCTGCGCGCCCTGATTTCCCAGCGGCTCCTGCCCAGGAAAGGCGGCAAGGGACGCATCGCCGCCTTTGAAATCCTCCTGAATTCGCCGCTCATCTCCGACCTGATTTTCCAAGGCGACATCAAGGAGATCAAGGAAATTATGTCGAAGTCACGTGAATTGGGAATGCAGACCTTCGATCAGGCCCTGTTCGAACTCTACGAAAACGGCCAGATCAGCTATGAGGACGCGCTGCGAAACGCTGACTCCGTGAATAACCTGCGTCTGCAAATCAAGCTGAACAGCAAGGAAGCCGCTGACCGCGACCTGACCGCCAGCGTCAATTACCTCTCCTTGACCGGCATGGAAGAGGACGATCGGCAAATGCAAAATTACCTTTGACCCTCACGAAAACCCGGCCATGCCGGGTTTTTCATGGATCGGCGCAAGGTTGGGACAGAGGACAGAAAAGTTACCGGCGCTTTGCGCCGCGAGAGTTATGCATCTGGATTGTGCCCTTGCGGGCGGCAAAAGCAATCCCTGCAACGGATGCGCCATCGGAAACGCCGAAGCTACCGGATAAAGGCGGACCGGGTTGCTTCGCTACGCTCGCTTTTGACGAGGGGGAGCATTTTCTGAAATATCGGGGCCAACGGAAAGTCCGGCTGAATTGCTGCGGCCTCGCTTTTGACGGGGATGAGCGTTGTTGCAAGCGTGGCGCGACTGGAACGCACCCAACTTCATCATTGCGAAGCGCGAAGCAACGCGGCAATCCAGAAGCGTAACCCGCGGCGCAAAGCGCCGGTAACTTTTCTGTCTCCTGCCCCTGTCTCCTGATCCGGCAGGATCAGGGGGAGGTTTTGGCCTGGATTTTCTTTTGGCACACCGAAGCGGACGCTACCCGGTTATGCGCGCCTTGCTCGTCCTTGAGATTGACGCCGCTCAAGCCCAGGCGGGCGGATTCCAGGAGGAGTTCCGCGAGTTTCTGGGCGGCGGCGGCGGGGGAAGTGCCTTCCGGACGGATGTTGGAGACGCAGTTGCGATCGGCATCGGTGCGCGCTGGGCCGGGACGCCAGGTGAAATACGCGCCCAGGCTATCGGGGGCGCTCAGTCCCGGACGCTCGCCCAGGAGCATCAGCGCATGGCGGGCTTTGAGGAGCGCGCCAACCTCATCTTGCAGCTTCACCCGGCCAAAGGGAACGAGGAGGACGGGATAGCGCGTCCACCCCGCCGCGTCGAGGATTTCCACGAGCCGGGCGACGGTCTCGGCGGCATGGCGCAAGGCAGCGTTCGCGGAATGGCCGTCGGAGACGAGTATGACGAGATCGCGCCGCCCCCATTTCCGGGCGCGCGCCTTCAGGGTTTCGCGCGAGGCCGCCGCGATCTGGCGTCCCAGGTCGGGACGCATCAGGAAAGCGGGACGGTCGGAGACGGCGGTGGCGATGCGTTCTGTCTGAAGTCCATGGGCGGAAAAGCGGGCGGCGAGCGCCTCCAGGTCGAGGCGCGCGTGGACGGCGTCGCGGGCGCGCGCATGGGCAAGACGAAACGCCAGGACGGAAGCCGTGCGCTGACTGCCGCCGGCGCGCCCCAACGCGATACGGGCAAAGGTGTGCTGGCGCAACGCGACCCAGGGGTCTTCCGCAGGATCGGGCCTCGCTTCGGTTGCCCTGGGATCGCTTACCGGAAAGGCGGTGTCGATCATCATCATGCCGCGAGCAGCGCGTGGGTGGGCGAAGCGGGAAAAAGGCGGCGTCCTTTCTCGACGATGCGCATTTTCTCCAGCCAGGCCTCGAATTCGGGAGCAGGTTTCAATCCCAACACTTGGCGCAGGTAGTGGCTGTCGTGAAAGGACGTGGATTGATAGCCGAGCGCGATGTCGTCCGCGCCGGGAACGCCCATGATGTAGGTACACCCGGCAACGCCCAAGAGGGTGAGCAGATTGTCCATGTCGTCCTGGTCGGCTTCGGCATGATTCGTGTAACAGACATCGCACCCCATCGGCAGGCCAAGGAGCTTGGCGCAGCAATGATCCTCCAGTCCGGCGCGGAGGATCTGCTTGCCGTCGTAGAGGTATTCCGGGCCGATGAAGCCGACCACGGTATTGACGAGGAGCGGCGCGAACTGGCGAGCGACGGCGTAGGCGCGGGCTTCGCAGGTCTGCATGTCGACGCCGTGGTGGGCATTGGCGGAAAGCGCCGAACCCTGCCCCGTCTCGAAATACATGACATTCTCGCCCACCGTGCCGCGTTTCAGGGATCGGGCGGCGTCCCGCGCTTCCGCGAGGATCGGCAGGGTAACGCCAAAACTCGCGTTGGCGGCCTCGGTGCCCGCGATGGACTGAAAGACGAGATCGACCGGCGCGCCGCGCGCGATGACCTTGAGCGCGGTCGTGACATGGGCGAGCACGCAGGATTGCGTCGGGATTTCGTAGCGATGGATGAGTTCGTCGATCAGGCAAAGCAGCGTTTCCATCGCGGGAACGCTGTCGGTGGCCGGGTTGATGCCGATCACCGCGTCGCCGCAGCCGTACAGGAGACCGTCCAGGATGGAAGCCGCGATGCCCTTGACGTCATCGGCGGGATGGTTGGGCTGCAAGCGCACCGAAAGGCGCCCCGGCAGGCCGATGGTGTCGCGGAAGGCCGTCGCCACGCGACACTTGGAAGCGACGAGGATGAGGTCCTGGTTTCCCATCAGCTTGGCGACGGCGGCGGTCATTTCCGGAGTCAGTCCCGGCGCGATCGCCGTGAGCGCCACGTGGTCGGTTTCGTAGCGCAAGAGCCAGTCCCGGAAAGCGCCGACGGTGAGATCCGCAACCGGCGCGAAGGCGGCGTTATCGTGCGTGTCGATGATGAGCCGCGTCACCGCGTCCGTTTCGTAGGGGATGAGCGGCTCTTCGAGAAAACGCGCGAGCGGCACATCGGCCAGGCACTGCTGCGCGGCGACGCGCTCTTCGGCACTCTCGGCGGCAAGCCCCGCGAGCGCGTCCCCGGAACGCAGGGGCGTCGCCCTGGCCATCAGCTCCCTCAGGGAAGAGAAGGCGTAACGGCGAGGGCCGACGGACAAGGACCAGGGCGCGGAACAGGACATGGCGGCTCAAGAGCGAAGCGTGACGTGTTCGGGAATCCACAGCGCGATCTGCGGAAAGACCATGATGAGGATCATCGCCAGGAGCATCATCAGCACGAAGGGCACGATGGAAACGTAAATATCCCGAATCGTGAAGGAAGGCGGCGACATGGCGCGCATCAGGAAGAGGTTGTAGCCGAAAGGCGGCGTGAGATAAGCGATCTGGCAGGTGATGGTGTAGAGGATGCCGAACCAGATGGGACTGAACCCCAGTCTCATGATGATGGGAATATAGAGCGGCGCGACGATGACGAGCATGGCCGTGTCGTCGAGGAAGACGCCCATGATGAGAAATGAAATCTGCATGAGCACGAGCACTTGCCAGGGGGAAAGCCCCATCTGGTCGAGAAAGAGCCGTTCCACAGCCCGCACCGCGCCCAGTCCGTCGAAGACGGCGGCAAAGGCCAGCGCCGCCATCATGATCCACATGAACATCGCGCTGGCGTTCAGGGAGTGCCGCAGGGTGCGGTGCAGCACCTCGCGGTTCAGGCGTCCCTTGGCGAGCGCGATCAGGAGCGAAGCGAGCGCGCCGATGGCCGAGCTTTCGACGAGGCTCGCGTAACCCAGGAAAAAGGAGCCGATGACGAGCAGCATCATGATGAGCGGCAGGATGCCCGCGCCCAGGACGCGGAACTTTTCGGCGCGGCTATACTGCCGTTCCGAGGCGGGCAGCGCAGGCCCCAGTTCCGGTTGCAGGCGGCAGCGCGCGATGATGTAGATGAGGAACATCGCCGCGAGAAGAAGTCCCGGCCCGATGCCCGCCAGCCACAAAGGGCCAATCGGCTGGCGGGCGATGATGCCGTAGAGCACGAGCACGACGCTGGGCGGCGTCAGGATGCCGAGCGAGCTTCCCGACTGGATGATGCCGCTGATCATTCGTTTGTCGTAATTTCGCTTGACCAGCTCCGGCAGCGCCACGGTGCAGCCGATGGCCATGCCCGCCACGGAAAGACCGTTCAGGCAGGAGACCATCACCATCAGGAACATCGTGCCGATGGCAAGCCCGCCGCGCAATCCGCCCATCCAGACGTGCAGCATATGGTAGAGATCGTTGGCGATGCCGGATTCGGAAAGCATGTAGCCCATGAAAATGAACATGGGCAGGGTCAGCATCGGGTACCAGTTGAAGAGCTTGATGGCCGCGTTGAAGCCCATTTCCGATCCGCCCGGTCCCCAGAGCCAGAGGGCGCAGGCCACGCCGACAAAACCCATGACGCCGAAGACCCGCTGCCCCGTCGCCATCAGGAGCATCAGCGAGGAAAACATCAGGAGGATGACAAAGGTGTAATCCACGCGAAGGCTCCAGGTAAAGGCGGACAAGGCCGCCCGGTGGCGTCAATCCATTTTCGACGCGGCGAGGGCTGGTTGGAATGCCTCGGCGAATTCCGGCACGTAAGGCAAAGAGGGAAGATTGGCGGGCACGGCAGGCGGGAAGGGTTGCGTGAGGTCGATGCCCCGAATCCGGGCGACATCCTTCAGCCATTCCGCCACGCATTGCAAGAGCATGAGCAGCATCCCGAAGGTCATGATGATCTTGATCGGCGCCATGTACGGCCCCCAGACCGTGTGATTGCGCTGCCCGTATTCCAGCGCGTACCAGGAACCCTGCACGCCGCCATAGACCAGCACCCCCAGATAGAAAATGACGACCAGCATCGAAAGGGAATCCGCCTGGGCGCGCCGCCGGGGTTTCCAGCGTTCGTAGAGGAAATACATGCGCACGTGCGCGCCCTGTTGCAGACTGTGGCTCGCCCCCAGGAGGTAATAGGCCGCCATCGTGAATTGCGCCATTTCCATGGCCCAGACTGGCGGCGCGCCGGCGAGGTTGTTGCTGGCCACCGAATACGCGAGGATGGCCAGCATGACGAGCAGCAGATACATCGCAATGCCGCCGACCACGCGATTGATCGCGGCCATGATGCGCACATAGCGGCCTGCCCTTCTCAGGATGGAATCGAGCATGGGAATCTCCCCGGAATCAATAGCGGTACGGCTTGCCCGCCTTTTGCATCATGGCGTTGTAGCCGCGGAATATCTCCACGACCTTGGCGGCGCGCGGCGAGGTCTTGGCGATTTCGTCCCAGAACTTCACCGCTTCCTGTTCGACCGTCGCCCATTCCGCGTCCGGGATGGACGTGAGTTTCAGCTTCGTCCCCTCCGTGCGCAACTTGGCTTCGCCGCCCCAGTACCAGTATTGGCGGTAGTAGTGCGAACTGTCCATGCAGAGCCGGAACAGTGTTTGAAGGTGTTCCGGCACGGCTTCCCAGGCTTTCGTGTTGGCGAAGAAGGAACCGATCCACGCGCCGGAAATGTTGTTCGTCAGGAAATAATTCGTGCCATCCGCCCAGCCCACCGTGTAATCCTCGGTGATGCCCGACCAAGCCACGCCATCCAGTTCTCCGGTGCGCAGCGCCATTTCGATGTCTTCCCAAGGGAGCGTCACCGGCACGACGCCAAAGCGCGACAGAAAGCGGCCTGCGGTCGGGAAGGTGAACACCTTCTTGTCCTTCAGGTCGGCCAGGCTGTTGATCGGCGTCTTGGTGGCGAAATGGCAAGGATCCCAGGCCCCGGCGCTCAACCAGGTGACGCCGCCGACTTCGGCGTAGGATTCCGCCCAAATCTTGTCCAGGCCGAACTGCGCGAACAGGGTCGGCACGTCCAGGCTGTAACGGGTGGCGAAGGGAAAATAGCCGCCGAAGACCGCGACATCGGCGGGCGAAGCAATGGAATCGTCATCGCTCTGCACGGCGTCGATCGTGCCGCTTTGCAGGGCGCGGAAGAGTTCGCTGGTCGGCACCAACTGGTCGGCGTAAAAAAGCTCGATGACCATTTCGCCGTTGGCGGCCTTGTTGAAGGCGTCGATGGCCGGCTTGATGACGTGCTCGCCAAGCGCCGCGCCCGCATAGGTCTGCATGCGCCACTTGATCGCGGTCTTCTTCGCGGTGGAGACGGCGGGCGCGTCTGGCGCGGGCGCGGCGGCGCCTTCCTCGCGCTTCCCGCATCCCGCCAGGACGCCGGCAAGCATGGGCGCCGCTACCGTGAGTCCCGCCTTTTGCAAAAAACGCCGACGATCCTGCCGGGGGGTTTCGCTTTCCACTTCCGGCGCGGCGCGCGTTTGCGCCTCGATGACTTCCTCTTGGGGTAAATGACAATGCATGACACGCCTCCCTGGATTGGGTTTTACTGCGAGAACGAGCGATGGAACCAAAGAGGGAACAGCAAGAAACAGGCCAAAACCGGAAATTGCGCAAACAACGAAAAACCCGCAAATCTCTGCCCATGCCGCACCATACTGGTGCGTCCTGCGGGGCAATCGCGGTATTCCTGCACAGCGACGATGCGCAAGACGGCACAGGAATCAGGAGGTAGAGGACGACGGAGGACAGAAGACAGAAAAGCTACCGGCGCTTTGCGCCGTGGGTTACGAATCTGGATTGCTTCGTCGCTTCGCTCCTCGCTTTTGACGGCCTGGGTGCGTATCGAGTCGCGCCGCGCTTGCAATAACGCTCCGCTTTCGTCAAAAGCGAGCGTAGCGAAGCAATCTAGAAGTTCAACGACATGGCGGCAAAGCCGCCGGTAGCTTTTCTGTCCTCCGTCCCCTGCCTCAGAACGGAATATCGTCGTCGCCGAGGTCGTCGAACGCCTGTTTTTTCTGGCTGACGGGCGTGGCGGGCGCGTAGTCCGGCGCTGCGGCGCGGTTGGCGGGGGCGTTGCCGCCGCCATAGGCTTCGCCGCTGGAATCGCCCGAACCTTCACGCCGTCCGAGCATCTTCATTTCGTCCGCGCGAATTTCCGTAGTGTAGCGTTCGTGGCCGTCCTTGTCGGTCCACTTGCGGGTGCGCAGGCTGCCTTCCAGATAAACCTGCGACCCCTTTTTCAGGTATTGCCCGGCGATTTCCGCCAGGCGGCCAAAGAACACGACGCGATGCCATTCGGTCGCCTCCTTTTTTTCGCCGCTCTGTTTGTCTTTCCAGGTGTCGGTCGTGGCGATCGTGATGTTGCAGGTAGCGTCGCCGCTGGCGGTGTAGCGGGATTCCGGGTCGCGTCCCAGGTTGCCGACGAGGATGACTTTATTGACGGATGCCATGGATGTTTCTCCTTGATGAAATTGAAGAGGCCGATGATAAAGGAAAATTCGTTTCCGGTTTTTTCAGGCTGCCGCGTTTTGCAGGGCGCGGCGGCCAGGCGGCGGGTTGAGGCCGCAGGCCAGCGCGAGCCAGAAGACGACCGCCAGCGCGCAAAAGACAAAAACCGCGCCGCTGCCCAGGCGTTCCGCCAGCGCGCCGCCGACGATGCCGCCAACGAACAGCCCCAGCGCCTGCAACGTGTTGTAGACGCCCAGCGCCTTGCCCTTGGCGTGCGGCGGCGCGATGCGGGAAATGAGCGAAGGCTGGAGGGCTTCCAGAATGTTGAAGACGACAAAAAAGAGGGTAAGCCACAAAAAGAGCGTCGCCAGATGTCCGCCCGCGAAGAAGAACCCGGTCAGCGTCAGCGCCAGCAGGACGACCGCGCCAATGAAGACCGCCTTCATGTGCCCCCTTTTTTCGGCGGCGATGACGGCGGGCGCCATCAGCGCGAAAGAAAAGAGCACGGCGGGCAGGTAGATTTTCCAGTGCGTGCCGCCCGGCAGTCCGCCGGATTCTACCAGCATATTCGGCACGAGCATCCAGAGCGCCATTTGCGTAAGATGCAGGACGAAGACGCCGAAATTGAGGCGCAGGAGCTGCGGCTCCCGGAGCACGGCGGAAATCGCCGTCGGCGGGCCGGGGATGGGAGACGGCGCGGCAGGAACGACGCGAATCAGGACGAGGATCGCCAAAAGCGCCAGGAATCCGGTCAGCCAGAAAATGCCGCGCATGCCGATCCAGCCGTAAAGTAACGGCGCGGCTACCAGCGACGCCGCGAACACCAGGCCGATTGAAGCGCCGATGATGCCCATCACGCGGGCGCGGCATTCCTCGCGCGTCAAATCGGCGGCCAGCGCCGTGACGGCGGCGGAAATCGCGCCCGCGCCCTGGATCGCCCGTCCGGCGATGATCCCGTAGATGTCCGGCGCCAGCGCCGCCATGAAGCTGCCCAGGGCGAACAGCAAAAGACCGGCGACGATCACCGGCTTCCTGCCCAGACGGTCGGAAGCGGCTCCCCATGCGATTTGCATACAGGCCTGCGTTCCGCCATACGCGCCCAGCGCCAACCCGACCAAAAGCAGATTGTCGCCGCCCACAATGTCCTTGGCGTGAAGCGCGAACACCGGAAAAATCAGGAAAAGCCCCAGCATTCGCAAGCCAAAAATGGCGGCAAGGCTGACGCCGATACGCCGCTCGGCAGCCGTCAAACGATCGGAAGGATTCATAGATTGAGATTGCTCATCTGTCGAAGAGGCGGCTATGGTAACAGGAGACAGGAGACAGGAGACAGGGGAAGTTACCGGCGCTTTGCGCCGCAGGGTGGTTTCTGGATGGCTTCGGGGGCATGGAGCCACCCCTCGCAATGACGGGCTTGGGTGCGTTTCAGGTCGCTAGGCGCGTTCCAAGTCGCGCCGCGCCGTGATACCACTCCTCCCCCGTCATTGCGAGGAGCGTAGCGCCGCGGCAATCCAGTCGGCCTTTCCGTCAACTCCGCCCTTCCAGAAAACGCGCCTCTCCCTGTCAAAACAAGAGCGGCGTTCTGGCGGAGAGAGGGAAAACGATTCGGGCGCATGTCCTTGGGGGTTTTGTCATGGTTTTGTAATCCTGCGCGGCTATAAACGCGGCCATGGATGCCCGGCGTCTTGTCTGTACATTGTCGAGGCGGCGCGCGTCTTTCATGAACACGATGAAATATGGATACCGCCGCCATGAACACACAAGCCGCCATCCCGCATGAATCCGCCTTTTTCGATCGTCTGGACATTCCGGAACTTCAGGGCTTTGCCGAAGCCGGAATCCATGACTTCGGAGACGATCCGGCGCCAGACCTGGGCGTATGCGCGCGGGCGGCGAACGGGGGACGCGGGGGGGCGGCCTTGCTGGATTATCTGGGCGCGCACTACCACACACTCAGGCAGCGTCTGACGCGCCGTCTGGGCTGTGCCGAACTGGCGGGCGACGCCTTGCACGATACCTGGCTCCGCCTGAAGGATGGCGCGTGTACCTGTCCGGTTCGAGAGCCGGGCGCTTACCTTGCGCGGATGGCGGTCAATCTCGTCGTGGACGCGCGGCGGCGCCACAGCCGTCTGCTTTCGGGGGATGAAGCCGAGGCGCTGATCGAGGAATTTGCCGATCCGTCCCCCAGTCCGGAAGAGGTGGCCGAAATCCGTTCGGATGTGGATACCCTGGAGGAACTCCTGGATCGGATGCCCGAGCGGCGGCGCGCCATCGCCTTGCTGGTGCATGGCGAAGGGGTGACGCAAAAGGAGGCGGCGCGGCGCCTGGGCGTATCGTTGCGTACCGTCGAATATGAATTGCAACGTGTCCATGAGCGCCTGAACGCGCGTCTGGCGCGGCGGGAATAGAAAAATAATGCGGTTTTCCGGGGCGTCGAACGTCGTTTATAGGAAGAGGCGCGGCAGATAGGCGCGCCTGGACGGTATAATCCCGTTCCGAATCCTGAAATGACAAGCGGGCGCGGCGGCCAGATCGGTATTCGTCTGTCGGCGGGCTTGGCGAGACGCGAGCAAGAAATTAGCGACAGCCCTTCAGGGCTGTCGGTCTGACGCCATTGGGAAGGGGTTTCTCTCCCCTCCCCAATGGCTACGGTCGAAACCCCGGCCTTCAGGCCGGGGTCTCAACCTTCGCACCGCCCTGAAGGGCGGGGTTTCAAACCGGAGTTAGTTTTTGGATGAAAAAAATCTCTCTTTCCTCCGGCGAAGACCTTGCCGGGCGCGCGGATGACCTGGAGGCGCAAGCCTGGCGCTGGTTGCGTCTTTTGCGTTCGGGCGAGGCGCGTGAGGCGGACGCCGAACGTTTCCGGCGCTGGGCGGCGCAAAGTCCCGCGCGCCGGACTGCCTACGCTACGGTCAAACGCCGCTGGGATGCCGTTGATCTGTCCGCGCGCAAACTGCTGCGGCGCGACTCCGACGCGGCCAGCTTCCGCAACGCCGCGCCACCGTCTTACCATCCCGCCGCCGGACATTCCGTTGGGTCTTCCATCGGCGCAAACGCCATGACGGGCCTTGCCGCGGCATACCTCTCGCTGGGCGTCTGGCCAAGGGCGGAGGAGTGAGGGCAGGGGTCAGGAATCAGGAGACAGGAGACAGGAGACAGGAGACAGGAGACAGGAGGCAGGAGGCAGGAGGCAGGAGAAGTTAGCGGCGCTTTGCGCCGGTTGTTACGCTTCTGGATTGCTTCGGGGGCATGGCGCCGCCCCTCGCTTTTGACGATCTTGGGCGCGTTTCAAGTCTCGCCTTGCTTTTGACGGCGGGGTAAAAAATATTGCGGGATTGGGGGTGTGGCGTTCGTCTAATGGGCATAAAGGGATTTTTGCCTTTTGCCGGGTTGCGTCGCGGGGGTTCATGTCGCGGGCGGGTCGCGGGAGGGGCGGGGATCCGTGCGTCAACTTTACTGGAGCATTGCCATGACCGCCTTTTTTGCCCCTTCTCCTTCTGACCCTTTCGCGCCTTCCGGGCGTGACGGCAAGGTTTTTCCGCCGAAGCCGCCGAAGCCCTTGAAATCGAAATCCGCCCAGGGCCGCGCTTTCAGGCTTGCCCCCATCGCGCGCGCCGTCGCGCTGGCCTTTGTCGCCGGGGTCGGGTGGGACGCGGCGCATGCCCAGCAGGCTTTCAGTCCGGCCTGGTTCGCTACCAA
>JAIRMN010000070.1 GCA_031258715.1 Zoogloeaceae bacterium
CGGTGATGGGATTTCGTCAATTCATGCTGCGCGGTCTGGAGAAGGTCAGCAACGAATGGACCCTGGTCTGCCTGGCGTGGAACCTGAAGCGCATGGCCGTATTGCGTCCGCGGTAGGGAAACAGGACATAAGCATTGCGGATTCCGTGCCAGGAATGCCCAAATCTTGACTCAAACGGTTCAATTTGTCCTGCATCGTGAAATCAATCTGCCGGGTAACTTCTAGTCCGACAGGCTGCTAGGGGGGTTTTTGACATATCTTGGGACAACAGGGTGCGTAATGGCGCGGAATTTGCGGGCATTCCACGCGAATTGGAAAGATCAGTGAAACGCATTCTATTCATCATCACCGGGCTTTCCACGGGAGGCGCGGAAATGATGCTCCTGAAACTTCTGGAACGCATTTCGCGCGCGCGGTTTTCGCCTTTCGTCATCACTTTGACTCCTCCGGGCGAGTTTGCGGCATCCATCGAGGCGTTCGATATTCCCGTGGAGGGCGCGGGATTTGCGCGCGGCGCTTTTTCGCCTCTGGCCTTCTGGCGTTTGGTTGCGCGAATCCGCGCCATGAAGCCGGACATCGTCCATACCTGGATGTACCACGCGGATCTATTGGGGGGATTGGCGGCGCGCCTGGCGGGCGTACGCAAAGTGGTTTGGTGTATCCGCAACAGCGATCTTTCCAGGGAAAAGACACGTTTTTACACTCGCCTGACCGCGCGTTCATGCGCTTTTTTTTCGCCGGTCATTCCGCGGCATATCATTTCCTGTTCCAAGGCCGCCTTGCGTATCCATGTCGCGCTGGGCTATAAAAAGGAAAAGATGTCGGTCATTCCAAACGGCTTTGATCTCGCCCATTTCAAACCCGACGAAAAGGCGCGGCATCGTCTTCGGGCGGAATTGGGCATTCCGGAAAACACGCCGCTGATCGGCATGATCGGGCGCTTTGATCCGCAGAAAAACCACCAGGGGTTTTTCATGGCCGCTGGGTTTTTGCGGGAACGTTTTTCGGAAGCCCGTTTTCTCCTCGCGGGGTCGGGCGTGGATTCCCAAAACGAAGTATTGCGAGAAGCCATGACGCAAAATGGAGTGAATGCGCATACTCATCTTCTGGGCCTGCGTACTGATATCCCCGCCATCATGGCGAGCCTGGACGTTCTCGTTTCCGCTTCTTCTTACGGAGAAGCCTTTCCTAACGTATTGGGAGAGGCCATGTCTTGTGGGGTTCCCTGCGCGGTCACCAGCGCGGGAGATTCCGCCTTCATCGTGGGCGATACTGGCAAGGTGGTCGACATCGGCGACATGCGAGGATTGGCCGATGCCCTAGCTTTCCTGCTTTCCCTGCCGCCCGCCGAACGCGCCGACCTGGGTGCGCGCGCCAGAAAACGGGTGGCGGCGTGTTTTGAAATCGGATCTATCGTCCGGCAATACGAAGATTCTTATGCGCGTCTCTGAAACGCTATGTGCGGATTGACGGGATATTGGCGGTCCACAGGATGCGCGCCGCTTTCCGACATGGAAATGACGGCGCGAAAGATGGCTGAAGCCATCCGGCATCGCGGGCCGGACGATGAAGGCGTTTGGGGGGACGAAAAGGCGGGCATTGTATTGGCGCACCGGCGTTTGTCTATTTTGGACATTTCGCCGCAAGGCCATCAGCCCATGCATTCCGCCTGTGGCCGTTACATCCTCTGTTTCAATGGGGAAATCTATAATTTCGCCGAGTTACGAAATGGATTGGAAGAGCATGGGAAAGCGCCTTCTTGGCGTGGGCATTCGGATACGGAAATCATGCTGGCCGCGTTTTCCGCCTGGGGGATCGAGAAGGCGCTGAAAAAATTTACCGGCATGTTCGCCTTTGTGCTGTGGGATAGACAAGAACGCGTCTTGACGCTGGCGCGCGACCGCTTGGGCGAGAAGCCGCTCTATTACGGCTGGCAAAACGGTGTATTCCTGTTTGCTTCGGAACTGAAAGCCCTGCGCGCGCATCCCGCGTTTGGGGCGGAAATCGACCGTGACGCATTGACCCTTTTTTTGCGGCACAATTATATTCCCGCCCCCCATTCCATCTATCGGGGGATCAGGAAATTGATGCCGGGCCATTATCTGAGCCTGCGCGAAAATGAAAGGGAAGCGCGGCCAGAAGCCTATTGGTCATTGAGGGCGATAGCGGTTTCAGGATACGAAAATCCTTTCACGGGCAGTGACGAGGAAGCCGTCGAAACCCTGGAACATTTGCTGGGACGCGCCATCCAAAATCAGAAGATTGCCGATGTGCCTCTGGGCGCTTTTCTTTCCGGCGGCATCGATTCCTCCGCGGTCGTTGCGCTGATGCAGGCAAACAGCATTCGCCCGGTGAAGACCTTCACCATCGGATTTTGTGAGTCCGCCTACAATGAAGCGGAACACGCCAAGGCCGTGGCGCGGCGCCTGGGCACGGAACACACGGAACTCTACGTCTCGCCGCAAGACGCCCTGGATGTCATCCCCGCCTTGCCGCGCATCTACGATGAGCCGTTTTCCGATAGTTCCCAGATTCCCGCCTTCCTGCTTTCTCGTCTGGCGCGCTCGCAAGTTACCGTAAGTCTTTCCGGCGATGGCGGGGATGAATTGTTTGGCGGCTACAATCGCCATACATGGGGAGCCATCATCTGGCGCCGCCTGGGAGGGATGCCGCGAAATCTGCGCATGATATTGGCAAGTATCTTGACCTTGTTGCCCCCGCAAAACCAGGATGCTTTCTTTCGCGGCCTTGCTCATCTGCTGCCCAGGCGTCTGCGTTTCACGCATCCCGGCGACAAACTCCATAAAGCGGCGGAAATCCTGGCCCTGAAAACACCGGAAGAACTCTATCTGGGGTTGGTATCCCACTGGAAAACGCCCGCGCAATTGGTCAAGGGAGGGGAAGAACCGCAAAGTATCCTGACCGATCCAATACAAGCGACGTTTCCCGATTTCGAGGCCCGGATGATGGCGCTGGACACGATCACCTATCTCCCCGACGACATCCTGGTCAAGGTGGATCGAGCCGCCATGGCGGTCAGCCTGGAAACCCGCGTCCCCATGCTGGATCACACCCTGGTCGAATTCGCATGGCGCTTGCCCTTGCGTATGAAAATCCGCGCGGGACAAGGTAAATGGCTGTTGCGGCAAGTGCTTTATCGCCATGTGCCGAAAGACCTGATGGAGCGTCCCAAGATGGGCTTTGGCATTCCATTGGATCGTTGGCTGCGAGGGCCGTTGAAGGACTGGGGGGAAACCCTGCTTGATCCGAAACGTCTGGAACAGGAAGGATTTTTTCATTCCGCGCCAATCACGCAAAAATGGCATGAACATCAAATGGGGCGGCGCAACTGGTCGTACCATCTTTGGGATGTTTTAATGTTCCAGTCCTGGCTGGAGGAAGAAGCCAGAAATGATTGACCGCATTTCCAGGCTTGTCGCAGTTTGAAATAGAAGGTGGATCAATAGCATCTTGGGATGAAGGCGCATATTGGAGTGGATTTGAAAAGTGGTTTGGCGCATACGGTCACATGTTCGACGGCGAAGGGATCGGACAATTCGAGGCTGAAAGACTGTCCGCGCGAAGAAGAACTGCTCCTGGCGGATCGGGGCTGCCACTGGAAGAACCGGACGATAGAAGATTTCGCGGCGGCGGACGGGCGGCATATCCTGACCCCGGCGAAGAAGCCAGCGGGAGGCGAGCTGACGAAAGATCGAAAAGCGATCAACCGGGAGCTTTCACGTCAGGGCGCAACCCTCTGAGCCATGATTCCTGAACCCGATCAAACCGATCGCCGCCGCCGTGAGGAGACCGCGCCAATCCGCGCTGGTCTTGCAGAGCGGGTTGGCGCGTTCGTCGGAAATACGGAGGAGCGCGTCACCTCCCTGTCTGGCCTGAGCTTTGCGAAGGTCATGGCCCCTACGCCGCCCACGTCCTATCTGTACGATCCTTGCGTCTCGATGATCATCCGGGGCAGGAAGCGCGTCCAGCTTGGCGGAACCACTTATATCTATGACGAATCCCGCTTCCTGCTGACCGCGGTCAACCTGCCTACGGTGACGGAAGTATTGGAAGCCAGTCCCGATGCGCCCTATGTCTCGTTGCTCATGAGGCTGGACCTGCAAGTCGCCCGCCAGATAATCGCCGATGTGGATACGCAGGACGCGAATACGCCCGTTGGCGGAACCGCCATGGCAACGGGGCCTGCCACCCTCGAACTTTTCGATGCCGTCAGGAGACTGGTCGATTTGCTCGACAAACCCAGGGATCTTGCGCATCTGGGCGCGTTGATCCAACGGGAAATCATCTATCGCATTCTCACGAGCCCGGCTAGCGCCTGTTTCCGCGAGACCGTTCTGCTCGGCACGCAAAGCCAGAGGACCGCCAGGGCGATTGCCTGGCTGCGGGAAAACTACACGCAGCCGCTCAGAATCGAGGAATTGGCGGCGTTGGCGGGCATGGGAGCATCCACACTGCATCATCATTTCCGGGCCATGACCGCGATGAGTCCCTTGCAGTATCAAAAGCGCCTGCGGCTGCATGAAGCCCGCCGCATTCTGCTGGCGGAAAATGTGGATGCCGTCACTGCGGCAGTGCGCGTGGGCTACGAAAGCGCCTCGCAATTCAATCGCGAGTATCGGCGCATGTTCGGAGCCTCCCCCATCCGCGACGTGACGCCCTTGCGGACGATCCGGGCGGCGCGGGAACTATAGCCGTCCGCCATCGGCAGACCATGTGCTCCCGGTGACGTAGCTGCTCGCGCCTTCCGCCAGGGTGACGTAGAGCGGCGCCATTTCCACCGGCTGCCCCATTCGTCCCAGGGGGGTCGAAGCGTTGAGCGCCTCGACGTTGTTGGGGGGAGCCTCGAAATAGATCTGCATCGGCGTCCAGATCGGGCCGGGAGCGACGCCGTTTACCCGGATGCCGCGTTTGGCGACCTGTTTGGCAAGCGCGCTGGTGAAAGCGACGATCGCCGCCTTCGTGGCGCTATAGCCAAGGAAAGCTTCGGCAGGCGAGAAGGCAGTGACCGAACTCGTGAACACAATCGCGCTTCCCGGCTTCATCAGCGCGATGGCGGCCTTCGACAACCAGAACGGGGCGTAGAGGTTGGTCTTGATCGTCTGGTCGAATTTTTCGTTCGGATACTCAAGGATGCCGGGCAGAAACCACCCGTAGCCCGCGTTATTGACGAGGATGTCGAGACCGCCAAGTTCGCTTTCCGCCCTGGCAACGAGATGCTTGCAGAATTCCTCGCCGCGCAGGTCGCCGGGGATGGCGATGGCTTTTCGGCCCTCGCCGCGGATGTATCCGATCACCTCGACGGCATCCGGCTCTTCCTGCGGCAGGTAGTTGATTGCAACGTCAGCGCCTTCGCGCGCATAGGCGATGGCAACGGCGCGGCCAATGCCGGAATCGCCGCCGGTGATCAGCGCGCGACGCCCGGCAAGACGCCCGGAACCCCGGTAACTCGTCTCGCCGCAGTCGGGTATCGGCCTCATGTCGCGTTGAAGTCCAGGCCATGTTTGCGCCTGCGTTGGTTGATCGTTCGGGAACCGGGCGCGCGGGTCTCTTGCCGGCTGGACATCGCCTGGCGGTCGCGCCGCCGCGCTTCCCGCCGATGTCGACAGGGAGGCAACCGCCAGCCCGGCCACCGCCGCGCGTTTCATCATGGAACGGCGACCTGCATCGATGCCGCCTTCGACGTTTGAGTTGCCTGTCGTCTTTTCCGTCATTTCGATTCACCTCCCCTGATTCGTGGAGAGGGCAATATCGCCGAGAAGCGGGTTGGCGCGTGAGTCCGATCCTTCCCGATTGTTGCCCAATCGTCTGGATCGATCTCCGGCAGCTCACTTATGCAGCAAAGAAGAAACAGCTCTGGATCTGTAGATGTTTAAGAAGGGAGGAGGCGCCTGTTCCAAATGCGATTGCCCTGGCCTGTGACGAGGGACTGGCCGCAATGAATTCGTGTCCGGAAAACATCCTGTGGGAATGTTTCCCGAGAAAAATTAAAATGATAACATGCGCATAGAGTCAATTTGCCTGAAGCGTTCCAAGGTTTTCAAAGGGGGTGGACTGCGTGACGTTCCGGGGTTGAAATGTGTTTTTCGTTGCGGGCGCGATACGAATGGACGACCTGGAAATCTACTCCTGGCTGAAAGACGCTCAACTGTCTCGAAATCTCCCGAACGGCCTGCTCCGGTTCATCGCCGCGCACGCGCGGGAACGCCAGTTGCGCGACCGGGAATTTTTTTTCCTGCAGGGCGATCCCGGCGATTTCATCGGTTTCGTGATGGAAGGCATGGTCTATCACCAAATGTTCGGCCCGGATGGGCGCGAGTTGATCGTCAGTTGCAGCGCGCCGGGGGAAATCTTCGGTCTTTCCGCGCTTTTCGGCCAGCCCCCGCGCCGGACTGCCGCGCGCGTTTCCGGGGCGACCAGGGCGCTGATCCTTTCCCGGCAGCATTTTATCGCGCTTTCTTGCAACCGGGTTTTCCTGGAACATCTCATGGCATGGCTCCATAAGCAGAGCGAACAGAATCTCGATTTCATCGAAACGGTCTGTCTCTATCCGCTGGAAGCCCGCTTGGCGCGTCATATCCTGCAAAACCTGGAAAAAAGCCCTGCCCCGCATTTCAAACTGCCCGCGCATCAGGGCCTGCTGGCCGCGATGATCAACGCGAGCCGCCCCAAACTGAATGTCCGGCTGCGATCCTGGGTTACGCAGGGTCTGGCGCGTGTGCGGGGCGGCGCGCTTTTGATCGACGATCTGCCGCAAATCCGCCTGCGCGCCCATCTTTCCAGATGACGGATCGCTGTTCCCTGGGGAACAGCGTTTTCCAGCGAATCTTTCCAGAATGCCTTTCCATGTTTATCGCATGGGAAGGCGCAAATGGAAGGATCGGGGAAACCACCGGCTACAAAGTTCCATGCCGGGGATCGACGCTTCGAGGAAAGCTGGCGCGCCGCGCGTCGGGCGCTCTATCGCCGCGCGCTGTACATGACCAGGGGAGACCAGGGCAAGTCCGAGGATCTGCTCTCCGCCACGGCCATCAAATCCCTGCAAATCCTGCGTCGCATGCCGGATCGTGTCCATGACGCGCAGGGGTTCCTGTTTCTCGTGCTGCGCCACGTCCATCTGGACAGCGCGCGCCGGGAGGCGCGGGAAAAACGGATTTTCGACGGGGAAGCAACATGGCGGATGGAAGAAGAGGGCAGGGAAATGCCGGAGGAAGCGGGCGAGACGCGAACGCCGCTCGATGCGCTCCTTGCCGTGGAACGCCTGGAGGGATTGTCCCGCGCGATCGAGCGCCTGAAGCCGTGCCAGCGTGTTCTGTTCGAGCTGGCCTTTCTCCAGGAACGCGCCTACCCGGAAATCGCCCAGGCCCTGGGCGTCAGCGTCGCGCTGGCGCGCAAGCGGGTGCAGTTGCTGCGCGAAAGGTTGCGGACGCTCACAAAAAGTTCACAAGATTGAATCTGGCGCGTTCATATCGACATACCCGCCCACAAGGACAAGGAGAATCGACATGGCCGACAGCACGGCAGTGAACGCGCAGATTACCGACGCCGTCACGCAAAATAACGTGAAGGTCGTCGCCGAGGCGCCCGCCCAGGCAATCGCGGCGCTCTACCAGGTCGCCAGCCATTCCACCGGACTTGCCCTGCAAAACGCCGTGTTCAGCCAGCAGGCGCTGAACCAGGTTTCCACCGCCATGGTTTCCAAGGCCGTCGCCCTCATCATCGCCATCGGCGACAAGTGAGCGCGCCTTTTTCGACAGGAATAATCCACGCCATGTTCAATTTTTTTCGTCGCAGCAAGAAGACGGACAACGGGGAAAACGCCCCCGATACGCCCGCGCCCCAGGCTCCGCCGCTCTCCGCGCATGAGCTGATCCGGCGGAACTGGGCGGAATCCCTGGGCGCGCAGGCCGAACCGGCGACGGATGCCCTGAACGCGCGGATCGTCCAGGCCGTGCGCTTCAACAACGCCGAAATCGTCGCGCAGGCGCCGGCGCAGATTTCCATCGTCCCCAACCTGATG